>CANJHI010000041.1 GCA_947474005.1 Alphaproteobacteria bacterium | reverse complement strand
GGATTTCCATGTCGGCCGGCAGGTCGAGGCCCATCTCCTTCAGCACGGTGCGCGACTGGCGCACGACGCGGGCGCGGTATTCCAGGTCCTTGTACCAGTCCGGCGGCAGGCCGATGATCGAGAAGGCGGTGCACGAGCACAGCGTGCAGCAGATCACGTTGTGAACGCTCGGCGTGTTCTCCAGCACGACCAGGTGCCGGTGATGCGGCGGCATCGAGAGGCCCAGTTCGGTCACGGCCTCGCGGCCGTTGGCGAACAGCCGCTCGCGGAACGCCGGATCGGTCCAGGCCTTGGCGACCACCCGTGCGCCGTTCTCCGGCACCCATTCCTCCTCGGCGAGGTGCTTGAACTCGCGGATGAAGTTGGCGGGCTCCATGCCGCGTTCGTGGAAGGCGGCCTCGATGGCATCGGTCCGCGCTTCGACGGATGCGGTGGCCTGATGCTGATGGGTCTGGTCGGGCATTGTTTTCTCCCAGGCGGCGGCAATTCTTGCCGGGAAGTATAGGAAGTGCGCGCCATCGCGTCACTTGCTCCCCGCCGTCGGCGCGGGCTAGACAGGCCGCGCCTAACAGGAGTTTTTCTCATGAGCGCCATAGCTGAAGTCCGCGGTCGCGAAATCCTCGACAGCCGTGGCAATCCCACCGTTGAAGTCGAAGTCGAACTCGACAGCGGCGCGATCGGCCGCGCGGCCGTCCCGTCCGGCGCCTCGACCGGTGCGCACGAGGCGGTCGAACTGCGCGACGGCGACAAGAAGCGCTACGGCGGCAAGGGCGTGCTCAAGGCAGTCGCCGCCGTCAACGGCGAGATCATGGACCTGCTGTCCGGCCTCGACGCGCTGGAGCAGATCAAAATCGACCGCGCCCTGATCGAGCTCGACGGCACCCCGAACAAGGGCCGCCTCGGCGCCAACGCGATCCTCGGTGCCTCGCTCGCGATCGCCAAGGCCGCGGCGATGGACAGCGGCCTGCCGCTCTACCGCTATGTCGGTGGCAGTCAGGCCTCGGTTCTGCCGGTTCCGCTGATGAACATCATCAACGGCGGCGCCCATGCCGACAATCCGATCGATATCCAGGAATTCATGATCATGCCGGTGAAGGCCGACCGCTTCGCCGATGCGCTGCGCATGGGCGCGGAGGTGTTCCACGCGCTGCGCGGCCAGCTCCATGACGCCGGTCACAACACCAACGTGGGCGACGAGGGCGGCTTCGCGCCGAACCTGAAGTCCGCCGACGAAGCCTGCGCCTTCATCATGAAGGCCATCGAGGCGGCCGGGTACAAAGCCGGCAGCGACATCGTGCTCGCGCTGGATTCAGCGTCGACCGAGTTCTTCAAGAAGGGCAAGTACGAGATGGAAGGCGAGGGCAAGTCGTTCGATGCCGCCGGCATGGTCGACTACTACGCCGATCTCGTGAAGCGCTTCCCGATCGTGTCGATCGAGGACGGCATGGCCGAGGACGACATGAAGGGCTGGAAAGTCATCACTGACAAGCTTGGCAAGAAGATCCAGCTCGTGGGCGACGATCTCTTCGTGACCAATCCCAAGCGCCTGGCCGACGGCATCAAGGACGGCCTGGCCAATGCCATCCTGATCAAGGTCAACCAGATCGGGACGTTGACGGAGACCATGGAGGCCGTGGCGATGGCACGGAACGCCAACTACGGCGCCGTGATGTCGCACCGCTCGGGCGAGACCGAGGACGCCACCATCGCCGACCTCGCGGTTGCGACCAACTGTGGTCAGATCAAGACCGGTTCGCTGTCGCGCTCGGATCGCCTCGCCAAGTACAACCAGCTCCTGCGCATCGAGGAGCAACTCGGCACCCAGGCGCGCTACGCCGGTACCTCGATCCTGCGCGGCGTCTAGCCTTTGACCGCCACTTCGTAGTGGCGGGCGAAGCTGTCGAAGCTCGACAGGGCCGCCCGCGCCTGCGGCTCGACGATGGCCGTCTCAACTGCATCGCCGGCAAATGCCCGGATGGCGTCGAGCGACTCCCAGAGGGTGAGGGCCAGGAATTCGGTTTCGCCCTCGACTTCCCGGCGCAGCAGCCAGGCGCCCTGATGACCGGTCAGTGTCTTCAGTTCCGGCGTGACGGTTTCTGTGAAGTGGCGGGAATAGGCCGTGGCATTGGCGCCCTTGGCACGGCCGCGCCAGAGTCGAGCGATCATGGTGCGACGATGACCATAGAGCGCGCCCTATGTATTGGCGAAAATTGCGGGGTTGATCATGACGATTGACGCTCGTTAACTTCCCCCGTGGCGCGCCCCGATCCTCGCAACTCGTCCCAGTACTGGTGGGACCGACATCTTTCCGGACTGAGCCTGCTCTGCGCCGACTTCACCACCCATGAATATCCGCCACACACGCATGACGCGCTGGTCGTAGCCGTGACCGAGCTCGGCGGTTCGGTGGTCAAGAGCCGTGGCCAGGTACAGGATGCCCAGGCTTCGACCATGTTCGTGTTCAATCCGGCCGAACCGCATGCGGGCTGGATGGGATGGAGCGAGCGCTGGCAGTACCGCGCGATGTACCTCGCCCAGAGCGCTCTCGACGGCTTGGCCGACGGTCTCGGCATCGACGCGGTGCCCTATTTCACGCGCAACCTGTTCGGCGGCCCCGATCTCATCCGGGGCTTCCTCGCCATGCATCATGCGATCGAGGAGGGGCGGGATGCTTTCCGTGAGCGCGAACTGCTGGTCGGATCGTTCGGCATTTTGTTCCGGCGGCATGGCAGTGGCCACATCGGCATCAAGGCGGCCCCCCGTGACAGCGTGCTGGCCGCGCGCGTGACGGCACGCATGGACGCCGAATACGCATCCGACCTCCGCCTCGAGGGTTTGGCCGCGGGCATCGGCCTCACGACATTCCAGCTCATCGGTCTGTTCAAGCGCACGGTCGGCCTCACGCCTCATGCCTACCTGACGCAGGTCAGGCTCGGTGCGGCCTGCCGGCATCTGCGGCGCGCCGCAGCGCCGGCCGAGGTCGCGACGGCGGTTGGCTTCTACGACCAGAGTGCGCTCAACAAGCACTTCAAGCGCTGTTACGGCATCACACCGCTGCAATTCGCGCGCGCGGCTGCCGCCTAGCAATTTTCGCCAATACGCCCGAGGGCGACTGGCCGTAAGAGGGCCAGCATGCACCTCTTTTGTCACGAACAGCCCGACATCCTCACCGTCGAAACCGAGATCGTCGATGCCCGGCCGGGCAAGATGGTACTTGCCCAATCGCCGTTTTATCCCGGCGGCGGTGGCCAGCTTGCCGATCGCGGCACCCTTGGTTGGAGTCGCGGCGAGGCGAAGGTCGTCGGTTTCGAAGTCTCTGCCGGAAGACTATGGCACCTGCTCGACACTGAGGCCGAGCTCACCGGTCGCGCCGAGGCAAAAGTCGATCCGGATTTCCGGCGCAGGATGTGTCAGCTCCATACCGATACGCACATCCTCAATGCCCTCGTGTTCCAGAGCTTCGACGGTGCGCTCGTCACCGGCGTGCAGATGGCCGACGACGGAACGGCACGCATGGACTTCGACCTGCCCGGCGCCGACAATGACCGCCTGCGCGCGCTCGAAGGTCCGATCAACGATCTGATCCGCCAGGACATCCCGCTCAACTTCGCCTACGTGCCGATGGACGAGGCACAGGCTGAGCATGGGTTGATCCGCAGCCGCTCGGTGGCGCCGCCGCCCACGCCCGATGGCACGATCCACATCGTCGAGATTGTCGGGTTGGACCGTCAGGCCTGCGGCGGGACACACCTCGCCTCGACTGGCGCTTCGGTGCCGGTCCGTATCCTCAAAATCGAGAACAAGGGACGCCACAACAGGCGGGTCCGGATCGGATTGGCCGAAAAACCTTGATTTTCGACACCATATGTTGCCTTATCGCGTCGGGAATAGCGCATATGTTGTTGAGACCGCGACAGATTTTAGCCCCCGTGATCTTCGCCACGGTGTTCGGTTATTTCGGCTACCACCTCGTGAATGGTGATCGCGGTTTGCTGGCCATGGTGAACCTGCAGCGTGAGGTCCTGGTCGCCGAGCAAAATCTCGCCGAGGCCGAGACGACGCGAAAGATCTGGGAACGCCGAGTGGCAGCGTTGCGCAATCACAGTCTCGATCCGGACATGCTCGATGAGCGGGCAAGGATCCTGCTGAATTTTGCACGCAAGGACGACACGATCATCTTCACGCCGACGCGCTGAAGAGAGACCGCAAAGCGGTCGGCCGAAAGAAACTGTCCGCCGCGTCGGTCCATTTGCAAACAATCGCTCAAATGCTGCGCCGCACTCGGGGGCATTCTGTTTTTTCCTTCTAGATCAACCACATCGGCATGAGCGATGCTATAAGCGGGCGTGGGGCTACCGAGGGGAATGCTATGGCGAAGCCGGCCGTGAAGCCGAAGGTCGAATCTCTTCCCGCCAAATCGAAGTCGCCCCCCAAACCATCCGGGCCCGGCGACAACAGCGTGAGCGCCGAGGAGCTCAAGTCGTTCTACCGGAACATGCTGCTGATTCGCCGCTTCGAGGAGCGCGCGGGGCAACTTTACGGCATGGGTTTGATTGGCGGATTCTGTCATCTCTACATTGGCCAGGAAGCAGTCGTCGTCGGCACGCAGTCGACCATCGGCGACGAGGATGCCGTCATCACCTCCTACCGCGATCACGGCCACATGCTGGCCTGCGGCATGGATCCCAAGGGCGTGATGGCCGAGCTGACCGGTCGCAGCGGTGGCTATTCCAAGGGCAAGGGCGGCTCGATGCACATGTTCAGCCGCGACAAGCATTTCTATGGCGGCCACGGCATCGTCGGCGCCCAGGTGCCGATCGGCACCGGCCTCGCATTCGCGCACAAGTACCACGGCAGCAAGAACGTCTCGCTGACCTACTTCGGCGACGGCAGCGCCAACCAGGGCCAAGTCTACGAAGCCATGAACATGGCAGCGCTGTGGAAGCTACCCGTCATCTATGTGATCGAAAACAACCGCTACGGCATGGGAACCTCCGTCGAGCGCGCGTCGGCGACCACCGAGCTTTACCGGCATGGTGAGGCCTTCGGCATTCCGGGCGAGCGGGTCGACGGCATGGACGTTCTGGCGGTGCGGACGGCCGGTGAGAAGGCGGTCGACCATGCACGCAGCGGTGCGGGGCCGTACATCCTAGAGATGCAGACCTATCGCTACCGCGGCCATTCCATGAGTGATCCGGCCAAGTACCGGACCAAGGAAGAAGTCGACAAGTACCGCAACGAACGCGATCCGATCGATCACCTGCGCAAACGCCTGCTCGATGCTGGGCTCACCGACGAGACGGCGCTCAAGGCCGTGGACGCAGAAATCCGCAAGATCGTGAATGATGCCGCTGAATTCGCACAGCACAGTCCCGAGCCCGACCCGTCGGAGCTCTGGACCGATATCCTGATCGGAGCCTGATTCATGTCGATTTCGGTTCTGATGCCTGCCCTGTCGCCGACGATGACGGAAGGCAAGCTTGCCAAGTGGCATGTAAAAGTGGGCGACGCGGTGAAGTCGGGTCAGGTGATCTGCGAGATCGAGACCGACAAGGCGACGATGGAAGTCGAAGCCGTGGACGAGGGGACGGTGGCGCAGCTCCTGGTGGCCGAAGGCACCGAAGGCGTCGCGGTCAACACGCCGATCTGCCTCCTCGCGGCCGAAGGCGAGAGTGTCGCCGATGCGGCCCAGGCTACCCCGGCCGCTTCCGTCGCGGCGCCCCGCATCGAGTCGCCGCCGCCTGCGAACGCGGCGACGCCGAGCCCCGCACCCATCGCGACCGCACCATCGGCTGAGCCGGAGTGGAGCGGCAAGACCGTTCACATGACGGTACGCGAGGCGCTGCGTGACGCCATGGCCGAGGAGATGCGCAAGGACGGCAACATCTTCCTGATGGGCGAGGAAGTCGCCCAGTATCACGGCGCCTACAAGGTAAGTCAGGGACTGCTCGAGGAATTCGGTGAAAAGCGCGTCATCGATACGCCGATCACCGAGCATGGTTTCGCCGGCCTTGGCGTCGGTGCAGCCTTCGGTGGCCTGAAGCCGATTGTCGAGTTCATGACCTTCAACTTCGCCATGCAGGCTATGGACCAGATCATCAATTCAGCCGCCAAGACGCACTACATGTCGGGTGGCCAGATGACGTGCCCGATCGTGTTCCGCGGCCCCAATGGCGCCGCATCGCGTGTCGGTGCGCAGCATTCGCAATGCTATGCGAGCTGGTATGCCCACGTTCCAGGGCTGCGGGTGCTGGCGCCGTGGAGTGCCGCCGATGCCAAGGGCCTGCTCAAGGCCGCCATCCGCGATCCCAATCCGGTGATCTTCCTCGAGAACGAGATGCTCTATGGCCAGTCGTTCGATGTGCCGGAGGATCCCGACTTCATCCTGCCGATCGGCAAAGCCAAGGTCGAGCGGCAGGGCAAGGACGTCACTATCGTCGCATTCTCGATCATGGTCGGCAAAGCGCTGCAGGCGGCCGAGGAACTGGCCAAGCAGGGCATCGATGCCGAGGTCATCAACCTGCGCAGCCTGCGCCCGTTCGACACCGAAACCATCGTCAACTCGGTGAAGAAGACGAACAGGCTTGTGTCGGTCGAAGAGGGCTGGCCGTTCGCCGGTATTGGTTCGGAGCTTTCGGCCCTGATGATGGAGCACGCCTTCGACTGGCTCGATGCGCCGGTGAAGCGCGTTGCCGGTCTCGATGTGCCGCTGCCCTATGCCGCCAATCTCGAGAAGATGGCCCTGCCGCAATCGAGCAACATCGTCGAGGCCGCTCACGCGGTCTGCAATCGCTGACGCGGGGAGGATAGGTCCATGGCCATCAATATCCTGATGCCCGCGCTGTCGCCGACGATGACGGAGGGCAAGCTCGCCAAATGGCATGTGAAGGTGGGCGACACCGTCAAGGCCGGCCAGGTGATGTGCGAGATCGAGACCGACAAGGCGACCATGGAGGTCGAAGCCGTCGACGAGGGACGGATCGGCCAACTCGTCGTGCCCGAAGGCACCGAGGCCGTGAAAGTGAATGCCGTCATCGCGATCCTTCTGGAGGAGGGCGAGAAGTCCGTGCCTGCAGGTGCGCCGACCGCGGCTCCGCCGCCTGCTGCAGCAATCGCCGCGGCTGTCGTCGCTCCGGCCCCGAAGGCTGCAGCTACGGCCGCACCAGCGCCTCAGCCTGCGGCGGCACCGAGTGGAGCGCGCGTCTTCGCGTCGCCGCTCGCCAAACGTATCGCCGCCGACAAGGGCCTGGATCTTTCCCGGATCAAGGGCAGCGGCCCGGGTGGGCGCATCGTCAAAGCCGATGTCGAGCAGGTCAAACCGGGCGCGGCGCCTGCGGCCGCTCCCGTACCCAAGGCGGCGCCCGCGTTCACGCCACAGCCGGTCTTCGCGGCGCTGGGAGACACCCGTGTCCCGCATACCAGCATCCGCAAGGTCATCGCCCGGCGCATGCTCGAGTCCAAGCAGACCGTCCCGCACTTTTACCTGACGGTGGATTTCGAGATCGACGCCCTGCTGACGGCACGCGCGGCGATCAACGAAGTGGCGCGCAAGAAGGACGCCAAGGTCTCGGTCAACGACATGGTGATCAAGGCCTGTGCCAAGGCGCTGCGCGACCATCCGGAATGCAACGCCTCGTGGACCGAGGATGAGATGATCGAGTACGGCGCGGTCGACATTTCCGTCGCCGTCGCCACCGACCGTGGGCTGATCACGCCGATCATCCGCAACGCCGACATCAAGGGCGCGGCGCAGATCTCGATCGAGATGAAGGACCTGGCCGGTCGGGCCAAGAGCGGCAAGCTGAAGCTCGAGGAGTTCCAGGGCGGCGGCTTCACGATCTCGAACCTCGGCATGTTCGGCGTTCGCGATTTCGGCGCCATCATCAACACGCCGCAGGCGATGATCCTGGCGGTCGGCGCGGGCGAGGAGCGGGTCGTCGTCCGCAAGGGCGAGATGGTCATCCGCAACATCATGAGCTGCACGCTCGCCGTCGATCACCGCGTGGTGGACGGCGCGTTGGGTGCGCAATTCCTGCAGACGCTCAAGGCCTATATCGAGCAACCCGCCGCGATGCTGGTCTAGGAGACAGACATGGCCGAGACCAGTTTCGACCTGATCGTGGTGGGCGGTGGACCGGGCGGCTACGTCGCGGCCATTCGGGCGGCCCAGCTCGGCATGAAGACCGCCGTCGTCGAGCGCGAGAACATGGGCGGCATCTGCCTCAACTGGGGCTGCATCCCGACCAAGGCGCTGCTGCGCACATCTGAGGTTTATAGCCTGATCAAGCATGCCGACGCCTATGGCCTGTCGGTGAAGGAAGTATCGTTCGACGCCAAGAAGATCGTCGATCGCTCGCGCAAGGTCGCAAACCAGCTGAGCAGCGGCGTCTCGATGCTGATGAAGAAGAACAAGATTACTGTGTTCGATGGCGCGGCCAAGCTCGCCGGCACCGACGGGGCCAAGCGCAAGATCGCCGTAGCCCTGAAGGACAAGAGCAACGTCACGCTGACCGCCAAGGACGTGATCCTGGCGACCGGTGCGCGGGCGCGGCAGCTTCCGGGCCTCGAGTCCGACGGCAAGCTTGTCTGGTCCTACAAGGAAGCGATGGTGCCGCCGGAGTTTCCCAAGTCGCTGCTGGTCATCGGCTCGGGCGCGATCGGCATCGAGTTCGCGAGCTTCTACCGCACCATGGGCGCCGAAGTGACTGTGTGCGAAGTGCTCGACCGCGTTCTTCCCGTGGAGGACGAAGAAGTGTCGGCCTTCGCAAAGCGCGCCTTCGAGAAGCAGGGCATGAAGATCCTGACGGGCGCAACGGTGTCGAACCTGAAGAAGGGCGCCAAGAACGTTACGGCCACGATCACCGTCGGCGGCAAGGCGCAGGACATCACCGTCGACCGCGTGATCTCAGCTGTCGGCATCGTCGGCAACGTCGAGAACCTGGGCCTCGAAGGTACCAAGGTGAAGGTCGAGAAGACCCACATTGTGATCGACCAGTGGGGCGCGACCGGCGAACCGAACGTCTATGCGCTAGGCGACGTCGCCGGCCCGCCCTGGCTCGCCCACAAGGCGATGCACGAGGGCGTACTGGTGGTCGAGAAGATCGCCGGCGTGAAGGGCGTGCATCCAATGAAGACCGAGAACATCCCGGGCTGCACCTACTGCCAGCCGCAGGTGGCCAGCATCGGCCTGACCGAGGCCGCGGCCAAGGCCAAGGGCCTGCAGCTCAAAGTCGGTAAATTCCCCTTCATCGGTAATGGCAAGGCGATCGCTCTGGGCGAACCCGAGGGCTTCATCAAGACGATCTTCGACGCCAAGACCGGCGAGCTGCTGGGCGCCCACATGATCGGCGCCGAGGTCACCGAACTGATCCAGGGCTACAGCATCGCCAAGACGCTGGAGACAACGGAGGCCGAGCTGATGGCTACAGTGTTCCCGCATCCGACGCTGTCCGAGATGATGCACGAGTCGGTACTGGCGGCGTACGGCCGGACGCTCCATATCTAGGGCGTCATGGACGGAACCCTCGACAAGCTTTCCCTGAGCCGGGCGGAGCGCCATCCCGAGAAGGCGCATCGACCGGACAATCCGATTCAGCGCAAGCCGGATTGGATCAGGGTGCGTGCGCCTAACTCGCCCGAATATGCCGAGACCAAGCGGCTGATGCGCGAACTCAAGCTCACGACGGTATGCGAGGAGGCGGCCTGCCCGAACATCGGCGAATGCTGGAAGCAGAAGCACGCCACCTTCATGATCATGGGCGAGGTCTGCACGCGGGCCTGCGCCTTCTGCAATGTCGCTACCGGCAAGCCCGGCGAGCTCAATCCGCATGAGCCAGCCAACATTGCCGAAGCGGTTGGCAAGCTGGGCCTGGGGCATGTGGTCGTCACGTCGGTCGATCGCGACGATCTCGATGATGGCGGGGCAGGGCACTTCGCCCAGGTGATCTCCGCGCTGCATGCGGCGGCCCCTGCCACGACGGTCGAAATCCTGACTCCCGATTTCATGCGCAAAGCCGGAGCCGTCGAGACGGTCGTGGCGGCCCGCCCCGACGTCTTCAATCACAACCTCGAGACCGTGCCGCGGCTCTACCCGACGATCCGGCCCGGCGCGCGTTACTTCACGTCGCTGCGGTTGTTGGCAAGGGTGAAGGAAATCGATCCCTCGATGTTCAACAAGTCCGGTCTGATGGTGGGTCTCGGCGAAACGCGCGAGGAGATACTGCAGGTGATGGACGATCTGCGGGCGGCGGATGTCGATTTCCTGACGGTCGGCCAGTATCTGCAGCCGACACCCAAGCATGCGCCGATCGATCGCTTCTGGACGCCGACGGAATTCGAGGAACTGGCGAACCTCGCCCGCGCCAAGGGATTCCTGATGGTCTCCGCGTCGCCGCTGACGCGTTCGAGTTATCACGCCGGCGACGATTTCGCGCGCCTTCGCGCGGCGCGTACCGCGCAGCGCAAGGGCTGACGGCTTCTTGTCCACGCGTCACGCCGAGCGCCGCCTCGTCGGCCATTCGCCGATGCAGCTGTTCGACCTCGTGGCCGACGTCGCGCGCTATCCTGAGTTTCTGCCGTGGTGCCACGCCGCCCGAGTGCGTCAGCGCGACGGCAATGTCGAGATCGCCGAGCTTGCGATCGGCTTTGGGCCGTTCCACGAGAAGTTCGTTTCCCGGGTCGAACTCGGGCCCGACCAGTCCGACGGCCCGCGCATCGACACCACGGGAATCGAAGGTCCGTTCCGCCGGCTGATCAGCCGCTGGACGTTCCAGCCCGACCCGCATGGCACCATGATCGACTTCGAACTGGAGTTCGACTTCCGCTCGATGCTGCTGCAGCAGACGGTCCGCCTGCTTTTCGCCGAGGCGGTCCGCCGCATGGTCTCGGCCTTTGAAGCGCGCGCCAACCAGCTCTACGGCAAGCCTATCGCTCGGCCAGCGACGCCAGCATCGCAAGGGCGGTAAGCACCGCGGCACGGCGGATCGCGTCGCGATCGCCTGGAAAGACATGACGCTCGGCGATGGGTTCGTGGCCCGACCGGACTGCCGCCAGGTGAACCAGCCCGACCGGCTTGTCTTCCGAGCCGCCGCCCGGGCCCGCAACCCCCGTCACCGACACGGCGAGATCGGCCTGCGAATGGGCGAGGGCGCCCGCTGCCATTGCGCGGGCCACGGGCTCGCTGACCGCGCCATGACCCAGCAGCGCGTCCCACGATACGCCCAGCATTTCGCGCTTGGCTTCGTTAGCATAGGTGACGAAGCCGCGCTCGACGACATCCGACGAGCCGGCGATGGCTGTCAGGGCGGCGGCGACCAGCCCACCAGTGCACGACTCGGCAGTCACGACCTTTAGCTTGCGCGCACGGCAGGCGACCAGCACGTGCTCTGCGGCCGTCCTCAATTCATGATCGAACATACGATGGACCTCTGACTCTAGCTTCTCGGCACTTCGACGGTCGCGACTGCCTGGGCGGCAATGCCCTCACGGCGGCCAGTGAAGCCCAGCCCTTCCGTGGTCGTCGCTTTGACGCTCACGCGCTCGCGGGAGATGCCGGCGATGCGCGCGATACTGTTGACCATGGCCTCACGGTGCGGACCTATTCGAGGCGCCTCGCAGATCAGGGTGAGGTCGAGATGGATGACCCGACCGCCACGCTCGGCGAGAAGCCCGAGCGCGTGCTTGAGAAAGCGATCGGAAGAGGCGCCGCGCCATTGCGGGTCGGACGGCGGGAAATGGAGCCCGATGTCCCCTGCGCCAATCGTGCCGAGGATCGCATCCGTGAGCGCATGAAGCCCCACATCGGCGTCCGAATGGCCGCCAAGCGTCTGGACGTGCGGGATCGAGAGGCCGCCCAGCATCACGGCGGTGCCCGGCGCAAAGCCGTGGACGTCGAAGCCAAAGGCGGTGCGTGTTTCCATTGTCGACGCGCGCTGCAGATCCTCGGCAGTCGTGATCTTCGTGTTATCTCCGCTGCCGGCCACCATGACAACCTTCAGGCCGGCGCGTTCGGCGACGGCGGCATCGTCGGTGAAAGCCGTGGTTTCGGTGGCGCCCAGCGCTGCCGCATCACGGTGTGCCTGAAGCAAGGGCGCGAAGCGGAAAATCTGGGGAGTCTGTGCGCGCCAAAGATTGTCGCGCGGGATCGTCGCGGAAATGGTCCCCTTGTCCGTGACACGCTTCAGTGTGTCTGCAAGCGGGATCCCCAGGACGGCGCCGTCGACCCCCTGGGCGGCGACCGCCTCAAGGCAAGCCGCGATGTCAGTCGCCTGCACGAAGGGCCGGGCGGCATCGTGAATGGCGACCAGATCGGGGGCATCTGTGGTGAGCGCCTCGAGGCCGTTCAACACGGAAAGTTGTCGGCTTGGTCCGCCAAGGATTGGTGGCGGAAGATCAAAGCCCTCGGCTGCCGCCCGGTAGTGACCCTCGTCGCCTGCGGCAATGACGACCCGGAGCCGATCGATTCCGGGGATTGCCTGCAATGCTGCAAGGGTGCGCCTCAGGACCGGCTGCGCGCCCAAAAGCGCATATTGCTTGGGCAGTGGGCCGCCAAAGCGGCTGCCGCGGCCGGCGGCGACGATCAGGGCGGTACAGGTGGGCACGGCCGGTTAGTAACACCCTGGCAGGGGTGTGTGCACTTCGGACGCTTGCAGAAAAGGGCTGGACCCGGTAATGCTCGCTCAATTATTGTGCACTGCACAAGATGCCTATTAACTGAGCAAGGTAAATGGCCCTAGCCAACCGCCTCCGCCCCATCGACATCGGTCCGGTCCGCCTCGAGGACCCCGTCATTCTGGCTCCAATGTCCGGCGTCACCGATATGCCGTTCCGTCGGATGGTCAAGCGCGGCGGGGCGGGTCTCGTGGTGTCCGAAATGATCGCCTCGGCCGCGATGGTCCGCGAAAATCGCAAGACGCTTCTGATGGCGAAGAACTCGCCGGAAGAATTCCCCATGTCGGTCCAACTCGCCGGCTGTGAGCCGGAGGTGATGGCCGAGGCGGCCAAGCTGAACGAGGACCGGGGAGCGGCACTCATCGACATCAATTTCGGCTGCCCGGTGAAAAAGGTCGTGAACGGCCATGCCGGGTCGTCGCTGATGCGCGACGAGATCCATGCGGCCAGGATCCTGGAGGCCACGGTCAAGGCGGTGAAGCTGCCGGTGACTCTCAAGATGCGGACAGGATGGGATGACGCCAACCGGAATGCTCCCAGCCTTGCGCGCATCGCGGAGAACTGCGGCATTCGGATGCTGACCGTGCACGGCCGCACGCGGTGCCAATTCTACGAAGGTCACGCCGATTGGGCGTTCGTGGCCAACGTCAAGGCGGCCACGAACCTGCCGGTGATCGTGAATGGCGACATCAACACGCTCGACGACGTCGACCAGGCGCTGGCCCAGTCGGGTGCCGATGGCATAATGATCGGGCGCGGCGCCTACGGGCGGCCATGGTTCCTCAATCAGGCAATCCACTACCTGCGGACGGGCGAGCGACTGTCCGATCCGTCGCTTGCCGAGCAGTACGCCACGGTGCGGACCCACTACGAGTCGATGCTCGAGCATTACGGGCTCGAAACCGGGGTGCGCATGGCACGCAAGCATCTCGGCTGGTACTCCAAAGGCCTGCCGGCCTCGGCCGACTTCCGTGGTGCCGTCAATCGTGAGCCCGACCCGGCCAAGGTGCGGGCAATGCTTGCCACCTTCTTCCTGCCCGCCCTCGAACGGCAGGCGGCCTAGCATGGCGTTGCGTCCATTCAAACGATCCGCCAGCTCGCCCGACCTGCTTTCCGTAGCTATCCTGGATTCGTTGTCCGAGGCGATTCTTGTCGTCGACCATAACCGGTTGATCCACTACGCCAATCTGTCGGCTGAGCAGTTCTTCGGGGCGGGCCGGGCGCGGTTGGTCGGTCATCCGCTGGACGAATTCGTGCCTGAGGATACGCCGCTCTTCTCACTGCTCGAGCAGGTTGAGGCGAGCGGTGGCGCGGTTGCGGAAAACGGAATCACACTCGCCTCACCGCGCATCGGCAGCCGGTTCTGCGCACTTCGGCTATCGCCGGTCGCCGACAGCGATGGGCTGGTCGCCGTATCGCTGGTGGAGCAGACGATTGCCCGCAATATCGACCGCCAGATGTCGCATCGCAGCGCAGCCCGGTCGGTGAGCGCGCTGGCGGCGATGCTGGCGCATGAAGTCAAGAATCCGCTGTCCGGGATCCGTGGAGCCGCCCAGCTCCTCGAACAGTCGGTCCCCGACAGCGACCGCGAGCTGACCAGCTTGATCTGCGAGGAAACGGACCGCATCGTGGCATTGGTCGATCGAATGGAGGCGTTCGCCGATGGCCGCCCGATCGACCGCGGCCCGATCAACATTCACCAGGTACTGAATCACGTTCGTCGCCTCTCCGAAAACGGCTTCGGCAAGGGCGTCCGCTTTGTCGAGACCTATGATCCGTCGTTGCCCGAGGTCCACGGCGACCGGGACCAGCTCATCCAGGTCTTTCTCAATTTGGTCAAGAATGCCTGCGAGGCGCTGGGCGAGGGCGAGCGCGAAATTGAATTGTCGACGGCCTTCCGGCACGGCCTTCGCCTGGCGGTGCCCGGGCAGCAGGCGCGCGTCAATCTGCCGTTGGTTGTTTCGGTCCGCGATAACGGCAGCGGAGTGTCCGACGAGATCCGGGCGCACCTGTTTGACGCCTTCGTCACTAATAAGCCAACGGGAACCGGCCTGGGTCTTGCATTGGTGGCCAAGATCATCAACGACCACGGCGGGGCCATCGAGTTCGATAGTGCGCCCGGCCGGACAACGTTCCGAGTAATGCTGCCGATGCAACTTTCACAGGCCGCCCCATGAGCGTCGCTGCAACCATCCTCGTCGCTGACGACGATCGCGCGATCCGCACCGTCCTGCATCAGGCTCTGGGTCGGCAGGGTCATACCGTGCGCAGCACGGGCACCGCCGCAACCTTGTGGCAATGGGTCCAGGAAGGCGAAGGCCAACTCGTCATCACCGACGTGGTCATGCCCGACGAGAACGGCCTCGATCTCGTGCCGCGTATCCGCAAGCTGCGGCCGGATCTGCGCATTATCGTGATGAGTGCACAGTCGACGCTGCTGACCGCAGTGCGTGCCACTGAACGCGGCGCCTTCGAATACCTGCCGAAGCCGTTCGATCTCAATGAATTGGTATCGATAGTGAACCGGGCCCTTTCGGCACCGGCCGCCTCGATGCCGCGCAGCGCACACCCGCCGGAGGAGAGCGAACGGCTACCACTGATCGGGCGCTCGACTGCCATGCAGGAAATCTATCGCGCGCTGGCGCGCCTGATGTCGACCGACCTCACGGTGATGGTGTCTGGCGAGTCGGGCACCGGCAAGGAGCTGGTCGCGCGGGCGCTGCACGACTACGGCAAGCGCCGCAAGGGGCCGTTCGTGGCCCTCAACATGGCTGCCATCCCGCGCGAACTGATCGAGAGCGAGCTGTTCGGCCACGAACGTGGAGCCTTCACGGGGGCCGTCCAGCGGTCATCCGGCAAGTTCGAGCAAGCTTCCGGCGGCACACTCTTCCTCGACGAAATCGGCGACATGCCGCCCGAGGCACAAACACGTCTGCTGCGCGTGCTGCAGGAGGGCGAGTACACGACCGTCGGCGGCCGGACACCGATCAAGGCCAACGTCCGCATCGTGGCCGCCACCCATCGCGACTTGCGCCGTCTGATCCAGCAAGGACTGTTCCGCGAAGATCTGTTCTACCGTCTCAACGTCGTGCCAATCAGGCTGCCACCACTGCGCGAGCGGCTCGACGACATTCCCGAACTGACCAACCACTTTTTGCGCGCCGCGACCATGGACGGCCTGCCGACCAAGGTCCTGTCCACGGATGCCATGGCACGCCTGCGTCAGCACCGCTGGCCGGGCAACGTCCGTGAACTGGAAAATCTCGTCCGCCGCCTGTCCGCGCTCTACTCGGAAGAGGTGATCGGCGTCGAAACGATCGAATCCGAGCTCGCCGACGCCGTCCAGGCGCCGGAGTACGAAGTTCCGGGCGCCGGAAGCCCCGGCCATGCCGACGCTTCCCTGGCGGATGCGATGGATCGCCATCTACAAGCCCTGTTTGCCGCCCATGGTGACCGGCTGCCGCCGGACGGCATGTACGATCGTGTCATTTCCGAGGTCGAGCGACCGCTATTGTCCCTGGCTCTTGGGGCAACGCGCGGGAATCAGTTGCGCGCAGCCCGTCTCCTGGGGCTCAATCGCAATACGTTGCGCAAGAAGATAAAGGACCTCGACGTCCCCGTGGTTCGCACACCGCAGGTCCGCCGAGGCGGGTGACTTAGTGACAACTGCGCTGGGCGGTCCACGCTTGGGCGACACGGCAAGCGCGATGCTTCGCGGCCTGAATGGCCGCTTTGCCGCCGTGTCCTTGGCTGTGCTCGCCATCGTCGCCGGTGCTGTGACCTATGCCTGGCTGGCGGGATTCGTGCCGGCTGCTTTCAGTACCATCGGCTGGATGACCGGCCTCCTGGTCGCAGACCTCGTCATCGCCATTGCGCTCGTCGCCGTGCTTGCCGTGCGACTCACGCAACTTTGGCTGGACCGCCGCCGCGGCGCCGCCGGCTCACGCCTCCACATGCGCCTCGTGCTGGTGTGCAGCATCTTCACCATCACGCCGACCCTGATCGTCGCGATTATCCTCTCCCTGCTTTTCCTCAATCTGACGGATTTCGTCGTGAAGCCGTCACAGGCGGCCTATGAATCGGCCCGGGAGATCGGCGAGCCGGTACGGCGGGCGCGAGAAGATGAAATCATGCGCGATATCGACGCGATCGCCGGCCCGCTGCAAGCGCTGGGCATCGACGGCATCCGCGATGGAGCGGTGACGAAGCGCATCCTGGAGACCGCGATCGATGGGCGCCTGATCATCGAAGCGACCGTCATCGATGCCGACAAGGGCGTGATCGCGCAGGCCCAGGCCGCCGACGCCAAGGGCATGACCGATCCGCAGCCGTCGGCGAAATTCCTTTGGCAGGCGGTCAACCAGGCGCGACCGGTCCTTTTTGATTCGGAGAACGGCGCCTACTTCGTCATGCAGCTTTTCGTCGGTGAGCCGATCTTTCTGGCGACCGGCCATGCTGTCGACCTCAGGGTCGTCGACTACATCAAGAGCATTGAATTGGCCGGAAAGTTCTATGCGCAGATCGAGTCCGCGCTGCAACGCGGTCAATTGGTCATATTGCTGGTTAGTGGCGTCATAGCCTTTCTGATGCTGTTGGCGGCTGTTTGGTTGGCGATTCTGTTTGCAACCCGCCTGACCGCGCCGATCGGCGGATTGATGCAGGCGGCGGAACGGCTACGGGGAGGCGATCTGACGACACGCGTGGAGGAGGGGCCGCCCAACGACGAGCTGGGGCAGCTTGCTCGTTCCTTCAATCGCATGGCGAGCCAGATCGAGCATCAACGCGGCGAGTTGGTCAGCGCCAACAGGGAGCTCGACACGCGTCGGCGCCTGACCGATGCGGTATTGGCGGGCGTTTCGGCCGGGGTGCTCAGCATCGACGGGAAGGGCATCGTCATCAGAAGCAACCGTTCGGCCCTCGAACTCCTCGCGCTGCCCGAGGATGGCGTGCTCGAGCGGCCCCTGGCCGATGTCATGCCCGAGCTCGCAGCGCTCATGATGCAGGCGGCCGAGCGGCCGGATCGAGTCACCCAGGGGCAGGTCGAGATCCTTCAGCGCGGGGCGCGGCGCATCCTGCTGGTGCGCGTCAGTGCTGCATCCGACGCCGGGTCGGTCGTCACCTTCGACGACGTGACCGACCTGATGTCGGCCCAGCGCATGGCGGCGTGGGGCGACGTGGCACGGCGCATCGCGCATGAAATCAAGAATCCGCTCACGCCGATCCAGCTTTCCGCCGAACGGCTGAAGCGCCGTTACCTGAAACAGATCAAGGACGATCCCGAAACCTTCACGATCTGCACCGACACGATCATCCGCCAGGTCGGCGACATCGGCCGCATGGTTGACGAATTCTCATCCTTTGCCCGCATGCCCCGTCCGACGGTGCAGGCGGAAGATGCCAAGGAACTGTGCCAACAAGCACTTTTCCTCCAGCGCAACGGCAATCCCGATATCCGCTACGCCTCACACTTGCCGGAAGGGCCGATCCCCCTGATCTGCGACCGTCGGCAGGTCGGACAGGTCCTGACCAATATCCTGAAGAATTCGGCGGAGGCAATCGAAGGGCGGGAGCCGTCGGCGACCGGGGCACTGCCGCCGGGCGAGATTTCACTGACCCTGAACGACGATGGCGCGACCGTGCGCATTGTCATCGAGGACAATGGCAAGGGACTACCGAAGGAAGGGCGCGAACGCCTGACCGAGCCCTATATGACGACTCGCAGCAAAGGCACTGGGCTGGGTTTGGCGATCGTCAAGAAAATCATGGAAGATCATGGTGGTTATCTCGCGCTGGAGGACCGCGAGGGTGGCGGTGCCTGCATCAGTCTGGTATTCCGGCGGGACGCGAAGGAAATCGCGTCGGCTCGACCACACGCGACAGCCGCACAATGATCCGCAGAGACAGTAGCGGACTGTTTGAAGAGTCATGGCCCACGATATCCTGATCGTCGACGACGAGCGCGACATCTGCACGCTGATCGCAGGTATCCTCGAGGACGAGGGAAACACGGCCCGTCGCGCGCACAACAGCACCGAGGCAATCGACGCCGTGCGCCAGCGTCGGCCGGCGCTCGTCATCCTGGACGTCTGGCTGCAAGGCAGCGAACTCGACGGCCTGCAGCTTCTCGAGGTCATTCGGCGCGAAGATCCACCCATACCCGTCGTCATGATCAGCGGCCACGGCACGATCGATACGGCGGTCTCGGCGATCAAGACCGGCGCCTACGATTTCATCGAAAAACCGTTCAAGGCCGACCGCCTGCTTCTGGTCGTCGACCGCGCCATCGAGGCCGATCGGCTGAAGCGCGAAAACGCGAGCCTCCGCAGGCGGGCAGGCGGTGACGTGACATTCGTGGGCACCTCGCCGAGTGCCACCAGTGTCCGAGCCCAGATCGAGCGGGTGGCGCCGACAGGCAGCCGGGTCCTGATCACTGGTGCTTCGGGTGCCGGGAAGGAGACCATGGCGCGGCTGATCCACCAGGGATCGAAACGGTCTGATGGACCGTTTGTCGTTGTGAATTGCTCGACACTGCCGACCGAACGGCTGGATATCGAGCTGTTCGGCACCGACGGCGAGACGGAAGCGGACACGCTGCGCGTCTCCGGCGCCTTCGAGATGGCCCACGGCGGTACTCTGCTGCTCAAGGAGGTCGGCGACCTGCCGCTGGCCCTGCAGAGCCGGCTGGCGCGCGTGCTTCAGGAACAATCCTTCGCCCGTGATGGCGGCAAGACCCGCGTCGAGGTCGACGTGCGCGTTCTGGCGTCGACGGCCCGGCCGCTGTCGGACGGGATTACCGCCGGGGAATTTCGCGAGGAGCTGTACCACCGCCTGAACGTGGTTTCGCTGCGAGTTCCGCCACTCAGCGAGCGCCGCGAGGACATTCCCGAACTGGCGGCAGATCTTCTGCGGCGTGTGGCCGACGCGACGGGCCTGCCGTCGCGGACGATCGGTGAAGACACTTTGGCTGCCCTGCAGGGCCACGACTGGCCGGGCAACGTCCGGCAATTGCGCAACGTCATCGAAAGGCTGTTGATCCTGGCGCCGGCGGATGGCGGCCCGATCCGGGCCGACGTCCTGCCGAATGATGTCAGCGAGGACGCACCATCGGTCCTGCGCTGGGAAAAGGGCGGCGAGATCATGCAGCTGCCGTTGCGTGAAGCGCGCGAAGTCTTCGAGCGTGAATACCTGCTGGCCCAAGTCACGCGCTTTGGTGGAAACATCTCACGCACCGCGACGTTCGTCGGCATGGAGCGCTCGGCACTGCATCGCAAGCTGAAATCGCTGGGCTTGCACGGCAGCGCGCCTGACGAGCGCACCAGCCCTGACACCGCAGACTGAGGGAAGGGAAGAGCGCCATGGCGCGTTATGCTTACGTCAATGGCCGCTACGTCGACCACCGCGATGCCAGCGTCCATATCGAGGATCGAGGCTACCAGCTCGCCGATGGCGTCTACGAGGTCGTGGGCGTTCGCGATGGCAGGCTGATCGACGAGGGTCCCCATATCGACCGCCTCGACAGGTCTTTGCGTGAACTCCGGATCGGTTGGCCGGTGTCGCGGGCGGCGCTGGGCTTTGTCATGCGCGAGTTGATGCGCCGTAACCGGCTGCGCGATGGGCTGGTCTACATGCAGGTGACGCGCGGTGTCGCACGGCGCGATCACGCCTTTCCGACCACGCCGGTCAAGCCGGCGCTGGTGTTGACGACCAAGAACAGCAAGCGCGGCGACGCCGATCCCGGCCCAGGGGTCGCGATCAAGAGCCAGCCCGACATCCGCTGGGAGCGCTGCGATATCAAGACCGTGGCCTTGCTGCCGAATGTGCTGGCCAAGCAGGCGGCGCGGGAAAGCGGGGCTTATGAGGCGTGGCTCATCGACGCCGACGGCTGCGTCACCGAGGGCGCGTCTACTAACGCCTGGATCGTCACCCAGGACGGCGAACTGGTGACGCGCCAGACCAACAACGGCATCCTGGCCGGCATCACGCGGCAGACGCTGCAGTCTCTGTGCAACGCTCTTCAGATCAAGTTCGTCGAACGTCCGTTCTCGCTGGCGGAAGCCATGAAGGCACAGGAAGCGTTCATTACCAGCGCCACGTCGTTCGTGACTCCGGTGGTGAAGATCGACGGGCAGGCTGTAGGCGACGGCAAGGTTGGCCCGATGGCGCGGCGCCTGCGTGAAGAGTATGTGCGCTTCGCCGAAACGGGAGATCCCGTCACGTGAGTAGCCCGACCGGCATCAAGCCGCCGCGCGCCGTGCTGTTCGACTGGGACAACACCCTGGTCAACACTTGGCCGACGATCGTCGAATGCTACCATGACACCTTCATGACCCTGGGGATGACTCCGTGGACTGCAGAAGAGGTACAGGTCGGTGCCCATGGCTCGCTCCGCGACGTTTTCCCCAAGCTTTTCGGCTCTCGCGCCGGCGAAGCGGAACAGGCGTTCTACGAGACCTTCCACCGCATCCATCTGGAGCGCCTGGAACCCTTGCCCGGTGCCGACTCGCTGCTCGCGCGCTGCCATGACGCAGGCTGCTATGTGGCCGTGGTCAGCAACAAGGTCGGCGAAAACCTGCGCACCGAGATGGCGCATCTTGGCTGGCAGCGCTGGATCGTCCGGGCCGTCGGCGCCAAGGACGCGAAACGCGACAAGCCGGCGCCCGATCCGATCTACCTGGCCTTGGACGGCACGGGAATTGCCCCTGACGAGACAGTCTGGATGGTCGGCGACTCCCTTGCCGACCTCCAATGTGCCCATGCGGCGGGGTGTTTACCCGTTCTGGTTGGGGGAGCGGAACCATTGACCGGCCCCCTGCTGGAACATCCGCCCCGCCTCAGGGCACGTAATTGTCATGAGTTGCTAGCATTGCTTTGATCAAGGCGTCGCCTATATTTGTTTCAACTCGGTAGCGGGTAGATACCCGCGCCCCCCAAACCGGTGACCTTCGGGGAGCCGGCCGCCCAGCAAGAGGCCAAAAACATGAGCGAAAAGGCACAAAACGTTCAGGACGTGTTCCTGAACCACCTGCGAAAGAACAAGACTCCAGTCACGATCTTCCTCGTGAACGGCGTGAAATTGCAGGGAATCGTCACTTGGTTCGACAACTTCTCGGTGCTTCTGCGCCGTGACGGCCATTCGCAGCTTGTCTACAAGCACGCGATTTCGACCATCATGCCGGTAACGCCGGTGCAGTTGTTCGACGGGGACAAGGCCGACGCAGCAGGCTGATTTGATCGAAGATCCCGCCCAAGGCGAGCACCAAAAACGCGAACGTAGGCCTTTGGAGACCGCGCGGCCGGCAACGCTCGCCGCGGTCCTGTGTCCCTATGTGCGCGGCCGTGGCGAAGAACGCGACAGCGACGCCAAGCTCGCAGAAGCCGTAGGGCTTGCCCGCGCCATCGATATCGACGTCCGCCTGGCCCAAACCGCGCCGCTGCGGCGGATCACGCCCGCTACTCTGCTCGGCAAAGGTGTCGTCGAGCGCCTGAAGGAAGCTGTCGACGAGCTGGGCATCGGCCTGGTGATCGTCGACGACAAACTCACGCCCGTTCAGCAGCGCAACCTCGAGAAGGCCTGGCAGACCAAGGTCATCGACCGGACGGGGTTGATCCTCGAGATCTTCGGCGCGCGCGCGCGTACCCACGAAGGCAGACTCCAGGTCGAACTTGCGGCACTGGACTACCAACGCGGCAGGTTGGTTCGGTCGTGGACCCATCTTGAGCGCCAGCGTGGCGGCTTCGGCTTTCTGGGTGGTCCTGGTGAATCCCAGATCGAGATCGATCGCCGCCTGATCGGCGAGCGCATCGTCCGCATCAAGCGCGACCTCGAAGCCGTCCAGCGGACACGTGCGGTCAACCGCGTCGGCCGTAAGAAGGCGCGGCTGTCGACGATCGCGTTGGTGGGCTATACCAACGCTGGGAAGTCGACCCTGTTCAATCGCCTTTCGGGCGCCGGCGTCATGGCCAAGGATCTGCTGTTCGCCACGCTCGATCCGACGATGCGGTCGATCAAGCTTCCCAACGGCAAGAACTGCGTCATCTCCGATACGGTCGGATTCGTGTCGGATCTGCCAACGCATCTCGTTGCCGCCTTCCGCGCGACACTGGAAGAGGTGATCGAGGCGGATTTGATCGTGCATGTGCGCGATATCTCGCACCCCGAGACCGAGCAGCAGCGCGCCGACGTGGAAGCGGTCTTGAAAGAACTGGGTGCGCTCGAGGAAGGCGGCGACAGACCCCTGATCGAAGCGCTTAACAAGATCGACGCGCTTCCGGCCGACAAGCTCGAGAGCCTCCAGACCCGATCCGCCGCCGGCGCCGAACGGGCGCTTCAGTTTCCGGTTTCGGCTCTGACCGGGGAGGGCGTCGACCAGCTTCTGGAGGCGATCGGCGAATTGCTCAGCCGGGCAGGGACGGCGCGCGAGATTTCCGTTCCATTGAGTGACGGCGCCACCATCGCCTGGCTTTATCGCCATGGTGAGGTCCGCCACCGCCACGACGATGGTGAGGTGGCCCTGCTGACCGTGGCGCTCGATGCCGCCGCCGCCGCGCAGTTCGAACGCCGGCTCGCGCGTTGACATGCCGCTGCTGCGAATCCTATAAGCGGCTCCATCCCAGACCGAGGAAACACCATGAAATTCAAGCCTTTGCATGATCGGCTTCTGCTGAAGCCAATGACCGCCGAAACCAAGACCAAAGGTGGCCTGATCATCCCCGACACGGCCCAGGAAAAGCCGATGCAGGGTGAGATTGTCGCTGTCGGCAAGGGCAAGCGGCTCGAGGATGGACGCCTGCAGGCGATCGACGTGAAGGTCGGCGACAAGGTGATCTACGGCAAGTGGTCCGGCACTGAGGTCAAGATCGGTGGCGTCGACCATGTCATTCTCAAGGAAGAGGACCTGTTCGGCGTCGTCGGCTGAGGTCGATGCCCGGCAGCGGCGGACTTGCGCAGGTCGCTGATCTGATCCGCGACGTCGCGGCAGCCGAGTTGCTGCCGCGGTTTCGCAATCTCTCCAAGGACGACGTCCGTCAGAAGCGGCCTGGCGACTTGGTTACTGTTGCCGATGTCGCATCGGAACAGCAACTGGCGTCAGGCCTGGCGAAGATCCTGCCCGGCGTGCCGGTGGTCGGTGAAGAAGCCGTCGAGGCCGATGCCGGCCTCCTCGACCTGATCGGCCGTCCAGGGGAGAGATGCTGGATCGTCGATCCGCTGGATGGCACCTCGAACTTCGCGGCCGGCAAGGCGACTTTCGCGATCATTGTCGCCTTGGTCGAGGATGGCCGGACCGTCGGTGGCTGGATATTCGACGTGCCCAATGGGCGGATGGCCGTCGCGCTGGCGGGGCAGGGCGTTACCCTGGACGGCGTGAAAGTGGTCGGGGCCGCGCCGGGTGGATCGCCCGCAGGTTTCGTTGGCTACAAAATACGCAAGGCATTCGAGCGCCAGCTTCCGGTCGCCCAGCAGCAGGGGCTCGGTCCCGTGTCGACACTGCGCTGCGCCGGAGTCGAATATCTGGAAATCCTGGCGGGACGTGCAAACTTCAGCATCTATCGACGCACCAAGCCCTGGGATCATGCGGCGGGAGCGCTGATGCTGGTCGAGGCAGGCGGTGGTGCGGTGCGATTTGACGGCAAAGACTACGCCCCAGCCCAGCCGACCGATTCAGGGATCATCGGGGCCCCGTCGCGGCAAACTCTGGCCGCGGCGCGTGCGGCGTTGAAGGCGCTGGAGCTGCCTCTCTTGCAGCCCACGGAAGACTAGACGCGCGTCTTGGCTTCCTGCCAGAGCGCTTCCATTTCCTCCAGACTGGCCTCGGCCGGCTTGCGGCCCTGGTCGGCCAGCCGGCGCTCGATATAGCCGAAGCGGCGTTCGAACTTGTCGTTGGTGGCCCGCAGGGCCGCCTCGGGATCGACCTTGCAGTGCCGTGCGAGATTGGCGACGGCGAACAGGACGTCGCCCAATTCGTCGGTCAGGCGGGCCTGGTCGATGGTCCCGGCTTCGATCTCGATGCGCAGTTCGCCTAGTTCCTCCTCGATCTTGTCGATGACCGGCGTGGTTTCCGTCCAGTCGAAGCCGACCCGGGCGGCCCGTTTCTGGATCTTCTCCGCCCGAAGGAGAGCGGGGAGGGCGCGCGCCACGCCGTCCAGGGCCCCTGCTGGCTCGGCAGTCTGTTTGGCGGCCCGTTCGGCCGCCTTGCGGGCTTCCCAGGAGACGGTCTGGGCCTCAGCGGTGTCAATCCGGGCATCGGCGAAGACATGGGGGTGCCGGTCGACCATCTTGTCGGCAATGGCGGTGGCCACATCGCCAAAGCCGAACGCCTTGGCTTCCTGGGCGATCTGGGCGTGATAGACGACCTGCAGCAGAAGATCGCCAAGCTCTTCCTTGAGTGCCGGCATGTCGTCCCGCTCGATGGCGTCGGCAACCTCGTAGGCTTCCTCTATGGTGTACGGCGCGATGGTCTTGAAGGTCTGGTCGATGTCCCAGGGGCAGCCATACTGACGGTCGCGCAGCCAAGCCATGACCGCGAGCAGGCGGGCCATCGGTTCCTGGGGGAGTGTTTCTGCGGTGGGACGCCCGGACGCCATGCTGCCTGACCTCATCTCCAATTATCGTATAATATATATTATGACAAATTAATATACTATATTAACAACAATGAATTACCAATCTATCTTCATGTTTTTTTTCAACAAGGCCAGCAGTTTGATCCCCCGTCCGCTGTCACTCGCCGGGACACCCAGCGTCATGAGCACGCCGGACTTGGGATTGCCGATTTGTGGGATGACGAGATCGAAGACGGTCCGGAGCTCGGAGTCTCCCTGGGCCTTGGGCACGTTCTCGAACACCAACAGGAAGGTCCCATCTCCCAGTCGGCGCGCCTGGGCCTTCACGGCAGGACGCCGCGATTGGATCGCCCCGCCCTTGCTGGAGGCATAGTGCTCGGCGTCCTTGACGCCCTCGAACTCGAAATCGACCCGCCAGACCAAGAGGCGATAGCGCTTGTCGCTGCTGTAAGCCACGCCGCGCTCCCAATCCTCGGTGGCTTGCCAACCGAGCGGAATCGCTACTGTGATGCGGATCTGCTCGAAGCGGATCCGGGCCAATCCCTTGCCGTTTTCGACACCGAGAATCCTCGACGAGACTTGATTGGGACCGCCGGCGATCATGCCGTCGCCACGATGGAAACTTGCGCCGTTATCCGGCGTGGCGAAATCCAGGAAAGTCAGGCCGCCGGCATCGAGTTGGTCGCTGGCTCGAGCCGGCCCCACCATGCACAGGCTGGCCATGCCGGTCAGTAGAAACAGCCGGCGCCCGGGCTCCTTTTGTCTCACTTCCTGTTTTCCTTTAATAATAAAATATAACCCATTGAAACAGGTGACTATTAGCCGTCGATATCTATGACCATACCGTCCTGGCAAGGGTGCACGTGCGACGGGGTCAAATGATCGACTTCAGCATAATCCATATCGACGTGGAGATTGGTCAAAAAAGCCTGTTTGGGGCCAATCCGCTCGATCCATTCGAGGGTGCGATCGAGATGAGCATGCGTCGGGTGTGGCCGAAATCGCATGGCATCGACGACCAGAACGTCCACGCCCGCCATCGCTGCGAAGGCGCTGTCGGGCAAGGTCACCACGTCGTTGGCATAAGCGAACTGCCCGAAGCGAAACCCCAACGAAGAGATCGAGCCATGTTCCTGAACGAAGGGAATCACGGGCAGGCCGGCGGCGGCGAAGGGCCCCTCGATGAGGTTCGGCTGATAGATCGGGTTATAGAAACCATTGCCCTCGGCTTCGAAGCAATAGCCGAAGCGCCGCCGCAGGACACTCAGCGTATGCGGATCCGCCCATGCCTCGATCCTGCCCTGGCGCAGCGCGTAAGGCCGCAGATCGTCGATGCCGTGGACCTGGTCGGCGTGCTCGTGCGTCCACAGGACCGCGTCGACGCGCTCGACCTCGGCATCGAGCAGTTGTGCCCGCAGATCGGGCGAGGTGTCGATGAGGAGGGTCTTGCCCCTGTCCTGAACCAGGATGGAACAGCGGCGACGCCGGTTGCGGCCGTCTTTGGGGTTGGCCGCCCCCCACTCGCCCAGCCCGTCCTTGCCGCCTGGCCGCGGGACGCCTCCGGAAGTGCCGCAGCCCAGGATCGTCACCCGCACTGCTGGCGCTCCGCCTTGGCAAAGAGCCTGAAGAAATTCGCCGTCGTCGCGGCTTCCAGCTCTGCAATCGTCACGCCCTTCAATTCGGCCACCTTGGCGGCAGTATGGGCGACGTAAGCCGGTTCGTTGGTCTTGCCGCGTTTGGGAATGGGCGCGAGGTAGGGCGAGTCGGTCTCCACCAGCAGCCGGTCGAGCGGGATGTCGCGGACGATGGTGCGCAGGCCCTCCGCCGCCTTGAAGGTGACGATCCCTGAAATCGAAATATAGAGGCCGAGCGCCAGCGCGTGCTGGGCGACGTCGGCGCCCGAACTGAAGCAATGGATCAAGCCGGGAAAGGCGCCCTTCCCGACCTCCTCTTCGAGAATGTCGATGGTTTCGCGATCGGCGTCCCTTGTGTGGACGATCAATGGCAACCCCGTCTGACGCGACGCGGCGATATGGGCGCGAAAGCTTTCGACCTGCTCGGTGCGCGGACTGTGCTCATAGTAGAAATCGAGCCCGGTTTCGCCGATGCCGACGACCTTGGGATGGTGCGTGGCCTCGATCAGCCGGTCGGGGGTGCGCTGCCCCTCCTCCTTCGCCTCGTGCGGATGAACGCCGACCGAGCACCAGACGTTGCCGTGACGCTCGGCAATGGCCCGGACCCGCTCGAACTGGTCGAGGCGCGTGCCGATCGTCAGCATGCCACCGACGCCGGCCATGCGGGCGCGTGCCAGCACCGCCTCTTCGTCGCCGGCAAGCTCGGGAAAATCGAGATGGCAATGGCTGTCGATCAGCATGTCAGCTCGCGGCAGCGGCGGGTTCGACGAAGCGCGGGAACACGCCCTGCGGCTTGGGCAGCGTCGTGCCCGACGCGAGTTCGCGATCGAACGCGGCGAATGTCCGCGCCTCTGCCGGCACGGCGAGCTGATCGAGGATCTTGGCCGTCGAATCGGGCATGAAGGGCTGCACCAGAAGCGTCACGCGCCGGATGGTCTCGGCCAGGACCCACATCACCGTGTCGCGGCGCACCGGGTCGGTCTTGGCCAGGGCCCACGGCGCCTGGGCGTCGACGTAGCGATTGGCATCGGCGATCACCTCCCAGATCGAGGTGAGCGCGCGATGGAAGGCTTGTTCATCGAACTCGGCGCGCACGACGGCAAGCAGGCCTGTTGCGCGGTCGAGCAGTGCCGTGTCCGCTTCCACAAGCGTTCCCTTGGGAGGCACCTTCTCCCCACAACTCTTGGCCACGATCGAGAGCACGCGTTGGCAGAGATTGCCGTAGGCGTTGGCGAGATCGGCATTGAGGCGGCCGATCAGGGCTCGGCGCTGGAAATCTCCATCGTTGCCGAAGGGTACTTCGCGCAGCAGGAAGTAGCGAAACGGGTCGAGCCCGAATTCTGCCGTCGCCGCCACCGGATCGATGGCATTGCCCAGCGACTTTGAAATCTTCTGCCCCTCAGTCGTCCACCAGCCCGAGGCGAAAACCCGCTTCGGCGTCGCCACCCCTGCGGCCATCAGGAAGGCCGGCCAGAACACGCAATGGAAGCGGATGATGTCCTTGCCGATGATATGCAGGTCAGCCGGCCAGAAGCGCCACAACGGATTGCTCTCGTCGGGGTAGCCGCACTCCGTGATGTAATTGGTCAGCGCATCCAGCCAAACGTACATGATGTGCTTGGGATCGCCCGGCACCGGTATGCCCCAGGAAAAGCTGGTGCGCGATACCGACAGATCCTGCAGGCCACCCTTCACGAAGCTGATGACCTCGTTGCGCCGGCTTTCCGGTGCAATGAAACGCGGATTCTTGTCGTAGAACTCGAGCAGGCGGTCACCCCAGGCCGAGAGCTTGAAGAAATACGACGGCTCCTCGACCCATTCGACTTCGTTGCCCACTGGACCGGCGCGACGCTTGCCGTCCGTGCCGACTTCGGTCTCGCTGTCGGCATAGAACGCCTCGTCGCGCACCGAGTACCAGCCGGCGTACTTACCGAGGTATATGTCGCCGGCGGCGACGAGCTTCTCCCACAGTGCCTGGCAGGCGGCGTAGTGGCGCTTTTCGGTGGTCCGGATAAAGCCGTCGGGGCTGAAATTCATCACGCCGATGAGATCGCGGAACGACTGGCTCACCTTGTCGGTGAAGGCCTGCGGTGTCAGGCCGGCTGCCGCGGCGGCCTTTTCGACCTTCTGGCCGTGCTCGTCGGTGCCGGTGAGGAAATGCACGTCATAGCCATCCAGGCGCTTGAACCGGGCGATCACGTCGCAAGCCAAGGTCGCGTAGGCGTGCCCGATATGGGGCACGTCGTTCACGTAGTAGATCGGCGTGGTGACGTAGAAGGTACTGCGGCCCGACATGATGACTGAACTCCGAACTGTCGCCCCTCCCGTGAAGCTCCTCCGGGAGCGCCGGGTTCAGCGCTTCAGCGCATCGCCGTTTGCAGAGCCAGGAAACTGCCGAGCACCGTCTGCTTGCGGTCGAGATTGACGGCATCGGCACGGGACAAGAGGTGGGCGATCTTTTCCCATGCCTCCATCCAGCGATCAAGGCTGGCGGCGGCGAGCAAACGCCCGTTCAGGCCGCTTTCTGACGGCACGACGGCTGCAGCTTCCGTCCCCAGCGCCCAATGCCGTGCGAGGCCCTTCAGCCAGCCGTCGAACAGGTAGTTGAGCGAGCGCCAATCGGCGTTGGCCTCCTCGCCGCGCTTGGCGAAGCGCTCGGCGAAGGCGTGCAGGCGCGGCATGTCGAGTTCGGGTAGTGTCGCCAGCACCTCGACCATCTCGCGGTAGAGGTCGAGGCTGCCGGCGCCGGCGAGTTCAAGGGCACGTCCGATGCTTCCCTCGGCCAGGCGCGCCAGGGCGGTCCTCTCCTCCGGTTTGGTGGCCGGCGCATAGTCGCCAAGCAGGCGCACGACGGTTTCGTCCGCCAGCGGCTGCAGCGCCAGCCGGCGGCAGCGCGAGCGGATCGTGGGCAGCAGCCTGCCCGGCGCGTGCGCCACGATCAGCAGGACGGCGTTGGGCGGCGGCTCCTCGAGAATTTTCAGGACCGCATTGGCGCTGTTGCGGTTCATCTCGTCGGCCGAATCGACGATGGCGACACGCCATTTGCCCATCGCCGGAGTCATGTGCATGAAGGCCCCGAGCCCGCGCACGTCGTCGACGGCGATTTCAGCCCGCATGCGGCCGGTATCGGGATTGAGTGAGCGCCGCAGGTGGAACAGGTCCGGGTGCGATCGCGCGTCGACCAGGGTCCTCCCCGGCGCGTCCGGCGCAACCTCGAGGTCCACCGGCCCGTCGCCGAACAGGCCGCCCTGCTGCTGGCCGCACAGCAGGAAGCGCGCAAAGCGCCAGGCGAGCGTCGCCTTGCCGATTCCACGCGGCCCGGTCAGCAGCCAGGCGTGATGCAGGCGCCCGCTTTGCTGGGCGGTCAACATGGTCTTTTCCGCATCGTCGTGGCCGACCAGCCGCTGGCTGCGCCACGGCGGCGCCCAGTCATAGGGCCATTCCAGCTTCTCGCGTTCGGCTGGATCGGTGCTCGCCTTGCCCTTGGCCATCGCGTCAGGCTCCCAGCCGGGCGTGGACCGCCGCGGTGATCGCCGCGGCAACAGTTTCGATATCTCGGGTGGCGTCGATCACGATGCAGCGCTCGGGATCGGCCGCGGCAATGTCGAGGAAGCCTGCGCGCACGCGGCCGTGAAAATCGGCCGGAAGGCTTTCATAACGTGTTTCACTACCGCGCCGCGCGGCAGCGCGGCCGAGGCCGATCTCGACGGGCAGGTCGAGGATCAGCGTGAGGTCGGGCCGAAAGTCGCCGACCGCGATGCCGTACAGCTTGCCCAGCATGGCGCGGTCGACGCCGTAGCCATAGCCCTGATAGGCGACTGTCGAATCGGCGAAGCGATCGCTGATGACCCAGGCACCGCGCTTCAACGCAGGCCACACCGTCGATCGCAGATGATCGCGCCGGGCGGCAAAATGGAGCAACGCCTCCGTGGTGCCGTCCCAGCGCTCGGTGGGCCCTTCCACCAGCAGCTTGCGCACCATCTCCGCTCCCGGTGCACCGCCGGGCTCGCGGGTGGCGACGACGGCATGGCCGCCCTGCTCCAGCTTTCCCTTGAGACGGGCGATCTGGGTCGACTTCCCTGCCCCCTCACCGCCTTCCAACGTGATGAAACGGCCCGAACCGGGCTCGGTCACGACAGCCAGCCGAACAGGTAATGCTGGATCATGGTCGTCACGCGGCCGATCACGCCCATGCGGGCCACGTCGGCGCCGACTTCGAGGGGATATTCGATGATCCTGCCATCGGCGAGCGCGACGGCGACGGTGCCTATCTGGGTGCCCTTCACGAGCGGTGCCGGCAACGGCCCGTCATAGCGCGCCACCACGCGCGGCGACGCGGCCTGGCCGGAAGGCGTCGTGACCAGGACGGCGCGTCCCACGACCAGCGGCACCTTGTCCTGTGCGCCGAGCCAGACCGGGGCCTCCACCACCGTATCGCCGGCGCGGAAAATCGTCGTGTTGGTGAATTCGCGGAACCCCCATTCCATCAACCGCGACGTCTCCTGCGCGCGCTCGGCCATGGAGGTGAGGCCATTGACCACGAGAATGAGGCGTCGGCCGTCGCGTACCGCCGACGTCGCCTGCCCGTAACCGCCCTCCTCGGTGTGGCCGGTCTTGAGACCATCGGTGCCGGCGGTAATCTTCAGCAGGCGATTGCGGTTCTCCTGCTTGATATTGTTGTAGGTCCAGTTGGTTTCCGAATAGTAGCGGTAGTACTTCGGATAATCGTCGATGGTACGCCATGCCAGCACGGCCAGGTCACGTGCGGTCGTGAACTGCCCATCGGCCGGCCATCCCGAAGCATTCTTGAAGACAGACTTGGTCATGCCGAGTTCGCGCCCGCGCTTGGTCATGCGGTCAGCGAAGCTCTCCTCGCTGCCCGACAGGCCTTCGGCAACGACGACGCAGGCATCGTTGCCCGACAGGATGATCATGCCCTTGATCAGATCCTCGACCGCCACTTCGCTTCCCAGTTCGACGAACATCCGCGAGCCGCCCATGTTCCGCGCCCGCTCGCTTACCCGGAAGCGCGTGTCGAGCTTGATCCGGCCCGCGGCAAGCTCCTCGAAGACGATGTAGATAGTCATCATCTTGGCCATGGACGAGGGATGCATCGGCTGGTCGGCATCCTTGAACAGCATCACCGACGACGTCTGCGGATCGACCATGAAGGCCTGGCGGGCAAGCGTCCCGATCCCGACCTGCGACGGTGGCAGGGCTTCGGTTTTCGCCGCGACGGGAGGTGCTGCGGGCTTGGCCGGAGCAGCAGCCGGAGCCTTGGGCTTGGCAGCGGGTTTCTGCGGTTGCGTTTGCTGCTTTCGCGGCTCTTGTTGCTGGGCATGAGCCAGCGTCGCCGTGCCGGCGATGAGCGCCGCCGCGAAAAGCGCCACCACGGGGCGCAGCCGATCAATCCGAAATGACACGGGCATCACCATAGCCTGAACGCTTCAGCCGGTCGGCGACAATGCCGGCGGCATCCGACGTCGTGTAGGGCCCGAGCCTGACGCGATAAACCTCGCGTCCACTGGCCGAAGCCTGGGAAATTTCCGACGATCCGTAACTGCGCACCGCGCCGCGCTGGCGCTCGGCGTTCTCGGCGGTCGCGAAGGAGCCGGTCTGAACGTAGAAGCCGCCTCCCGAGGTGGCGGGCTGAGTCGACGCGAGACTGGCGATCGTGGGTCCACCTTTCCCGGAAGGGGCCGGAGCCTGTTCCTGCGCAACGGCTGAGTTGCGTGGACTGGCGGGCCATTCCGCCTGAACCTGAGCGGGCGGCGGTGCCGCTGCCGGTGGCGCGGTCGCCATGACCTGCTGTGGCGGTGACGGCGCTCGCTTTCCAGACGACAGTTGGGCTATTGCTTCGTACTGCTCCGTCGGGCCACCGCCGTTGATCGCGACTTCCTTCACAGCCAGGCTTTCGGCCTGAAGCTGCTCGATCCGCACCCGCGCCGTGCCATTGCGGACGACATCGAGTTCCTGGGCGGCAGTTCGCGACAAGTCGATCACCCGATTGCTCGCGTACGGGCCCCGGTCGTTGATCCGGACCACGGTGGAGAGGCCGTTGGAGAGGTTGGTCACCCTGACAATGGACGGCATTTGCAGCGTCCGGTGAGCGGCCGTGCGGTCCGCCTGATCGTAGCGTTCGCCGTTGGCTGTCGACTTGCCATGGAAGCCCGGCCCGTACCAGGAGGCCACACCGGTTTCGACGTGCGTGAACTCTTCCTTCGGCGTGTAGAGGACGCCATCGATTTTATAGGGATTGCCGACCTTGTAGGTGCCCCGCTGGGCCGTGGCCGTCGCCTTGCCACCGGGACTGGAACCGCAGGCGCTGAGGCAGGCGATCATCAGCACGGCACAGCATGCGCGGGCCAGTGGCGCAGAGGCGGAACGTGTACTTACTAGGGCTAGCCGCATGACAAACGCACTATACATGATCTTGCGTGGCAGGTGGAGCCACCTCACCTGTCGAGTATCATGCGGCAATCCGGTCGGACAGGAGGCCGACCGCAAGGGCGAAAAAGTCCGACTGATTCCATCGCAGGATGGCTTGAAAATTCAGGGTGGTGCGGAACGTGGGCCCTCCCGCTCCTGCCGGTCGGACGATCCGGCCGCCCTGCCCCGCCGCCGCGCCAGCCGGCACTTCCTCGCCCCAACTGACGTTCGCGCGCCAGCCGACCCGGTGCAGGTAGTTTACGATCGAGGCGAACACATCGGCCTTGTTGGTCCAGATATCCATTCGGCCGTCGCCATCGCCGTCGGCGGCGTAGGCAATGAAGCTCGTCGGGATGAATTGGCACTGGCCCATGGCACCGGCCCAGGAGCCTTTCATTGCGGGCAGACCAACGTGGCCTTGCGACAGGATTTTCAATGCGGCGATGAGCTGCCCGCGGAAGAACTGGGCGCGAAAGCCGTTGTAGGCCAGGGTCGCGAGCGCCGGCACGACCTCGAAGTCGCCGAGCCGCGTGCCGTAGTTGCTCTCAATTCCCCATAGCGCGACGACGACCGAGGCGGGAACGCCCACAGGTGCAGCGAAGCGATCGATTGCGTTTCGGTTCTCGGCGAGAAGCGTCCTGCCGCGACTCACCCGTTCTGGAGAGACGACGATTTCCAGGTAACGCACGAAGGTCATCTTGAACTCGGGCTGATTGCGCGCGAGCTCGAGGACACGCGGTATTTCCTCGATGCCTTCGAGCGCGGCCTCGAGGGTGGCCTGATCGACGCCGGCGCGCGCGGCCTCCGCACGCACGCCGCGCAGCCACGCCGCGAACTTGCCATCGGTCGTCTGGGCCAGTGCCGGCACGGAGCCGAGCATCGCCACGTTGCAGAGAATTCGTCGACCGATCATGAGGCGCAGGGATAGATTTGAGTGGATGAGGAAAGATACCTAGGTATCGACAGAATACGCAATATTTGTGGCGGTCATCGGCGGATGCCTCTCTCTCCCCGCTTCCTTTGACTCGCTCCAGGCGACGGTCGAATGTTCAGGGACAGCGCTACACGACATCGGAGATAGTGATGGTCGGCCGCCGTGCCTTACTTTCAATGCCGCTTGCGCTGTGGGCTGAGGCCAGCATTGCCGCCGAGCCGAAATCTTCCGGCCCGGCCAACGGCACCCTGCTGATCGTCGGTGGCGGCAGCATCTCGTCGGCAGTCATCGCGGTCGCACAGCGTCATGCCGGCGGCACGTCCGCGCGCTGGGTCGTCATCCCGAGTGCCCAAAGCGACCGCAAGCTCGCAACGTCGCCAGTTCAACAATTCATCAGCGCCGTCGGACCCTACTCCGTCCTGCATACCGAAGACCGAGCCACCGCCAACAGTGATGCATTCGTTGCCCCATTTGCACGTGCGACAGCGGTGTGGATTTCTGGCGGCCGGCAATGGCGCCTGGTGGATGCCTATGGTGGCACCAGGACCGAGCAGGCGTTGCATGAGCTACTGGCGCGCGGCGGGTTGATCGCCGGCTCGTCGGCTGGAGCCAGCATCATGGGCTCCTATCTCGTGCGCGGCTCACCCTCCGGCAACGCGGTGCTGATGTCGCCCGGCCACGAGCGCGGGTTCGGTTTCCTGCGCAACGTCGCCATCGACCAACACATCGTGGTGCGCGGTCGCGAAAGCGATCTGGCGCGGCTCTCCGCCGTACATCCGGAGATCCTGGGCATCGGTATCGACGAGGGCACCGCGATCCTCGTGCAAGGCAATTCCTTTTCGGTGGTTGGTCCCAGCGTGGTCGCCATCACCGACGGGGCGATGCACGATGGCCGGCCATATTATTTGCTGAAGCAGGGAGCCCGCTTCCATCTCGCGACCTGGTCGGTGCTGGCCGGATCACCCTGAAACAGCGTGGCTCTGTTCTCGTTGTCGACCGGCTTCACCCAAGCTATTGAATTCATCGTGCCGGAGGGGTGGCCGAGCGGTTTAAGGCACCGGTCTTGAAAACCGGCGTGCGTGCAAGCGTACCGTGGGTTCGAATCCCACCCCCTCCGCCATTCGCCGCTGCGCCTATTGGCCTTTCACGCCGTAGCGGGCGAATTCTTCGGCAACGCCGGGCAGCATTCCCCTGGCCGTCTGGAGATCGACATTGCCGCCGGCGACATTGCCCATCTTGAGCCTGGCAAGTCCGC
>CANJHI010000040.1 GCA_947474005.1 Alphaproteobacteria bacterium | reverse complement strand
CTTCAACGCCTGATAGATAGAACGCTGTTGGAAGATCAACAACTAATCCATCAATCTGCTTGTTCTTAAGTGCAGACACACCTGCTGCATTGTCATTAAATACCTGTGGCTTTATGCCAATCTGGTTTTCAATTGCATCAAGTGAAGTTGTTCCAACAGCTGCTCCGAGCTTTGCATCCTTAAGTTCTGCAAGTGAAGTTTTGCCATCAATTTTGCTTCCTTTGAATGAAACAATTGCTTGTGGGGCTGTGTAATAAGGTGATGAGAAATCAACGGCAGTTGCACGCTCTGGTGTAATTGAGAACTGTTGCAAGTTAAAGTCAAAGTTCTTTTCACCCGGTGTTACTGCAGAATCAAATGTTGTGCGCACCCAGACAACTTCATCATTAGTAAATCCAAGTTGCTTGGCAACTGCATAAGCAACCGCACCTTCGAAACCATTTCCAGTTTCTGGCTTGTCATCAATAATCCATGGGTAGTAAGCAGGCTCGCCCGTTGCAATTGTTAACTTGCCTGATGTGACTGTTGCAAGATCTGCTTTTGCACATGATGCCGCTGTATCAGATGTTGCAGAGTCGTTTTTTGCGCAACCTGACAATGTAAGAGCTGCTGCAAAAACAACAACTGCAAAAATTCCAAAACTTTTCTTCACGTTAGCTCCTTATGGGTGGGGCGAAATGGATACCTGCAAAGGCTATTAAGACAAACGTCTAATGTCCATATATGGCTCAATCAAATAAGAGATTTATAGGCTCAAAACTTCTTTAAAACCTTGAATCCACCGTCAACAATAATGTCGGTCCCAGTTACATAAGAGGAATGGTCGCTAACTAGGTAATGGACTACCTCTGCCACTTGTTCAGAAGTTCCAATCTTTCCAATAACATTTGCCGCCTCAACATTTCGTAAAAATTCTGATGCTTGCTCGGTATTCATGCCAGCTAAGTCTCTTCGAAGCATCGGTGTATCGATTGTGCCAGGAGACACGGTGTTGACTCGAATATTATCTTTTCCAACTTCGAGAACAAGGGTACGGGCTGCAGAGTTTAGAGCAGCTTTTTGTGAAGCATAAACTACACAGTTCTTCAAACTCAATTCTGATTGAACTGATGAAACAAATACAATTTTTCCACCCTCTATTTGTCTCATATGTTTAATAGCTTCTTGAGCACAGTAGATTGAGCCAATAAAATTTACATCAATCAATCTTCTCATTTGTGAATCTGTCATTTCTAGAAAATCAACATACAACCCAATACCGGCTGCAGTAACTAGTATTGAGCATTGACCCAATTCTTTTTTCATTTTTTCAAAAGATTCAACTACATGGCTTTGACTCGCGATGTCACATTTATCAGTTCTTATGTCAAATTTAGATTTCTTAGCAATTTCTTGTAAATCAACTAGACCTTCATCGCTGGTGTCGACACCCCATACTTTCGCCCCCGCCTTGGCCAAATCAAGAGCAATCGCTTTTCCCATGCCTGACGCCGCTCCAGTTACAAAGGCGACTTGGCCATTGAATTCTACGAGTGAACTGTCAATAAAATCTTGCGTTGTCATAATATGATGTTATTACAAATCAAAATTTTGGCAATACCCGCAGCCTAAAATACTAATAATGGTATCCCTTCTAGATCAGTTTCAATTTGAGCTACATCCCACCGTCCAAAGTTTGGCCAAATTAATAAATTTCTTTTTGGTCCTGTTAAAACAGTGTTTGTTGGTGCCGCAACGAAAGTTCCCTCATCATCTTCTGCCAATACATTTAAACCTGCTGAATCCCATAAATAGATTACATCTGGTCGATAACAACTAATAACCAAGGCTCCTGATGTTGTGACAGTGACACCATCGGGCACTGCGTCCATTTGGCACAGAACTTTGACTTCACCGGCGGAAGAATCTTTATTAATAGCAATGCTGCTTAGTTTTCCAGGGGTGCTCTCTAGTACCAATAATGATTGTCCATCTGCACTTAACGCCATCCCGTTAGGAAAATCTGGGCACATTCGTGACCACATGCTTGAAACTCCATTTGTGTCCACTCGAACTATTGTGCCTTCAGATTTCTTCCAATCTCCCGAATCAGAAAAAACATATGAACCATCTGGTAAGAAGCAGCCCCAATTTGGAAGATTGAGTGGAGCTCCATCAACGCTATTGCAGAATACTTCCCACGTTTTACTTTCTAAATTTACTTCCCAAACTGTCTTTGCCGCAGCGTCACATACAAGTAAATTACCGTTGCTTCGTATCGATAAGCCCAGCAAAATCCCTCCTGCGGCACTCTGAGCAACAACATCTAATTTTCCGTCAAGAGTAAGTCGATATATTTTTCCAGATTCACTTCCCAAATAGATTTCACCATTAAGCCCTACACATAACCCCTCAGAATGATCTATTCCAGAAGCTAGAGTCTTAATATCTTTATGCTCGTATTTTGCTCTCATAATTAATGATTAATCATTCCAGGCCAGGTACCCAATCCCTCTGTTACATCTTTGAGCAACCATAGTTGTCCGCCCATGCTTGGGTCAGATGAATCGGCTAAGACGCCTGCATCTGTCATATAGAGATCTGAACCAGAAAAGACACAGTTAGTTGGAATAACACCCAACTTTAGAAATTGATCGTAGCTTCCGTCCTTGTTTACAACATCAATTCCACCACCATTTACAGTAGTTACGAACAATCTCCCATCTGCTGCAACAGCCATTCCGTCAGCAACAGGTTTCTCTCCAGGCAATTTACAGATATCAGTAATTTTCAATGTGTCAGGATTTAGTCGACGAACCATTCCCGTGTATGACTCTGCCCAAACAACACTGCCATCAGCTTCGATTGCAATTCCATTGGGAAAGGTTGGAGGAGATAGTTCTGCTAATAGTCTTCCTGACCCATCAGGGGAAAGTTCAAACAAGTAAGAAGGTTCAGGATTATCAGGTCGATAAGTCCCTGGATCAGTAAAATAGAGTTTTCCATTCTTACCAAAAACTAAATCATTTGGACCGTTGAATTTAATACCATCTATTTCACTACAAATAATTTGAGCTTTAGCGCCTTCTTTTTCAATTACTTGAATAGATGGCGTGACCATTTCCTCTGCCCGCCATGGGCCAGTTGTTCCTCCATTTTGGCAGACATACATTGCCCCAGCGGTTCCGACAACACAACTGTTTGGACCACCTGCAGTGTATGAATATCTAGACACACCTTTACCGCGCTCCCAAACACTTACTTGACTGCGGTAAGTCTCAACAAAACACACGCGCCCATCGGGCAATACAGCTGGCCCTTCTGCCCAACCTAAACCTTCGGCAAGAAGTTCTGGTTCATTTCTCATTATTCCTCCTTTTATTTAACTGCTCCGGCAGTGATTCCTTGAACTATGTGTTTTTGTATTGCCATTGATCCAATAAGGAGCGGAATTAATGTAACCACACCGACTGTTGCAGCAACATTCCAATCAATTGGCCGTTGTGCACTAATTAGACCTGCGTCTGCAATTGGGACTGTTTTTAGCGCTTCAGAGTCAATGACATACATTCCTATCAAGAATTCATTCCAAATAAATATAGCGGCAAAAATGCCTGCAACAACTATCCCGGGTCGGACCAATGGCAGAAGAACCTGCAGCAATGTGCGCCATTTATTTGCACCATCTATTTCGGCTGCTTCATCAATTTCGGTTGGAATTTCATCAAAAAATCCAATGAGGATCCAAATAACTAGTGGGAGCGAGAACGCCACGTAAGGAATAATCAAACCAATTCGAGTATTAGCGACGTGTAAAAATCGCATACTTAGCAATATGGGTACTGCAACTGCAACAGGAGGCATAAATCTTAAACTTAAAATAGTTGTTGAAATGCGCTCTGATCCTTTTATTTTAAGGCGCGAGAGAGTGTAAGCGGCAGGTGTTCCAATTATTAGTGAAAGTACCACAACAACTGAAGTGATGATTAAAGTATTTATTGTGCTTGAAATATAACTTCTCTCGAATAGAACTTCTTTATAATTTTCAACGACTACTGACCACTCAATTTTGAGTGAAGGAGGAACGTCCCCAATATCGATTCTTCTTTTTGTCGAAAGTAAGAATAGATATGCAATTGGAAAAACTCCAATAATGGCAATAACTACAAGAGTTACATACGAAACTGATTTACTGGCCACCCTAGATAACGTTGTCATTTAATGACTTCTCCTGACCGGAATCCATTTTAAAAGAACAGAAAATCCAATAGTTGCCATAATTACCATGATGTAGGAAAGTGCCGAAGCGAATCCATACCTGTAATACACAAAACCATTTTCAAATGAATAGAAACTTAAGGTTGTTGTCGACCGCCCTGGTCCACCAAAAGTTAGCCCATAAACTAAATCAAAAGTTCTAAATGAATCGATCCCTCTAAATATTGCGGCAAAAACAACTGCTGATGAAACCAGGGGTAGAGTTATGTATCGAATAATTTTTAAAGGTGATGCTCCATCAACACGAGCAGATTCAAATACATCCATTGGCAGTGCTTGATATCGAGCAAAAACAACTACAAATATGAATGGTGTCCACTGCCAAACATCAACAAATATCAGGGTCCACAGGGTCCATTTCGGATCGGATAGCCAAATTGGCGGATTGTCTACACCAAAAACTCCTATGAACCAATTGAATAGACCCCATTGTGGATTTAGTAGAGCTCTCCACATAAGGCCAACCACCACAGGGTTGAGAATCATTGGTGTAATCAAAATTGCCCTAACAAATTTGGAACCTCTAAGTTTTTGACCAAAAAAGATTGCCAATGACACACCAGCAACTACTTCAACTATTAATGCAACACCAACCATCACTCCAGTTACAAGAATGGAACTCCAGAAAACTTTATCCGAAAGGATTTCTTTATAATTACCCAATCCCAGAAAATTCCACTTGCCTGCAACTCGATCAAATTCGAAAAATGAGATTCCTAAACTGTAAAGTAATGGAAATACAGAAAAAAGCCCCAGGTAAACAATTGCAGGGCCAATTAGGGTTTTAGTCTCATGTTTTAACAGAAAACTTTTTGAATTTGAAATTTTAGTTATCCCTCAGTCTTCAGTTACAAGAAGTTAACGGACTCTCCAAATGATGGAGAGTCCGTTAACTACCTTAGTTATTTATGCTAGGTGTCCAGCGCGCTTCAGGATTTTTTCCCATGAAGCTTGAGCATTTGCACATGCTTGCTTAGCGGTTTGACTTCCAATTATTGCTAGGTTGAATTCGCGTGCCGCTTCGCCGACGAGCTCGAAGCATTCTGGAATCAAAGCAACATCCAGCATCTTTGCATTTTCCATGGCCTGTCCCGCCACTTTCAAATATGGGAACTTCTTGTTGAGTGCAGCATCAGCATAAGTGCTGCGACGATTTGGATCTGTCTGGTAGTTATCCATTTGATACTTATCGAATGAAGCACTAGTGATGTACTGCATTACCATCCAGGCGGCATCCTTGCGCTTCTTTGGAAGATTCTTTGGAATACCAAGTCCCCAACCTCCACGAATAGGGCGGCCAGTTGTATTGGCATCTCCAGGAATCTGAACTGCGCCAATTTTTGAAGCTACCTTTGATGTCGCTGGGTTGAAAGCTGATCCAGCAATTGTTGACCAGCACAACATCAGCGCTACGTCACCACGTGAGAAAGCATCAACTGATTCAGTGAAGCCAAATGAGCCAACACCCTTAGGTGACACTTCAGCACAATCAATCATGTGTTGAACGGCACGAACAGCTGTAGCACCGTTCAAATTTGGCTTGTAATTCTTAGCACCTGGCGTACCAGACATTAATTTTCCGCCCATTGATGCAAAGCGGGCATACCAGTCAACCAAAATAAGCGACACATCATTTGCAGCAATCATGGTTGTTCCTGAAACTCCACCTGTATTCAATTTACGTGCAGCATCAATATAGTCATCCCAGCTCTTTGGAACAGGAATTCCTGCGGCAGATAACAAATCCTTGCGGTAGAACATAATTACAGAACCAGAGTGCATTCCAGGAATTAGGTAAACATCTTTACCGCCAAATTTGTTATTGGCAACATCGTAACGACTTGTGTAATCGAGTTGGCCTGCAGGAAAATCTGCTGGGTAATTGTAAGTTGGAGCAGTTAATTCCTTGTTGGCAATGTAGTCATTTAGTTTTGTAAACAATCCGCCGCCAACAACTCCTGAAACTGTAAAACCCAAGTTGTCGATAATGTCATACTCTGAAGTTGACGCACGCAAAACAGATTGAATTTTTTCTAACTGTGCTCCAAGTGCTAAGGCAGTTACTTCAACTTTTATACCGTGTGTCTTTTGAATGTAAGAGATCTTGTCTTTAATACCTTCTTGATCTCTTTCGCCATCCACCAATAGAATTTTTACAGTCGTTCCTGCAAATTTCTTTGGGTTGTATGCAGCTGCAGATGCTGACTCAGCCATACCCACAGAACTTGCACCGGCAACTGCAGCTGCTGCTGCTCCAACTTTAAGGAAATCTCTACGATTGACGCCATTGTCACTGGAGTCAGTGGCGTGTGCTCTGACTTTATCCTTCATTTTCGCTCCTATGTCTGAGGTTAATTGTGCAATTACTAGGTCAGCCAATCCCTGGGGTTAATCTGACTGGCCTGTAGTAAATGCAAATTAGACCTACATGAGAGCCAAGTCAAGCGTTTGACTAAAGCAATTTGGCGTCTTTAGGGGAGATTTTCCTTGAGGCAAGCGGTCGGAATTTGCTCCAGTGCGCCTAACTGATCAGTAACCTGCTGTTTTGTTATCCATTCGTAATCTACGAGTTTGCCAAGGCCCACAGAGGTCGTAAGAGGCTTCATCATCCCGTTTTCAATAACAGGTTGTTCCAGACCATCATCCATTGGGTGCACACCCGTGCCAGGAATTCCCCACTCAATTGGTACATCTTTAAAGCCGAAAATAGGAAGTAGTCGCGAGTGCAGATGCGGAAACATGTGTGGTGAAACTTTAACTTGGGCTTCACGCGCACGTTCTAATGACTTTTTTAAACCAGTCACTCCCCCGTTGGTTGTTGCATCAACTCTGATTATGTCCACAGCATTTGCTGTCAGAAGTGCCTCTGGATGATACGAACCACCTTGCTCATCGCCCATTGCAACTGGAGTTTTCGATCCGGCTCTCACTCTAGCTACCATTCCTGCATCACCGGGTGGGACTACATCTTCAATCCAGCCAAGATTTAAATCTCTAATTCGTTTTTCAAAATCAAGCACAGCTTCACTTGATCTTAAGACCATATTAATATCAAAGCCTACCCAATCAGTTGGTGCAGCTTCTCGTGCCGCTCTCAAACGTGCTTCAGATAGTTCAAGATCTGGAGAAATAGGAATTTTAAATCTATTCCATCCCTTTTTCTGCAAATCTTTTATCTGGTTAACAAGTTCATCTGGTTGCATGGTGGGTGGATAGCCAACTATCGCTGTCGCGGGCAAATCACAAAGTTCTCCTCCAAGTAATTCCTGAAATGATTTGTTCGTAATTCGAGCCAATGCATCCCAGCAAGCAATATCAACCAAAGAAAGAGCGCGCATTCCTATTCCGGCAGCATGAACTGCATGGTTTGTCCAAAGCGCACCATAAAATAATTCACTAGGGTCAGATAGCTCTTTACCCTCATAACAAGGTGCAATCGAGCGATGCACGATGGCGCTTATTGGACCATCCCGAGTCAAACCATAGGCAAATCCTGCAGTTCCATCCGCTAAATCCACACGTACAAGTGCAAATTCTCGATGGTCCATAATCCAATTGCCATAAATAATTGGGACCGGCAAGATGTGATTGATCGTTGCGACACTTACTTTTGTGATTTTCATGTATTAAGCAATCAGATATCCATCGTCACACATGATGGTGTGACCATTTACCAATACAGATGCATCACTTCCCAAGAAAATTGCGGCTCCAACTAATTCTCTTGGCAAACCTAAACGGTCTCTAAGCATTCTGCCTTTGATGAAATCAGCTGTAATGGATGTAGTTGTGGCGGCTTTTTTAGTAAGTGGAGAGTCCATTAAAGTTGGACCGATCCCATTAACTCTTACTCCTCGTGTTCCCCACTCCAAAGCAAATGACTTTGTTAATTGAACAACTCCACCTTTTGACGCCAAATATGCACTTGCTAGTGGGTATGCATTAAAGCCACCAATTGAAGCAATATTTATAATGCTGCCCTTTTGTTGCTTTAACATAATGTTGCCAAAAACCTGCCCAGCTAAATATGTTCCTTTTAAATTTAGATTCAAAATAAAATCTAATTTATCTTCTGGAAAATCTTCTGCTGGACTGCGAAAAGCCGTCCCCGCACTATTGACCAAAATATCTACCCTTGAAAAACTCTCTAATATTTTTAATGAGGTTGATGTCAGGTCTTCTTTTGAAGTCACGTCGCATTTGAAACTCTTTACATTTCCACCTTGCGAATTAATTATTGACTCAGTCTCGCTCATTCCATCAGTGTTTACATCCAATAACGCTACTTTTACACCTACTTGCGCGTAACCAATAGCAATTGCGGCTCCTAGACCACTACCGCCGCCGGTCACCACTGCTACTCGATCCCTTAAATCAAAAAGAGTGGAGGCATACCCTGCTGGAACTACATCAGAATCACTCATTTCTAAATCAACCTTTCGCGCTCACGTGTTGCATCAGTGTGCTCAATTCGGGACCGTCGCTAGCCAAAACTGTTTTTATGGCTTCTGCAACCCGATCAGCTATGTCTGACTTCATCTTTTCTAAGTCCACTTCACTCAATTCGCCTTTTAAAATCAATTTGTTAGCAGCTATATCTAGGGGATCTCTTTTTTTCCACTCATCGAGTTCACCTGGTGTGCGATATGTAGCTGGATCAGATCGTGAATGCCCGCTGTAGCGATACGTCTTAGCTTCAATCAGTGATGGCCCATTTCCGGCTCGAGCAAAATCGACCGCCGATTGAATTGCGTTAATAATTGCATCGACATCTTGGCCATCCACAATTTCCTTGCGCATCGCGTAGGAATCAGCTCTATCAGCTAAATCTGATATCGGTGTGCTCAAATTAATGCGTGTGTATTCACCATATAGATTGTTTTCAATAACAAATATGACGGGCAGTTTAAAAATGCTCGCCATATTCAAAGTTTCATGGAATGCCCCAATATTTGTTGATCCGTCTCCAAAGATTGTTAGCGCAACTGAATCATTATTTTTCAATTTTGCGGCAAGAGCAACACCGGCTGCAACTGGTAATCCAGCTCCAACAATTGCAAATGTTGGCATTAACCCAACACTCGCATCCATCAAGTGCATTGAGCCCCCGATTCCACCTGAACAACCAATGACTCGCCCACAAATTTCACCAAGAACGCCTTCGGGAGTAACGCCAAGAGCGAGTGCTGCTGCATGTCCGCGATAAGTGCACGTCACCACATCTGTGGGTCTTAAAACGCTGGCAATTCCAACGGACACTGCTTCCTGTCCATTTGCCAAGTGTGTACTCCCGCGTACATGTCCATCGTTATATAGAGTCTGAATGCTTTCTTCTACTGCGCGAATTTCTAACATTCGCTCTAAGCGGCCAACCTCTGTGTTTAGTTGACCTCTGCGCGTTAATGATGTGACCATTATTTTGCTCCTTCCCACCAAGCAGCGGGGCTTTTACCAGTTTTTAAAAGCTCATTTATTTGTGAAACAACATAGTCAGAGCTTGGTAAATATCTCTTTTCTAGTTCTTGCGCATATGGGATTGGCGCATCTGGTGATGTAATTCTATGAGGAGGAGTTTTCAATTGTCCCCACAATTTTGTTACAACTTCAGAACAAATCTCTGCGCCCCACCCACCTGAGTATGAGCTTTCTTCAATGACAACAAGTCTGCCGGTTTTTGCCACTGATTTCATCACTGCTGATTTGTCCCAAGGAATCAAGGTTTGTAAATCAATAATTTCTGCAGACCATTCAGATTGAGATTCGAGCGCAGCTTTAGCGGTTAAAACAGTGCTGCCAATTGCAACGATGGTTACATCTGATCCTTCGGTAACTGTGCGTGCTTGGCCGATTGGAATAATTCCAGCCTCGCCAGTAATTACATCACCTCGCTCGCCGTAAAGACCTTTGTGCTCAAGAATTACAACTGGGTCATTACTCCTGATCGCACTTCTGAGAAGGCCATACATAGATTGTGGACTTGAAGGAATTACTAAACTAATTCCAGCATTACCTCTAAACCACTGATCTAAAATTTGAGAATGTTGGCATCCAAATCCCATACCTGCACCTGCAGCTGCTCGAATCGTTAAAGGCACTTGATATGCACCGCGAGATAGATATCTAAAGAAAGCTCCCTGCGTTGTAAGTTGATCTAGGGCGACTCCAATGAATTCAATAAACATCATTTCAACCACAGGCCGCATACCCATAGCTGCAGCGCCAACTCCAGCACCGAGAAACGCCATTTCAGAAATAGGTGTGTCAATTACTCGAGTATCACCAAATTTTTCAATCAATCCTTCAGTGGCTTTAAATGGCCCACCAGATCCAATATCTTCTCCCATTAGGAAAACCGTTGGGTCACTTTCCATTTCATCAGAAAGCGCTTGAATAACTGCTTGGCGTGTCCGCATAACGGTCATTTGATTTCACCATATCTCTTCGGATCGTTTGGATGTTCTGCTAAAGGCCAAATTTCTATTTCGAGCCATGGGAAGAATGGCAAACTTGAAATCGCTGCGTGCAATTGTGTTGCATCAGGAGCAACCCAAATACCAACATTAGATTTTTGACCAGTTCGGCGCCATATTTTCTTAATTACACCTTCATCGGCAAGCACATTCGCACGAGCACTTTCTGCTTTAGCTAGTGTGGCCAATAATTCTTTGTCTCCGTCAGGCGGAAAAGTGTTCTTTATCAAAACCATAAATTCCATAACTTCACTCGCCCTTATATTCGCCAAATGACTTTGAACTTTGAATCAACTCCACCCGAACACCATCTGGATCTATCATGTAAATCGCACGTCCGCCCTTGTTTGGACCAATGGTTGGAGTTACAGGAGCAGAAACACTTTTTACGCCTTTTTCAGTTAATTCTTTGAACCATTCGTCAACATCATCCACAAAAAAAGCAATGTGGGCGATACCTGGGTTGGCATTTCCATGATCTATGTCCTTCAAATCCACATTTCCATATTCAAGTAGTTCTAAGAAAACATCTACTCCAGGCATTTTTAAAATCGTAGCGTTAAGGTCTACATCCGGATAGCCGGTCAATACGCCTATGTACTCTGCTTGTGGATTCCAGGAAAACACTTCTTCAAACCCGAGAAGCTCCTTATAAAATTTGGTTGATTCTCGCAACGACTTTACAGAAATTCCTGTGTGATGCGCTTTGGTAATCTGAGCCAACTTTTATCCCCCTTCTTCAGAGCTTATCGGGCGCTCCCAAGGCTATGTGAGGTCGCTAAGTTAGTCAACCGATTGACTAAAATTGTTTAGCGCTGTGGTTTTCCCGTGGAATCTCGGGCAACCAAGACCGGCGGAGTATCCACAATTAGATGGCTAGGTGATCCTCCACCAATGATTCTGAGCAGCAAATCTACAGCCTGGCTACCCATCTCAACTGTCGGCAAATGAACTGTGGTTAAGGAGGGCGATAAATAATTTGCAATATCGCTATCGTGCAGTGCTGCAACCCTCACATTATTAGGGATATCTACTCCTAATTCATGGGCTGCGCGAATAAATCCAATTCCCATCATAATTGTCGAGGCAAAAACTGCATCTGGTTTGACCTTCTTTGATAGTAGCTCCAGTCCGGCTTCTCTTCCAGCATCCATTCCCCAAGAATTTTTCTCAATAATAGTTGCCTTAAGTTTATTTCTGACAACAGCACTTTCGAAACCTTTGCGACGACGTTGTGCCGTATCTATATTCTGTGGACCAAAAACACCTGCGATTAATTTAGTTCCAAACTGGGCCAAATGATCCACTGCCAGTGAGGCACCAAGTTCATCGTTGACAGTTACGCTCGCAGAAACACCTTTAACACGGCGATTAACCATCACAACAGACTTATAGTGATCAAGGATTTCCTTCTTTAGAAAAGTATCTGAAAGAGTTCCTGAAGCAATTAAGAGACCATCTACTTGTCCACGTTCTAGTAAATCCGTAAATGTTTTTTCGGAATCGCCCTCGGCGTGATCTCCAATTAAAACTCCATATCCGAGTTCTTTGCACCTTTGCTCTACGCCAGTAATTATTGCTGAGTACATAGGGTTGGCCATGTCGGGAAGTAGAAGGCCAATCATCTGGGTACGGGCAGTTTTTAACATTCTTGCAGCGGAGTTGGCTCTATAACCTAACTCCTGAACTGCATCTAAAACTCGCTGACGCGTTGCTGGTGATGCACTGGCTTTGGGATCATTATTTACAATTCGTGAAACAAGGCTGGGATCTACTTTAGCAATACGCGCAACATCTCTAATTGTTGCGCGCACTTGCTTTACATTGCTGGCTTTTTCGCCTTTTTCAGTCGCCACAATTCTTGCCCTCAGTTTCACCTATTTATTCATTGGGATTGTAATATACGGGACGCAATGGGGAATAGCCCCGTCAATGTTGATTCGAGGAATTTTGGCCATAGCCAGGTCTATTGCTAAGAAGTCAATTAGCAGTAAAACGATCACAGAAGTCGCTGCTGCGATTCATGCGGGACGCTTGGTAATTTTGCCAGCGACTTCTGGCTACATTATCGCGTGCGACTCTCAAAATACTTCAGCTATCACGGATCTCAATCTACTTAGAGAAAATTCTGAGGAACATATTCTTTCGATGATTTTTTCATCAGTCTCCCAGATGGATAGTGAGGTAACCATTCCCAATCTAGATCAAGAAACCAAAAAATATATTGAGACTGGTCAATTGACACTAGTTCTCCCTCGGGATGAATCCATGAGAGTGAGTTCCGATAAATATAAAGAATTAGTGGCTGTCAATATTCCAATAAATCCAAGTGTAAAGAAATTATTGGAGAGTTCAGGGCCGTGTGCAGTTGCGGCAGCGGCAATTCCTGGGCAGGGTTTACCGGTAAACGTTAAAGATATTAGTCTCAGGATTAAGGACGGCGTTGAATACATCTTGGATGCTGGTCAGATTTCAGGCACTGTTTCTTCAATTGTTAATTATGAAAAGAGAAAACCCATTGTCTCAAGAATTGGAGCGGTGCCAGAAGAGACTATTAAGAAGCTTTTCCCAGAAATTTAATTAAAAATTCCTTCAGGATCCTCAAATTTTTGTGTGTGGATCCAATCCTTATTAACTAGGTTTCCAAACCCGCTCTCTTCAGGAAGTGGGTTCATATAGCCGCCATCAATAATTTCAGGTTGGCGCAAACTGTCCGCATAGGGATCCACGCCAGTCCAAGGTACGCCCCACTCAATTGGCACAGATGCATAGCCCCAAGCGCTAAAAACTTGACTATGAACATGGGCAAACATGTGTGGCGCAAAATCTACTTTTGAATCAAGACACTGTTTTACTATTTTCTTGCCACCAGTTATCCCACCCATGCAGGTCAAATCAATTCGCACTACATCAACTGCAGCCTTTGCGATCAAGGATTCGGGGTAATAAATTCCGCCTTGTTCATCACCCATTGCAATAGGGATTTGAGTGCGTTGACGAAGTTCGGAAACCACTTGTGCATTTCCAGGTGGAAAAATATCTTCAAACCAACCTAAATTAACATCCCCTAATAAATTTAATAACTCCATCGCAGAATCGACATCATCAAAAATCCAAGCTGCATCACAACCAATCCATGCATCGGGGGCCGCTTTCCGCGCTGCCATTAACCGTTCAGCAGTTGCCAGATTATTTACACCCACTGGAGCTTTAAATCTTCGCCAACCCTGCTTATATAGTTCGCTAACTTGTTCATAAACTTCAGGACCACCCATTTTTGCTGGAGGATAACCAATGATTGCTGTAGCCGGCATTGGTTCAAGGCTGCCGCCAAGAAGAGTTGAGATCGACTGATTGGATTGCTTTGCACGTGCATCCCACGTAGCTAGATCAAGCATGGATAACGCCCTTAAACCCAACCCCGCAGAATGGGAGGCTAAACTTCTGCGCAAAGCGGTCGTATAAGTTTTTTCGACGTCTTCAGCCTTCGTTCCTAAATAAATATTCTTTAACGTCTTTCGAATGTGTTCAGCTACCGCGCCATCACGCGTAAGAGTAAATGCCCAGCCTTCAACACCTGAATTTAAGGTGACTTTGACAACCACGTACTCTCTACTTTTCATAATCCAATCACCAAATACAACTGGTGCAGGCAGTTCCCCAGCAACTGTGGCCACATTGATGCTAGATATGGTTGACGCACTCATGACTTAAAAGTAAACCTAGCCCTCCTTTTAGTCAACCGATTGACTAAAAGGAGGGCTAGGTTTAAGGTATGGCCAAGAAGTTCTTGGACTAATGGCAAGGATCAGCGATGACACGTGAATTTGATGCCCGAGCTGATCGGTATGGGCGTTTTTATGATGAATTTGAGGTTGGTGACATTTACCGACACTGGCCTGGAAAAACAATAACCGAGTCTGAAGATCACCTCTATTGCATGCTAACTATGGCCGGTAGCCCTTTGCATGTTGACGCTCACTATGCCAAGCATGAAATGTCGCAAGGGAAAAATATTGTTGTGGGCACTTATATCTATGCGCTGTTAACTGGAATGTCTGTAGCCGATATTTCAGGAAAAGCTACAGTAAGTTTAGGTGTGAAAGAATTAAATCATTTATTGCCAGTTTTTCATGGAGACACTATTTATGCCTCTACTGAGATATTGGACAAGAGATTTTCCAAATCAAAAACAAACCAAGGAATTGTAAGTGTTAAAACCTCTGGGTTTAATCAGAATAATGAATTAATTTGTACGTTTGAGCGCGCATTTTTAGTTCCTTTACATGGGTCGAAGTAATGAATTCTAGAGAACACTCAGGGCCTCTGGTCGGGCTCAAGGTCGTTGACTTAGCAACAGTTGTTGCAGGTCCAGGAGTAGCAAAATATTTTGCAGATTACGGTGCAGATGTAATTAAAATAGAAAGACCCAGCGGAGACTCCACTAGAGCAATGGGATGGACCCAGCCAGGTGAAACCGATTCTCTCTGGTGGAAATTAGTTAACCGTGGAAAACGTTCGCTCGTTTTGGATCTAAAGAACAACGATGATCTATCAATACTAAAAGAACTTATTGATTCTGCAGATTTGCTGATTGAAAACATGCGCCCAGGAAAAATTGAACAACTTGGTCTAGATCCTGAACAGTTAATTTCTAGAAATCCAAAGCTAGTGGTTCTACGCGTTTCTGGATTTGGACAAACAGGTCCATACGCGCAAAAACCCGGCTTTGCCACAATCGCAGAAGCCCTTTCAGGTCTCTCTTCGCTTTTAGGAGAACCTGATGGGGGTCCACTATTGCCGCCAATAGCACTCACTGATGAGGTCACGGCGCTAGTTGGATCATTCTCAGCCATGATTGCGATTTATCACGCAAAGCTAACTGGGCAAGGCCAAATAGTGGATATAGATCTTGTTGACTCCGTCTTACAAATAATGGGACCACTGCCAGCAGCATGGGATTCACTTGGTTATCTGCAGCCACGACTTGGTTCAAGTATTCCTTATTCAATTCCCCGTGGAACTTATAAGTGTTCTGATGGAGTTTGGGTAGCACTTTCAGCCTCAGCAGAATCTGTTGCTAAGCGGCTCATAGAAACTGTGGGAGGCGGAGGTGATCCTCGATTCACATCCTTTCAATCTCGATTTGAAAACAGAGAAGCTCTTGAAGAACTGACAAGTAACTGGATTGGCTCGAGAACATCCAAAGAAGTCATCGAAACTATTGAAGCCGCAGATGCAGCTATAGCGCCAGTTTATAATATGCAACAGGTTATTGAAGACCCTCATTTTATCGCCAGGGAAAGTTTCACAAAAGTGGATGGGATCCTCATGCAAAACTTGGTTGCACGGCTATCCAAAACTCCGGGCAAGATTATTTCAGCTGGCCCAAAATTAGGCGAGCATAATGAAGAAATTAAAAGAGAGCTTCATGACAAGAATTAATCTCTTGTCGAAAAGAAGTGTCTTAGCAGTTCCCGGCTCTAGCGAAAAAATGATTCAAAAAGCACGTCTATTAAATGCTGATGAAATATTTCTCGATTTAGAAGATTCAGTGTCACTGCCTGAAAAAGTATCTGCTAGGTCATTAGTAATTTCTGAATTAAATAAAGGTGATTTCAATTCAGCGTCGGTAGCTGTTCGAGTAAACGAGCAAAACCAAATAATAGGAATCCAAGACATCGAAGAACTTATTACTAAAGCGCCTTCTAAATTTACTTCTATCATTATTCCTAAAGTTGAGACGTCACAACAGGTGAGCGAAATTTGTCAAAGATTAACTGAACTAGAACTATCACTAGGGTTGAATGATCAAACAAAAATTCAACTTCAAATTGAGTCAGCACGTGGACTATTAAATGTTGCAGATATTGCCAGTGCCTGCAGCCGCACAATCTCCTTAATTTTTGGCCCTGGGGACTTCGCTGCAAGTATGGGGATGCAGGTTTTAAATATCGGTGAGAATCCAATCAATTATCCAGGTGAAGATGCATACCATCATGTCCTGTTTTCAATACTTACAGCCGCTCGCGCAAATGGTCTACTAGCAATCGATGGTCCATTCAGTGATCTTGGTAATGAGCCCGGACTAAAACTTAGGTCTCAATTATCTGCTTCTCTTGGCTACGATGGAAAGTGGGTAATTCACCCTTCGCAAATAGAAGTAGTAAATTCAATTTTTACACCAAGTAAAGAGGTTTTTGAGAAATCTGCCAAAATTATTGCTCACTTTAATCATTCGAATGCAAGTGAAAAATCTGCGGGTGCCTTTTTATTCGAAGGGAAAATGATTGATGAAGCAACTAGGAAAATGGCTGAAATGATTTATTCAAAAGGTATCGCTGCAGGTTTAAAGCCTTCTATGAATGGGGATGACAATGGCAAAGCACAAAGCTGAACTCGGTAGATTTTATGAGGATTTTGTTGTTGGTGATTCTTATGAACATCCTTTTGGTCGCACTATAAGTGAGACTGATTGCACGTGGTTTACACAATTAACTTGTAATACAAATCAAAACCATTTTAATGCGCATCTGGCTCTTTCTAATCCAGTCTCAAATGGAAAAATAATTGTTAATTCTGGTCTTACAGTTGCCATTATTCTGGGTATTTCAGTTATCGATATGAGCCAAAATGCTGTGGCCAATTTGGGCTGGACTGACATTAAACTTACACACCCTGTTTATGTCGGAGACACTTTATATGCCGAAAGTATCTGCACAGAAGTGCGCGAATCATCTTCTAAACCAAATATGGGAATTATTTCCATGTTCACTCGAGGGTTAAACCAGGATGGTGTCGAGATTGTGACTTGGTTTAGAAGTGTGATGATTCCAAAGCGGAGCTCTGGAATTGGCCAGAATTATTTTCCTACGCCAAAATCTGGATCAATTGAAGGGCGAATGTCTTAAGCATGACTCTTGCATTACCGATTCTTTCTGGTTTGAGAATTATTGAAGGGTCGGCCTTTGTGGCTGCTCCTCTAGGTGGGCTTACCTTGGCTCAACTTGGGGCAGAGGTTATTCGCTTTGATCCTCTCGGTGGAGGTCTTGACTTCAAACGTTGGCCAATTACCAAATCTCATGCCTCGCTATTTTGGGCTGGATTAAACCGTGGAAAAAAATCTATTCAAGTTGACCTTAAAAGCCAGAAAGGTAGAAAGTTAATTTCTGACCTAATCACTTCGCCTGGCGAAGGATCTGGAATATTTCTCACGAATCTTGCCTCTAAGGATCAATTGAGTTATGAAGAACTTCGTAAGAAAAGATCTGACGTAATTGTGATTTCATTAACTGGCAATTTTGATGGTTCAAGCGAAGTTGATTACACAGTGCATCCAGCATTTGGATACCCCATGATTACAGGACCAAAAGATTCGGACTCCCCAACAAATAGCGTTCTGCCAACTTGGGATTTGATCCTTGGAAACCTTGTGGCAATTGCAATTTTAGCGGCAGAGCGAAAACGACGTCAGACCGGTGAAGGTGAATTAGTTTCGATTGCACTTTCAGATGTTGCACTGTCAGTAGTCGGTGCACTAGGTCGACTTTCCCAAGCATATATTGGTGAAGAAGTGATTGCTCAAGATGGAAATTATCTATATGGCTCTTTTGGTAAGAATTTTCTGACCGCAGATAATCAGCAAATTATGCTTGTTGGTTTAACTTCAAGACAGTGGAACTCACTAAAAATTGCACTAGGTATAGAAAGTTCATTAGCGGAACTTGAAAAAGATTTATCTGCCGATTTTCAAGATGAAGGGCAGCGATATCTGCATAGAGAATCGATTGCGCTAATTATGGAACGAGTTATTGCAGCAAAAACCTTAGAAGATTTAATTCCTGCTTTCGAGGCCAATAAAGTGAGCTGGTCTAGATATCAAAGTTTTAAGGATTTGCTCAATAATGATGCAAGAGCTTCTGATCAAAATCCTATTTTCTCTCTCCAGAACCAGCCAGGGATAGGAATCACGCCAAACATTGCATCGCCAATAAGATTTCAATTTAGCCATAATCTTGAGCCAGAGATTGCTCCTTACTTTGGACAGCACACCGAGGAAGTCCTAAAGGAGATACTAAATCTGAGTCCTGAAGAACTTGATGACTTAGTTAAAGAAAAAATCATAGAGAGAGATAACAGGGGGTAATCAGTGCAAACTAAAGTAAAGATGCCGAGAGTTGGCGAAAATGTTAATTCTGCTTTTGTGGTTGACATTAAAGTACAACCCGGACAAGAAGTTAATATTGGTGACATTTTGATTTCTGTTGAGACGGACAAAGCAACAGTTGATATTGAATCTCCCGTGGCCGGTAGAGTTATAGAACTCTTAGTAAAATTAGATGTTGAAATCGAACCCGGAACACCTTATATAAGTATTGAAACTTGATAAAGTGAAAGTAACGGTGACTGGTGCCGCCAGCGGAATAGGTAAAGCCACAGTTCTTAAGCTGCTTGAATCGGGTCACGAATTGATTGTTGTCGACTTGCCGGGCGCAAATTTTGATTTTTTGTCGAAATCGAAAGTCCAAATTATCTATGGCGATGTTTCCAAACAAGATGACAGAAACACAATTATTTCCGCTTCGAAGGGCGTAGATGGATTAGTCAATGCTGCGGGGAAAATTGAAACCAAAAATCTATCTGATTATTCAATTGCTGATATACGAGAACTCTTTTCCATAAATTTCGAGTCAGTCTGGGATTTAACTGCCAATATCGGTGCCACAATGCCTAGCGGAAGTGCAATTGTGAATTTAAGTTCTACCGGCGCAAAAATTGTAACTAATTCTAATGTTGGTCCCTATGCAGCGACCAAGGCTGCGGTTTTAAGTCTGACTAGAACTTTTGCTTTCGAGTTTGCAAAAAAAGCGTGAGAGTCAATGCAATTTGCCCAGGTCTCATTGAAACACCTATGCAAACTAAAGTAAGTGAAGGCCTGGCTAATGATCAAAACCTAAAAATTGGTGATGTAATCCAAAAGAGAGTTGAAATGATTCCTTTAAATCGCTTTGGAACAGCTTTGGAATGCGCCAACCTAATTGTTTTCCTTCTTTCGCCTGACTCCAGCTATATGACTGGACAAGCAATAAACATAAGTGGCGGTTTGGTTACTTTTTAACTGCATTCCGGCTGAGTTCTTGAGCAACAAATTTCCAATTAACAGGAATTGACTGTTGATTTGCGGTCGTTAATCCAGCCCAAATAGTGCTTACTGTAAGCATGTCCAAGTCAGATCTATTTTCATATTGAGAAAGTACAACTCCAGCTAAAAATGAGTCGCCGGCACCAGTTGAATCAACTACATCGATTTCCATGGCACGAATTGTGACCTCTTTCTCACCATGAAAAAGTTTAGAGCCATTCGCACCATCTGTAACAATGATTTTTGAAAACCTAGATTTAAATTTTTCTAAAGTTTCAGATCGCTCTACTTCACTATTTGAAAGTACCAATATGTCTCCTGAGATATTTTCGGCACTGTTTAGACTGTTAGAACCTATAATCGTTGTACAAATCCCACTTATTTTCTGGAGCATCGGGAAAAAAGCATCTAACCAAAACGGCCACACAACAATGTCTCCTGGTTTGACTGGAAGTGAGATGGAAGAAATTTTTGCAAGTAAATTCTGCTCCATTCCGATCATGGTTCTTTCACCAGATTTTTCTACAAGAATGGTTACATGCGGAGAAGGTGAATCAAAAGTCTGAATATATTTTGATGAAAGGCCGCTTTCTGAAATTGCTTTCGTTAAATTTGATCCTACTGAATCGTTCCCGACGTACCCAACTAAATTTACAGGGAGGTTAGCGCTCACGATTCCGGAAGCCACGTTGAAACCTTGTCCCCCAGCTCTTTCATGATGCGAGTTTGCATGCAGGAATCTTCCTGATGTGGGAATGTGCGGTACATATAGGACTGTGTCCCAAGCTATTGGACCTATCACCCAAATGGAGGCTGGATTCATAAATAGGACTCTATTCCAGTTTTGTTCTTGTTGTAGGTAATAAATGGTAATTTTGTACTATGTCCCAACGGCAAGTTCCTAACAATTTACTGGGAAGCCCACTAGGAAAAAATGCGTTTATCGGAGATTTTGATAGCGAGTTATCAAGTATCGAAATTACTGAATTCATTATCAGTGCACTAAAGTCAATTGATTTCACTGGCAAGAATGTCACTCTTGTCGTACCCGATGCCACGCGGTCTTGTCCCTTGCCAACAATTTTACCTATCTTTTATGAGGCCATTTCTCCTAGTGCAAGCTCTCTGTCTGCACTCATTGCATTAGGTACTCATGCTCCTATGACCCCAGAAGCAATTGATAAATTCTTGGCAGGAGATAATCAAAGAGTTAATCAAAAATATCCAAGTATGAAAATTCACAACCATGAATGGTGGGATCCTTCAACTTTTGCACATTTGGGTTCAATAACGGCAGAAGAAATTACAGAAATCTCGTTAGGCCAAATCACTTCTGAAGTGCCAGTCTCCATAAATAGACTCATCACTGAATCTGATTTAGTCATTATTATCGGGCCTGTTTTCCCACACGAAGTTGTTGGCTTTAGCGGCGGAGCAAAATACCTATTCCCAGGTGTATCGGGTCAAGAGATGATCGATTACTCTCATTGGCTTGGAGCGATAATTTCAAGTGCAGAAATTATTGGTACTTTAGGAATTACTCCAGTTCGCGAAATGATTAATCTCGCTGCTAGTAAAATAGAAGTTCCGCTGCTCGCACTTTGTCTCGTTGTAGAAACAGGTGCCAGTGCTATTTCGTCTCTTTCCTTTGGTGCTCCCCACACTGCCTGGGAGTACGCATCTGCTGTTTCGGCAAGAAAGCACATTAAGTTCTTAGACAAACCAGTCAAGCGTGTAGTCTCAATAATGCCATCGAGGTATCAAGATATCTGGACTGCTGCAAAAGGTATGTATAAAGTTGAGCCAATCATTGAAGACGGTGGTGAAGTTATTTTATTTGCCCCTCACATAACTGAGTTTTCTATAACTCATAAGGAACTTGAGGACATTGGATACCACTGTCGAGAATATTTCTCATCACAAATGGGAAAATTTGCAGATGTATCAAAAACTCTTATGGCCCACGCATCACACTTAAGAGGAGCTGGGAGTTATTCTTCGGCTGAGGGAGAGCAATGCAGAATTACAGTCACACTTTCGACAGGAATCTCAAAAGAGAGAACCGAAGCTATGAACCTGAAATATCTGGATCCTTCTTCATTTAACTTGTCCGATTATGAAAATAATTCAGAAGTTTTAGTCAACCACAATGCGGGTGAAATTCTTTATAGATTAAATTAGCTCTTACTGGTGGCGGGTGAAGGATTTGAACCTTCGAAGGCAGAGCCGGGGGATTTGAACCATCTAAGGCAATTACTGAGGAGTAATCGCGCCTCATTTAGCCTTAAATATTGCGAGAGTTTAAGGCTGCATTTACCCTTGTCCATATCTATTAGAGGTGGTCGAGATGAAGTACAAATCAGTTAAAGGGTTACTGACAAAAGATGAGTCACTTATCCCTGTAACTTTCATCGACAAGCTTGAAGATATTTTGCATGGTTTTCTTGGAATACTCTTGTTTGTAATTTCCTTATTAGCTGCTGGTTACACACTGCAACGCCTAATTCAAACTCGTCCATTCTTTCCCTTAGGAATGATCCAGGCAATCAACGACATTCTCTTTGTCATCATTATTCTTGAGATCATGAGAACGGTAATCGTGAGATTTACCGATGGTATTTTCCAACTAGATAATTTCTTAATTATTGGTGTCATCGCAGCGGTTCGACACATTCTTACTGTCGGAGCATCACTAACTATGGAAAAAGAGAAGACGACTGAATATTTCAATCGCGCGCTAACTGAAATGGGCGTTAACACTGGAATTGTTTTAGCACTTGTCTTCGCATTATTTTTATCTCGCTCAGCGCGTAAGTCAGGTGCTAGTAAGTTAAATTAGAGATCTACCGAACGCTTGCGCATTTGTTGCATTGATAAAAGAATCACTTCCTAATTCATTATTTATTGCGCTGCCAATAATTGCTCCTTGCGCACCTTTCATAACAACCCCAATGGTTGTAAGGGAGACACGCCCGCCTATTAGGAAATCAGTACCTTTACCAACATTCGATTGTGCGGTTTTAATTTCCTTCAGTGCGCTCTCTGGTCCATCTTCGTGAGTAATAATAATTTTTTGTGCGCCACCAAAATTAATGGCCTGCTGTGCTGACCAAGTTTTGTCATCATGTAGGGATCGACTAGTGACTTCATTTGCGTCAGCCCATATCTCAATGTCTGACTCCAAAAGGCGCTTCATTAAACCCACTTCTGCAGAGCACCCTTCAATCCAACCATTTGGGCCGTATGACACTCCAGTAAGTACTTTGACCCGAATAAAGTCAGCGCCAATGGCTTTACCTATTGCAACTGAAGCGGCGCCATCGTTGTGACCGACGATAACACCCAGAGGAATTTTTATGGCATCTCGTACTTTTGCTCCGATGGCAGAAAGACTTGCAATTGTCGCCACATTTGCTCGAGTTGGTTGAGGCATATCATTTCCATCTTGAATCATTACATGGGTAAATCCTGAATCCATTAATACCTGGGCATCGTTTGCAGCAATACTTGCAATATTTCTGACTTCCAAATCGCGAAAATTTACTGCACCTGGAAGCGGAGGTAAATGGATAACGCCAACAAGATGGAATTGAGAATTATTATTATTTGAAATCATCCATGTGCCTTCTTTACGCTTTGAATGGTGCCTATGCCTGATTTAATATGATTAACAATTTCTTCATGACTGTCGTAAAAGAATAAAACATCCATATCGGGTTGTGAGATTACAAGTGAGGATTGAAAATTAGAAAGTAACTCTTTTATTCCTTCTCCTAAAACGATAATTTGAGCATGTTTTACTTCGGTCTGTGCTATCGCCCATGCTAAAGCCATTTCTGAGAGAGTTCCTATGCCGCCGTCTAGTACAACCAAATAATCTGCGGACAATAAATGTGCAAGCCTTTCAAAATAGTTTTCAGACCACCTTAATTCTTGGTGCGATGAATCTGGCGTGAGATAGTCCCAATTTTTCATTGGTAAACCAATTGTTTTTCCCCCAGCAGCACTTGCACCTTGGGCAACAGCAGCCATGAGGCCTCCATAACCTCCAGTCATTACCTCGTAACCAGAGTCGGCAAAAGCGGCGCCTAATTCAGACGCTTGCTGCCAACGTATGTCGCTTTGCTCAATACGTGCAGAACCTACTATTGCTACTAGCGGAGATTTATTTACTTCAGCCGGAGACAAATTGATAACCTTTTACGCCTTTCTTCGCCGATAGCGTAACAATCGCACCACGTAAAACACCTTCGCTATATTCACTGCCCGGATTAATAGCAAGAGTCTTGCCAATTTTGGCTTCTCCTCGAGACTCGTGAATATGTCCATGCAAACTCATAATTGGTTGGAATTTTTCGATTGCTTCTCTCACGGCAGAGCTGCCAACTCCTGTGATAACTGGGCTACCGCTCTTAATCACCGGCCTAAAATCTTCATCTAATTGCATAGCTTGATCTAACGTCGTGTCTTTAGGTGGAACATGTAAATTGAAAATTGCGTTCTCAGGATTATCCAATTTTAGAACTTGCTCCTGAATAACCTTAGCTAGCGCATCTTCTTCAAGCTCACGAGGTGAGGACCAAGGAGTTATATTTGAGTATCCAATTGAAATCATCGGAAAACCACCAGGAAGCTCTATCACCTGACCATCAGGATTGATAACCAGATCACTTCCACTAAGCATTTCATCTATAAAAAACGGATCGTCATTACCTGGAGCGAAAATAACTTGAATACCTGTTCCTTTAAGTCGATCCTCAGCCATATCTAACCAATTGCTCATTGTTGATTTCATGAGTTTTTGAAACAAAATGTCTACTGCTTCTGGATCAGCTTTCAAAACTTCGAGTTCTTCTAATGAAATTTCATGTGGGTAAAAGCCCGCATCTGAAATGAACTTACGTAGCTGTGACAGTTCACTTGAATCAACAGCACGTTTACGCCCAAAAATCGACGCTGAATAAGTTCCATCTATCCCTTTAACAATGGGAACGATCATTTTTCCGGTTATGTCACCGCCCATGATTATTGCATCTACGTCATAAAATTTACCCGAATTCAAAAATTTCTTAAGGCACAAATCTGAACCGTGGATATCAGTTGCAAAAAAGAATTTATAATCTTTCATTTCTTAAGCCCTACCATTGACTTCTTCTGGAATTTCATACCAAACCTTCCTTCTTCCGACGAGGGCTCTTGTTTTCCATTTAGTGCTTTTTGGTGATGACTCTATTCTTTGTTGCAGATCATGAGTTGATTTCAAGACCTCATCAGCTTTCTCTTGGGAAAGAACTGTCGGTGCGAAACTTTTAACTTTCTCAAGGTTATCATTAACGGTCGTGAACCATCCCCAATCATGCGATAAGACTTCATTTAATCTTTCGATTGAAAATCCTGGACACTCATTGGGTAAATCGACATTCCAATGCATGTATAAGATTCTTAGTACATCTAAAAGATCTTTACGGTTAATTTCAACTATTTGTAATTTAGTAAGTAATAAGTGCTCAGGGGTTAGAGATCTCGGATGAATCTTAAGATGTTGTTCAAGGACAAGCGAATGACACATTTGAAATTGACTAACAAAAACATCAACTTGACGTTGATTTTCTTTATCGTAAAACAACATTCGTTTTGCACCGTGCAACGAATTAAAACGCTGGTTGGCTTCATAACCAATGCCGACAAGAAAATCTGAGAGTGCTCTCCCATCTTTGCGACCAATTACTAAATCTATGTCAGCAAATTCTCTCTCAAGTTCGGGTGGTAGCGGTCGATGATTATGTGCCGCAACACCAAGACCGCCAATGAGTCGCACAACTAGGTTATTTTTCCCAGCTGAATCGACAATTCTATAACCTTCAAGGAGCGGGTCTGTAAGCATTGTCATCCTCAGGCCGGCGTTCCGAGAGTGGCTCTATGTATCGTCTCATAGTGTTCAACTTTTGTTTCTTCATCTTTAAAATTATAACTTTTCTTATTTTTTAATTCGGCTATATAGAAACCAATAAGTGAAAGTGGTAGGCAAGTCAAAAGTGGACTTAACTCCTCACTAACGCCTTTGGCTATTTCAATATGCAGTGAATTGAAGCCTAAATCTGATTCTGATATCACAAGAGCCTTTGCGCCGAGGAAATTTATTTCACTTACTATTTCTGATGCTCGATCAACTGAAGCGCCATTAGGTGCGACCACCACAACTGGTGTCCCTGGTTTAGTCACGAAATATTCCTCGTGAGCCCACTCTTCAATATTTGTACTTACTCCAACTTGTTGTGGACCTTCAAAAAGTTTAGCCGCTCCAAATTTGGCTGTTGCTTCATTTGGTCCTGCACCAATAAATGCAATCCATTCATGTTGCGCAATTATTTTCGCAGCTTCTAACGCAGCGGACTTGCTTAGTTCGAGAGTATTTGCGGCTAAATCTGGAATTTTTTCAAGCGACTCCTTTAATGCACGACTCCCTTTTATCTCAGCAATTTCTGCCGCCAATGTGAATAGTGTCATGAGCATTCCGACGTAAGAGGAGGTACCCGGCGAAAAACCTAAAATTGGAACATCTATAGGAAGAATTTCGCCTGCTGCAATGCCCAAAGGGCCATTTGGGGCATTTGTTAGAGCTATGAATCTATGACCAAATTTACGTACTTGAATGGCTGCTTCAGAGGTTCGACCAACTTTGCCAGAAAATGACAAACCTATTGCAAGACTGTTTTTGGGAAGGTATCTGACTTCATATCTCGCGAGATCAAGAGCGTGAATTCCACGTGTAGGTAAGTGACTTGATTTCGTGAAAGCAAGTGCTGCCGCACTGCCCGCAAACGCAGAATCACCGCAACCCGTTAGCCAAAGATGTTCGACGCCTGTTTCCACAATACTCTGTGCCAACGAACGAATATGGCCGCCCTGGTCTTCTAAGCACTTGCGCATGACATCCGGAATAAGTTCGATTTCATTTATCATTACTTGAATGTCGTCGCTATTTGCGTGCATTTACTCCCCTTCTAGAACGAATATTTTTGAATAAATCTAAATTATTTTTCGATAAGACGTAAGCTTCCGGAACTTTGAATAGCCACACTGGCAGTTTTAATTCCCATAGCAACGCAATCATATATTGGAAGTTGCAAAGCAACACCAGCGGCTAAGCCGCCGCAGAACGCATCACCAGCTCCAGTTGCATCCTTGACCGCAACCGGTAATGCATTTAGGTGCACTCGATCATTTTCTCTTATTAGGTATGCCCCTTGTGCTCCGGCTTTCATAACAACATTTTCTAATTTATAGCTACCAAGTTCAGTTATCGCATCCTCTAGATTGGAAGTTTTTGTAAGGTCTAAAACTTCTTCCTTGCTAGGAACAAAGATATTAACCTTGCGAGCTAGCGTTAGTAATCTTTCCTCATAGCCATTAATCCAGTCTTCATGAGTATCTAAAATAATTGTTACTTCTGGCACGACACTTCGCAAGTGATCTACTAATCGCTCAGCATTACCTAATGGCATTGCGGCGATATGTGCAACCGTTACACCTTCGAGCGCTTGGACCGAAATATCAATTGGTTCTGGTGATACTTCTAACGAACGAGACTTTAACGTGCGATAAAGCCACGTTCGATCGCCATTCCATTCATAGATAACCCAATTTCTCACGGTAGGGCCAGCTATAGGAAGAATAAATTCGGTGGATAGCCCAGCGTCTTTAAAACTTTTTAATGCTTCGAGGGGGAAATCTTCACCCTTGCGGGCAATGGTGATTGGTGCGACATTATTGAAAAAAATAGCAGTTGCTACATGAATTGAATTCCCACCCAAAGTGCCCATGTACGTAACGCCATCCGGAAGGACGACGTCATCAATAGTCAGGTTACCCAGCACAATTGCTTTTTTGATAATTTAACTCGCATTCATGATAAAAAGAATGTTCCGGATTCGCTTTTGGTGAACCCGGAACATTCTTTATTAACTAGTTGCCTTACTCAGGTGGAATTTCTTTATACGCCAGACTTACATCTATACCTTTATTCTTATTAATTGTCTTCGCACTGAAGTACCAAACGATTCCAACAAGAATAACTCCAATCATAAACTGAAGTGAGATTCTCCTTGTCACCGCAAAGGTCGCATTAATTGCCGGGTTTGTAATAAACATAATCATCAGTCCGCCAAGTGCTACGACTCCTCCGATTCCAGCCAAGGTAATAGTCGGAATTCCAAGAAGACGGCGACCACCGCCACCTTCCCAGACTGACTTCAAACGATAAGGGAACACAACGCCAGCAAGACTGACCACTATGAAAGCGACAATCTGTGCGAGCAGAGCTCCCAATAAACTTGCATTCGGCAAATTAATCAATGCCATGAGTGCAATTTCGCCCGTAATAATGCAGAAAATTATTGCATTAACCGGTGTGTGTGTCTTCTCATTGACTGCACCTAATTTCTTAGGAACTGCACCATCGAGTGACCAAGCAAGCATGTATCGAGTTGCTTGCAGCATCGACAATGGCGTTCCCATTACTGCCCAGAGAAGAAGTCCTACCCCCATAATAATTAAAAGAGGCACGCTTCCCGTCAGTAAACTAGTAATTAAATTAATACCAGCTGGGATTCCACCGGGCATATTTAATTTATCTGCAGCATTATTGCTCAAGAATGAAAGTGAACGAGCCCAATCCTGACCCACTGCACTCTGATATGCCCAGACAATTGCGGCAAGAACTGCACCATTTATTAGTACACCACCCACCATTGCAAAATACTGAGTTTTGGAAGCGCGCTTAACTTCGCCACCTATTTGTGCCGAACCTTGTGCATATCCCACGACGAAAAATACCCAAGGCAACATCAAGATAGTTGAAGTAATGCTAAAGGCAGATCCAACGCCAGTAAATCCGCTTGATTGCGCTGTAGAAATTACTTTATCAAATGGAAGGCTGTTATTGGCAGTTGCAAACTTATTCCAAGCTTCTGCAACATTCCCGCTTTTGAAAACCAACAAGAAAGCCATAACCAAAATACTCAAGCCAGCTATTGCAAATAACCATTTTTGCACGCGCCAATAAATTTGTGAACCGTATATTAATAGCAATGCAAAAGCGATGGTAATAAGGGATCCAAAAAGCAAAACCCACCACTGCGTCGTTATTCCTAGAAATGTTTGTTTTCCTAATAAACTACTGGCCGCTGATATCCAACCTGACTGGCCGGTAACTGCACCAATTGTTGTAAACGCAGTTGGAACAGCAAATATCAAGGCAAACCAAGCATTAAAACCAATCCAGAAAAAAGTAAGCCACATGCCTTGACTCCAAGACATAAGAAAACCAAGTACTGGGTGTAATGAACGACTTACAAATACATAATCGCCACCGGATCTTGGCATAGCAGCTGAAAACTCGGCGTAAACCCACAGCAAAGTAAATGCCATTACAAGTGTGCCGATTAGAATTGCAAGAAGCATATTTCCGCCAGGAAAATTACCTGGCGCTTGAAGTAGGAGAAATACAGCACCGAGTGCAACATTCATTCCCAATGTGTTCATGATTAAGGCGTCCCAGCGGGAAACTTCTCTAACTAACCCCGTAGCATTTCTTACAAAATTGTCGCCTCCACCAAAATCCGATGGAAGAGATTTGTTTTGTGACATTGATACCTCCAAATAAAGTTCAGATTTAAAATATCAAACCTGAAGAGTGTCTGAATATTCAAGAACATTTAACTTGGGAAAGCCCCAAGGGGGAGGTTGCGTTTAGGGTACTCGCAGTAAAACGCAAGTCAAGGATGATAGGTGCATCTACTCGCTAGTAAATATGCTTGATGCGAATCAACTGCATTGTGGCGGGTGAAGGATTTGAACCTTCGAAGGCAGAGCCGGGGGATTTACAGTCCCCTCCCATTGGCCGCTCGGGCAACCCGCCAAGGTCGAACAAGTACTGCGGCAATTATGGATAGTGCGAAGGGAAAGGATACCTTAGGACAGTAGGCGCACAAACCGCCTTTTCCTTAAACAGAAGGGCCGAAAACCATGGCAGCAGATGCAAGTTTTGACGTAACCTCCAAAATTGACCGCATGGAGCTCGATAACGCTATCAATCAGGCGATTCGTGAGATTGACACTCGTTTTGATTTCAAAAATACAGGTTCAAAAATTGAACTTGAGGGTGAAAAGATTTTAATTGAAGCCGATACAGAAGAGCGAGCAAAAGCGGCCCTTGATGTAGTAAAAGATAAGATGATTAAGCGTGGAGTCTCTCTCAAGCACCTAGATGCTGGAGCCCCACAGCTAAGTGGCAAGATTTATAAAATTGCTGCACCTTTAAAGGAGGGCATATCAACTGAGAATGCCAAAAAAATTGCAAAATTAGTCCGAGATGAAGGTCCTAAATCAGTAAAGACACAGATTCAAGGCGACGAATTGCGAGTTACTTCAAAGAGCCGTGATGATTTACAGGACACTATGGCAATGATCAAAGATGGTGGCTGGGATTTTGCGGTTCAATTTACGAACTTTAGATAATTGAGTAAATATAAGCTCGGCCTAGTTTATGGCTTTAGTGCATATTTCTTTTGGGGTTTTCTGCCTATCTATTGGAAGCATATTCATAACGCCTCATCTTTTGAAATTCTTGCCAATCGGGGAATTTGGTCATTAGCCGTTTGCACGTTATTACTAACACTGCGCAAGGAATTAAAAAGTACTTTCCTCATCATCAAATCGAAGAGAATGTTTTCAATACTTGCGATTTCCTCTGGATTACTAACCATAAATTGGGGAGTATTTATCTGGGCGGTTGGTGCTGACAGAGTTGTCGAAAGCGCACTGGGATACTACATAGCGCCATTACTTAATGTGTTATTTGGTATTTTAATTTTTCGAGAATCTCTGCGAATACTGCAATGGATAGCAGTAGCTCTGGGAACTATCTCCGTCCTGATTCTAACGATTGAGTATCACCACTTCCCTTGGATTGCGCTCTCCCTGGCGCTTTCATGGGGCACCTACAGTTTGGTGAAAAAACGAATTGATCTCGGAGCCCTTGAATCACTGACCATTGAGACTTTAATTGCGTTCATCCCAAACTTAGCTTTCCTGTTTTATATTGAAGGAAAAGGTACAGCTCAATTTGGGCAAGGTTTACTAGTGACAACACTTCTTTGCCTAGCAGGCATAGCAACTGTGATTCCACTTTTGCTATTCAATGGAGCGATTGTTCGATTGCCACTTTCTACTTTAGGTTTGTTGCAGTACATAACTCCAACCATTTTTTTCCTACTTGGTGTATTTCTATTTAACGAGGATATGTCTAATGGAAAAGTTATGGGATTTGCATTTATCTGGGCAGCGCTAATTGCTTTAAGTGCGGATTTAGTACGATCAAGCAGAACGGTCGATAACCGCGTCGCATAGCGATATCAATGCACCTGTTGCATCGTTCACAGGAAGTGGTCCTAAAGCATTTCTGGCTTCTCTAGCAACTTGCAGGAGTTGTTCGCGAGATTCACCTAAAGCTTTGTGATTTCTAAGTGCAACTAATACTTGCTGCACAGTTGGTTCATCCTCAATTGGTGCTGAAAGTAGGTGTTGTAATTCGCGATCTGCGGGGTCGGTAGATTTCATAACATTGAGAGTGACAAGGGTTGGGACACCTTCGCGTAAATCAGTTCCAGGAGTCTTTCCAGATTGATTTGATTCGCTGGCAATATCAATAACGTCATCAGCTAATTGAAAAGCAACACCGATTTTTTCGCCAAAAGTTGTGACTGTGTCGGTGATTTCAACAGGTGCGCCAGAAATCATTCCGCCATAACGCGCACTTGCTGCAATCAGTGATCCTGTCTTATCTGCAACAACTCGTAAGTAATGTTCTAGTGGATCTTGGCCTGGGTTAGGTCCTTGGGTTTCCATAATTTGCCCGATAACTAAACGCTCGAAAGTACGCGCTTGAAGACGAACCGCCGCTGGTCCTAAATCTGCCAATAAATCTGAAGACTTTGCAAAGAGAAAATCTCCAGTCAAAATTGCGATTGTGTTTCCCCATCGCATATTTGCACTTTCTACTCCACGACGAAGTGGCGCTTCATCCATAACATCATCGTGATACAGCGTTGCTAAGTGTGTGATTTCGCAGGCAACTGCCGCTGCGATGATGCCTTTGCCGGTGGGGTCACCGAATTGAGCGGTAATCAGCGTTAATAAAGGGCGCAAACGCTTGCCACCAGCGGCAACTAAGTGGTGGGCAGTTTCATCAACAAATGGATATTCACTATGTGTATGGCTTCGAAGTAAAGCTTCAACTTCTGCCATCTGCGAAACCAGGGTTGCCTCTAACGCCGGTGCGACGTTTGGAATGCCAAATGATGACATTAGCGAATAAATGTTGCGAGATCTGAGATGAGGTTAAGAACCGGTGCCGGGAATACACCTAATGCAATTGTCACGATCATTGCGAAGATAACGCTTAGGCTTGTTAACGCTGAAGGAATCTCGACACTAGTTCCATCTTCAACTGGATCTGTAAAGAACATCAAAACTATTACGCGAATATAGAAAAACGCTGCGATGGCAGATGAAAGTACACCAGCAATAACTACGCTCTTAGCGCCGCTCTCATAGGCAGCTGAAAAGATTGAAAACTTTCCAATGAATCCACTTGTTAATGGGATTCCAGCGAATGAGAGCAGGAAGCCAGCAAAAGCTGTAGCTACCCACGGTGAGCGCTTACCAAGACCCTTCCAGCGATTTAAATCTGTTACTTCGCCAGCTGCATCACGGACGAGTGTGACGATTGCAAATCCACCAACTGTTGCAATTCCATAAGCAAACAAATAGAAAATTGAAGCTTCAAGTCCAGCCTTATTAAGTGCAATCACACCTGTTAGCAAAAATCCGGCATGCGCGATTGATGAATAAGCCAACATACGTTTTACATCGCGCTGTGCAATCGCAACTAATGATCCAAAGACCATGGTGACAATTGCGATAACGGTAAGCATTGGTGTCCATGACCATTGGGCGTTAGCAAATGATGTGTAGTAAATACGCAGCATTGCGCCGAAAGCTGCAACTTTTGTTGCCGCTGCCATGAATGCTGTAACCGGAGTTGGTGATCCTTGATAAACATCTGGGGACCAGGCATGGAATGGAACTGCACCAACTTTAAATAACAGACCAACTGACAGGAATGAAATACCAATCAAAAGGAAGACATCGTTTCCGCCGCTGCCAACAACTGCGTCGCGAATTCCTGCAAAAGTTACAGACGCTGAGTAGCCGTACAAGAAAGCTGCGCCAAATAAGAAAAACGCTGATGAAAATGCACCTAGGAGGAAGTATTTAAGCGCTGATTCTTGGGAAGCTAAACGGCGGCGTCGAGAAAGTCCGGCCATTAAATACAGCGGCAGAGAAAGCATTTCAAGGGCAACGAATAGAGTTATCAAATCACTTGAGATTGGAAATAAAAGCATTCCAGATACGGCAAATAATGTAAGTGGATAAACCTCAGTTACTTGGTTGCCAGATTGCACAGCTTGGCGTTCTTCATCAGAGCCAGGAAGCGATGCGGCAAGGGCCGTAAAGTGTTCGGTATCTGCAATTAAGAAGACCGAAATAATAGAAATAATCAAAATTGATGCCTGCATCAAAACCGCTGGACCATCAATAATCACAGAACCCATTGCGGCAGTCATTGATTGTTCGTTACGAATTCGCCAGACTTGAACTAGTGCAAGAACTAGCGCACCTAAAGTGATACTGAGTTGAGTGATTGGGCGAAGCGCTTTAGATACAAAGGCCTCAACTAATACGGTAATGAGCGCCGCACCAAGCAAAATCAAAATTGGTGAAAGGAGTGTGTAATTAAGAACTGGTGTTGTGAATTCCATTATTTATCACCATTCGTTGGAGCTGGATCCGTAAAGCCCATTTGAGCAATGACATGTGCAGATGCTGGATTAATGACTTTCAGTAGTGGCGAAGGATAAAAACCAAGAGCAATAATGATTGCAATCACTGGAGCAATTGCAATTTTCTCGCGAAGGTTTAGATCACTTAAGTTTTCATTGCCAGCAGTAGTTGGTCCGTGCAGCGCCTTTTGTACTGGAATCAAAATGTACAAAGCCGCCAATACGATTCCAAATGTTGCAATCACTGCATGCACTGGATATCTAGTAAATGTTCCGACAAGAACCAGGAATTCACTCACAAAACTAGACATGCCTGGCAGAGCTAGCGATGACATTCCTGCCAAGAAAAATGACCAGGCCATAACCGGGGTAACTCGCTGTAGTCCACCAAAGTCGGCAATTGTTGAAGAGCCACGTCGTGAAATCATCCAGCCGCCAACAAGAAATAGTGCAGCGGTAGAGAATCCATGGTTAAACATGTACAAAGTAGCGCCGCTTTGGCCTTGTGAGGTCATTGCAAAAATTCCCATAGTGATAAAACCAAAGTGGGAAATTGAGGTGAAAGCGATTAAGCGCTTCAGATCACGCTGGCCAATTGCAAGGAATGCACCATAAACAATTGAAATAACTGAAAGAACCAGAATCATTGGAGTAAAGGTCTTGCTTGCATCTGGAAACAGAGTCAAGCAGTAGCGAATCATTCCAAAAGTTCCGACTTTATCCAGCACACCTAAAAGCAAAACTGAAGTTCCTGGTGTTGCCGAATCAGCAGCATCTGGCAACCAAGTATGAAGCGGCCACAGCGGGGCTTTAATCGCAAAAGCAATAAAGAATCCTAGGAACAAGAAGTTCTGAGTAGTCGAACTCATCTCTAGTTGAGACAAAGCTTGAAGATCAAATGTATGTCCGCCTTGAGCACCAGACATTACGTAAAGTCCGATGATTGAAGCCAGCATTAGTAATCCGCCAAAGAGGCTATAGATCAAGAATTTAACTGCTGCTGCCGAACGTTGACCAGTTCCGTAACCACCAATTAGGAAATAAACCGGAATCAACATGGCTTCAAAGATTACATAGAACAAGAAGACATCAGTTGCGGCAAAGACGCCGATCATCATGGTCTCTAAGACAAGAATCAATATATAAAAAACTTTAACTGACCAACGCCCGCCGTGAGCTTCATTCCAACCGGCCAAAACAACGATTGGTGCAAGAACAGTGGACATTAAAATTAGGACAAGTGCAAGGCCGTCGATTCCGACTGCAAAATTAATTCCAAAGGTTGGAATCCACGAATACTTTTCAACAAACTGTAGATCAACGTTATCTCGTTGAAAATTAACGGCCATCGCAATCGTTGCACCTGCCACGATTAGAGTGGTGATTAGTGCAACCTGTTTAGCCAAGGTTTCCTTAGTCTTTGGCAATAGTGCAACTACGATTGATCCGATGATTGGCAATGCCATCAAAAGCGTCAATGAATTTAACATTATTAAATCACCACCCAAATCGCTGCAATCAGTAAGGCTGCTCCGATAAGAATGAGCGCGGCATAGCTACGAACAAATCCACTTTGAACTCCGCGCAGAACTGAGCCTGATCCAAGCGCCAACTGAGCAACTCCGCGAACTGCACCGTCAATAACATGTTCATCGGTTTTAACTAAAGCCGAAGTTAGTAACTGACCCGGGCGCATAAAGACTGCCTCGTTAAATGAATCTTGCATCAAATCTTGGCGAGCAATCTTTGTGAAGACTGAAACATTTTCAGGGGCAACAGCTGCAACTTCCTGGCGAGAATACTTCAAGAATGCAACTACAACTCCGATAGCAACCATGGCTAAGGCAAGGCCAGATACAACGATTGGTGCAAGAAGTTCTTCATGTTCACCGTGATGCTCAAACAACGGCGCTAGCCAGTTAACTAGTGCATCACCGCGGCTTAGTAGGAATCCTGAAGAAACTGAACCAACTGCAAGAATCGCCATTGGTAACCACATCAAAATTGGAGATTCATGCGGATGCGCTTCGGCATCCCAGCGTGATTTTCCAGTAAAAGTAAGAATCATTACACGAGTCATGTAGAACGCCGTGATGCCCGCACCAAGAAGTGTGACCACACCAAGAATGATGCCTTTTGTGCCACCAGAGTTGAAT
>CANJHI010000039.1 GCA_947474005.1 Alphaproteobacteria bacterium | reverse complement strand
GCGAGACCTGCAGGGCGGCGCGCGCAACCGGCTGCGAACCCACGAACACGTTGGACGGGATTACCGTCGTGAAGCGCTGGTTCGCCAGAACGGAGTTCTGTCCGGCAACGTAGGCCTCGCGCCGTTGGGCGCGCTGCCAGCGATCCTCCTGGGCCTGCTGCTGGACCTGGTTGGAGCTGTTGAGGCGGGTGTAGTAGGCGCGATCGGTGCTGTAGGACGGCACATAAGCCTCGCGCGGTCCGAGCGGAAACCAGCCCACGGGCGCGCTGTTTTGCGTGCCGAGCGAGGTGTTGCCGCCGAGCAGGGCCTGAACGAGCTGGATCCCGCCGATGAAGTCGACCAGCGCCGGCGCGTAGACCGGCTGCGTCTCACGCTGCGGCGGCACCCAGACCCATTGATTGTTGCGATTGGCCCAACGGCCGTAGTGCGACGGCGCGTAAGCCCAAGGCTGATCGTCGACCCACGTCCAGCCCCACGGCTTCACATAGGACCAGTGACCGTTCTTGTAGGGCTGCCAGCCGGCCGGTGCGGAACGCGGCGTCCAGACGTTGCCGTACTGGCTGTCGTTGCTCCAGCTGCCGTAGGCGTTGAGGTCCTCGTAGCCGGTGATGCCGGACGACAGATACTGCGTCGGCACGTCGTAGTTGATCTGGCGGTCGCGGGTGGCCCACGAGGCCGGCTGTACCGGCGGTGCGGTATTGAGGGTGCGCACCTGCAAGGCGCCGGTATCGCCGAAGATCTCGCCGACCTGGCCCGGATTTACCGTCACGGTCTGGCCGTTGAGACTCTGGATCTGGGCGGCGCCCGAGCGGACGCCCAGACGCGTCGCGTCCTGGGTCGACCCGGCCTCGACGTAGTAATCGCCCTGCTGACGCAAGCTGACCGTGCCGCGCGGCGTCACGACCTGGTAGGGCGTGTTGGGGTTGAGCGAGAAGGTCTTGATGTCGACACGGCCTTGGCCGACCTGCAGACGGGTCTGCTGGTCGTCGATCTCCAGCAGGTTAAGCTGGGTGCTGCCGTCCATGCGCACGCGGGTGCCGGCGACCGAAATCTCGCTGCGGGCGTTGGGCTCGGTCCAGATCGAATCGCCGGAGGTCAGCGGCGTGTTGACGACGGCCGGGCTCCAGCCCGTCTGCTCGTCATCATGGAAGGAAACGGTGCCTTCGGTATAGGCGAGGCGCCCTGCCTGCGAGGGCGGGTCGTTCAGGGCATAGGCGGTGCTGGTGAACGCAACAACGCCTGCGGCCGCGCAGAGCACGACGCGAAATGATTGACCCATGCCATTGCTCCTCGATAGGCTCGCGCGCCCGTCATCCGACGAGGCACGCCAATCAGAAGAACGCTGGTGCGATGCCGCGGTTCCTTGCCCGGAACCGAAAGCCGTCGCCATCGGGCACAGTCGCAACCGGGCAAAAGGGAGACAATCATGGCCGCAGACCCCAATCGCGTGATCGTCACAGGCGAGAATCCGTTCATCCGCCTCAGCGAAAAGGATGGCGATCCCAACTCCACCGAGGCGAGCTTCTGGCGCATCCTGTTCTGTCCGGCCGGGCCGGGCCATGTGCTCTACCTCAAGAGCGAGCTGACGCACGGCCACTGGCGCATCTATTCCGACAACATCGCCATGGCGCGCTGGTTGCAGCAGACCGTGCAGGGCATGCTCAATCCCGAGTTGAAGGACATCTCCATCCCGGTGATCGACGCCGAGTTCAGCCGCTCGGGCGATCCGCGCTATTTCTGGACTGAGCACGTTTCGGCCGCCGATTCAGAAGTGGCGCTCACCTGGTACGACGTCGGCGACCCGCTGCTGATTCATACCAACCCCAACGAGGCGCCCAACCCGCGGCCCTATGGCGTCTGCACCGTGTTGATGCCGGCGCTCGGCGCCCGCCTTACCGTCGACGGCACGCAGGCCCGTGGCCTGCCGTGGAAGCGCGAGCGTGAAGGCAGGCCCTTCAGCACCTGCGCGCTGGCGTTCTCGGAAAGCTGGACCGAAGCGCGGTAGACAGCTGCCCACGTCACACCCGTTGTCATCCCGAGTCGCGCGGGGATTACCCCGCGCGACTCGGGATGACACTCTATCTCATGCCTTTAGATCGAACGCCTTCGCGAGGTGCGTGTAGCTCTGGCGCCGGACCTCCTCGTCGTGGGTCCAGGTGACGACGGCCATCTCGTCGACGCCGACACGCTCGGCCAGTTCGCGGATGCGGGCGGCGACTTCGGGGCCGGTGCCGACGAAGGAATCCTTGCGGAACTGTTCCATGCGCGCCTGCTCGTGCACGCTGAGCGGCTGCTTCGCCGCGACATCGGGCGCTTCCAGCGGCTCCAGGATTCCCTTGTCGCGGTTGATGCGGGAGAGTGCGCGCGAGGTGAAGTGATACTGCGCCTGCTCCATCGTCTCGCCCGCCAGTGCCCAGACGCAGAGACCGCAATGAGGTTCGGGATGGCGCGCGCTCGGCCGATAGGTGCGCTTGTAGAGGTCGATGGCGCGCTCGCCGCCGGCACCGTCGCTGAAGAACCAGGCGTAGCAGTAGGGCAGGCCGAACAGGGCCGCGACCTGGGCGCCGTAGTCGGAGCTGCCGAGAATCCACACTTCCGGTGCCGTGGCGCCCTGCGGGAAGGCTTTTACCGCAGCGAAAGGATGACGCTCGACCAGCGGCTCGTCGTGCACCCAGGCGATCAGGTCGCGCACGTCTGAGGGAAAATGCTCGGGCCGTTCGTTGGCCGCGGGATTGAGCGCAAATGCCGTGCGGCCGTCCGAGCCCGGCGCACGGCCGAGGCCCATGTCGATGCGGCCGGGCGCCAGCGCGTCGAGCACGCGGAAGACCTCGGCTACTTTGAACGGCGCATAGTGCGGCAGCATGATGCCGGCGCTGCCGATGCGGATGCGCTCGGTGGTGGCGGCAATCGCCGCCATCACGATCTCCGGCGCGGTGCCGACGATGGTCGGATGGTTGTGGTGCTCCGACACCCAGAAGCGCTGGTAGCCCAGCGCCTCGCAGTGCTTGGCGAGCGCCACGGTGTTGCGGATCGACTGGTCGTGCGGTCGGCCGGCGACGGCAATCGACTGGTCGAGGACGGAAAGACGGGTGAGGGAAGACATCTGCAGCAGAGGTAGGGCCTCGGCGCTACTCCGGCAAGGTCGCGATCATGTAGAGCGCCTGCAGCGTGGGCGTCGGCCGGTCCTTGTCGCCGAAGGTGCTGATGAAGATCTTGGTGATGTCGCCCGAACGGTAGATGTGGCTGAGCGCTGTGTCGATCGCGAGGCGGAAATCGCCATCGCCGCGGCGCATCGCCAGCGCGAACGGCTCGATGGTGAGGAAGGTGCTGGCCAGCATGATGCGGGCGGCCGCGGGGTTGCCCTTGATCATCGAGGTCAGCATCGCTCGCCCGGCGAAATAGGCGGAGATGTTGCCCTTCTCCAGGGCGACCATCGCCTCCTCGAAGCTGTTGTAGGGCACGATCTCGGCATTGACGTGAAGTGCTGCCAGGGAATTGCGCGTGGCCTGTTCGGTGAGCGTGCCGGTGGCGACGCCGACCTTCTTGCCGGCGAGCTTGGCGATGTCCTGGGGCCCGTCGTTGCGGATCGCGAAGGTGGCGCCGTCGATGAAGGTGGGCACGGAGAAATCCACGACCCGGCGCCGCTCGACCGTCTGGGTGAGCGAGTCGCAGATGAGGTCGGCCTTGTTCTGCAGGATCGCATCGACGCGGTTGACGCTCGTCACCGGCACGTAGGCGATCTTGAGATCGGGGATTTTTAGCTGCTGGGCGAGATCCTTGGCGACCGCCTGGCAGAGCTCGATCATGAAGCCGGCGGGCTGGCCGGCCGCGGTCTTGTAGGCGAAGGGCGGCGCCTCCTCGCGGTAGGCGACACGCAGCGTCTTGCTCTGGCGGATGTCGTCGAGGGTGCCGGCCAGCGCGTCGCCACCTAGAACGGCGCCCATAGCTAGCGTCAGGAGGCCGAGCCTCTTCGATATCGCGTTCATGATCCCGTCCCCGTTGGGTCTATCCTGTGGACGGGAAACAATCCGACATCCCGCACGTTGTGACCACTGGAATTACCGGAGGCGCCTCATGGCCCGCAACACGTCCCGCGTCGTCGGCATCGACCACATTTCCATTCGGGTGAGCGACTACGAAAAGTCGAAGGCTTTCTACAGCAAGCTGTTTGCGTTCCTGGGCTTCGAGCTGTCGGACGACTACGGCACCACCATCGGCTGGACCAATGGCCGGACGCGGTACTGGATCGCGCTGGCGGAGGGCCGGAAGAGCCGCCCCAAGACCTACCGCATCGGCGACGTCGGCTTCCATCACTATGCCTTCGAGCTGCGCGGCCGGAAGGACGTCGACGCGCTACAAGCCTTCCTCGTGAAGGAGAAGGTGCGGATCGTCGATCCTGCCGCCGAGTATTACGACGACTATTACGCCGTCTTCTTTCTCGATCCCGACGGGCTCAAGCTCGAAGGCATGAAATACGGTGAATTGACTGCGCGGCGGAAACGCAAGCCCTTGAAAAAGAAGACATAATTTCTTCATTGAAATAATTCTGCGAATGACTTGCAATTGAAAAGCAGGACAGCATATTAGAAACGTTCCAATCTACTTCGTCTTCTCAAGGAGCGTTTCATGCTGACCATCGGTGACAAGTTTCCTTCCTTCGACCTCAAGGCGGTGGTGAGCACCGATCCCAAGACCGCCTTCACCCAGGTCTCGGACAAGAGCGACAAGGGCAAGTGGAAGGTCGTGTTCTTCTGGCCGAAGGACTTCACCTTCGTCTGTCCGACCGAGATCGCGGCCTTCGGCCGAATCAACAAGGAATTCAACGAGCGCGACACTGTCGTCTACGGCGTCTCGACCGATTCGGAGTTCGTGCATCTCGCCTGGCGCCAGAATCACGCCGACCTGAAGGCGCTGCCCTTCGCCATGCTGGCCGATCTCAAGCGCGAGCTTTCGACCTCGCTCGGCATCCTCGACAAATCAGAGGGCGTCTGCCTGCGCGCGACCTTCATCGTCGATCCCGAGGGTATCATCCGCTTCGTCTCGGTGAACGATCTCTCGGTCGGTCGCAACCCGCAGGAAGTGCTGCGCGTGCTCGATGCGCTGCAGACCGACGAGCTCTGCCCCTGCAACTGGCAGAAGGGCGACGACGTCCTGAAGGCCGCGTAAGGAGGAGACCATGTCGATCGACGTCCTCAAGGACCGGCTGCCCGACTACGCGCGCGACCTGAAGCTCAATCTCTCGAGCCTGGCCGCCGAGCAGTTGCTGAGCCCGCAGCAGAAGGCCGGCAGCTTCGTTGCTGCCGCGCTGGCGGCCAACCACGCGCCGACCACGCAGATCGTGGTCGACGTCTTCGGCCGCGAGCTCTCGCCCGAGGCGCTGAACGCCGCCAAGACGGCGGCGGCGCTGATGGCGATGAACAACATCTACTACCGCTTCGTGCATCTCGTGCACGCGGCCGACTACAAGACCTTGCCGGCCAAGCTGCGCATGACCGCGATGGCCAAGCCCGGCGTCGACAAGGTCGACTTCGAACTGTGGTCGCTGGTGGTCTCGGCCATCAACGGTTGCGGCATGTGCCTGGAGGCGCATGAAAAAGTCTGCCGCGAGCATCTCTCGCCCGAGCAGATCCAGGCTGCCGTGCGGATCGCGGCGACGGTTCACGCCGTTGCCCGCACGCTGGCTGCAGAAGAGGCGCTCGCTGCTCCTCTGGCGCAGGCGGCTTGATCTTGTAGCGTCGCGACATGCGGGCCAAACTCCCGGCCGTTTTGTAACCGGCCATGTTGTAATCGGAGTGCCTGCATGTCGATGACCGCCACGCCAACCCCATCCGCCGGCTCTGTCTCCGGCACTTACCAGCCCAAGGGCATGCTGATCGGCGGCAAGTGGGTCGGCAGCCTCTCCGGTGCGCACTTCGCGGTCGAGAATCCGGCCAAGCGCAAGCCGATCACCGATGTGCCGCGGGCCGACGCCGCCGACGTCGAGGCTGCGGTCGCCGCGGCCGACAAGGCGCTGCCGGCGTGGAAGAAGGTCGTGCCGCGCGAACGCGGCAAGCTCCTGCTCAAGATCGCCGAGGCGATCCAGGCGCGCAGCGAGGAACTGGCCCGCACCATCGCGCTCGAGACCGGCAACGCGCTGCGCACCCAGGCGCGCGGCGAAGCCAACATGACGGCCGATATCTTCCGCTATTTCGGCGGTCTTGCGTCCGAGCTGAAGGGCGAGACCGTGCCGCTCGGCGAGCACGTGCTCTCCTATACCCGTCGCGAACCGCTCGGCATCGTTGGCGCCATCATCCCATGGAATGCGCCAGTGATGCTGGGCGCGCTAAAAATCGCGCCCGCGCTCTGCGCCGGCAACGTCATGGTGATGAAGACGGCCGAGGACGCGCCGATGGGCGTGCTGATGATGGCCGACATCTGCCAGGAATTCCTGCCGCCCGGTGTGCTGAACGTTCTGACCGGCTTCGGCCCCGAGGCGGGCGCGGCGCTCGCCAATCATCCGAAGATCGCCAAGCTCTCCTTCACCGGCTCGACCGAGGTTGGCAAGGTGATCATGCGCGCCGCCGCCGAGCGCATCGTGCCGGTGTCGCTCGAACTCGGCGGCAAGAGCCCCTCGCTGGTCTATCCCGACGCCGACGAGGACTGGGCGGTCGACGGTATCATCAACGCCATGCGTTTTACGCGCCAGAGCCAGAGCTGCACGGCGGGCTCGCGCCTGTTCCTGCACGAAGACATCTTCGATTCGTTCCTGGCGAAGCTCGAGAAGAAGACGACGGCGCTCAAGATCGGCGATCCGCTCGACGAGGCCTCCGACATCGGCACCATCATCAACAACAAGCAGTACACCAAGGTCTGCAAGTATGTGGAAGAGGGGCTGAAGCGCTCCGACGCCAAGCTGGTGTTCGGCGGCCTGCCGCCCAAATCAGGACCGCTCTCGGAAGGCTACTACACGCTGCCGACCGTGTTCGCCGATCGTTCGAACGACTGGCGCCTGGCGCGGGAAGAGATCTTCGGGCCGGTGCTGGTGGCGATCCGCTGGAGCGACGAGGCCGAGGCGATCCGCATGGCCAACGACAGCCACTACGGCCTCGCGGCCTATGTCTGGACGCACGACATCGGCAAGGGCCTGCGCGCGGCGCACGCGATCGAATCGGGCTGGGTGCAGGTCAACCAGGGCGGCGGCCAGTCACCCGGCATGTCCTACGGTGGTTATAAGCAGAGCGGCCTGGGCCGCGAGTTCTCGCTCGAAGGCATGCTCGACAGTTTTACGCAGCGCAAGAGCGTGACGGTTAACCTCGCGGTCTAGACCGGCACCCTCCGGTGATGCTCGGTCGCGCCCTGGTAGGCGTGACCGACCCGGTAGAGCAGGGCCTCGTCGAACGGCCGGCCGATCAGCTGCAGGCCGATCGGTGCGCCGTTCGTGTCGAAGCCACAGGGCACCGACAGCGCCGGCAGGCCGAGCGTATTGAACGGCCGCGTGAGGCCGGTGAAGCCCGCCACCATCTTCAGCACCGCCGGCCCGCCCTTGGTCTCGGTGTCGGTCTCCTCGATGGTCGGGATCGGGAAGGGGATGGCGGACAACAGCACGGCATCGACGCCGTCCATCGCCAGTGCCAGGAACTCCTTCACGAAATGTGCGCGCAGGCGCAACGCGTCGATGTAATGCGTCGCCGGAATGAAGAAGCCCGCTTCCATGCGCGTGCGCACCTGGTTGGCGTAGAGCTCCGGCGTCTCTTCCATCCACGGCCGGTGCATGGCGGCCGCTTCGCATTTCACCATCACTTCGGCGGCGCGATAGAGCGCGGTGAAGTCGGGCAGCGTCGCCGTCGTGACCTGGGCGCCCAGCCGGCCCAGCGCGTCGGCGGCGGCCTGCACCGCGGCACCCACCTGGGCGTCGAGCGCCGCCGGGCCGTCGTTCGGTAGCGCGAGGCCGATCTTCAATCCCGACACGCCGCCCTCGAGCAGCGCCTCATAATCCGGCACCGGCTTTTCGCTGGTCGTCGAATCGTCGGGATCGTGGCCGGCCAGGATGCCCAGCATCCGTGCATTGTCGCGCACGGTGCGCGTGAGTGGCCCGACATGATCGAGGCTCCAGGAGCGCGCGACGGCGCCGGCGCGGCTCACGCGGCCGTAGGTCGCCTTCATGCCGACCACGCCGCAAGCCGCGGCGGGCAGGCGGATCGAGCCGCCGGTGTCGGAGCCCAGCGCGCCATAGACCATGCGCGCCGCCACCGACGCGCCCGACCCGCTCGAGCTGCCACCGGTGACGCGTGACGAATCCCAGGGATTGCGGCAATGGCCGTGATGCACGTTGTGGCCGGTCGGGCCGGCGGCAAATTCCGCCATGTTGAGAAAGCCCAGCTCGACCACGCCGGCGGCATCGAGCTTCTGCAGCGCCGTGGCGGTGACAGGTGCCACCCAATCACGACGGATCGCGCTGCCGCCGGTCGAGAGCTCACCCTTGCGGTAGTACATGTCCTTGTGCGCCATCGGCACGCCGTGCAGCGGACCGCGACGCTTGCCGGCGGCCAGTTCCCTGTCCATTGCGCGCGCCTGTTCCAGCGCCTTTTCCGCGTAGAGGCGCAGAAAGGCGTTGGTGCGCGGTTGCCAGATTTCTATGCGGACGAGACAGGCCTCGGTCGCTTCCACCGATGTGATGCGCCCGGCTGCGATGGCGTCGGCAATCGCCGTCAGGTCTTCCAGGGCGAGGTCGTCGTTCCTCACGGCTTGGCTTCCTTGGCGAGCACGCTGGCGAACGACGCCGGATCGTCGTCGAAGGTGAGTCGCGCCCGCGAGGCATCCAGCACTGCCTTGCACAGGATGTCGACTTCGTCCTTCAGCTCGGCGAGGCGCTTTTCATCGAATTTGGGTCCGTCGAATTCCGGAGTCATCGTCTCTCCTCAGAGCTTGATCTGCCGCGCCGCCATCCGCGCCTGGTCTTCCGAACTAAAAGTCATGATCTTGCGGACCTTCTGGTCGAACTTCATGCCCACGGCTTCGGCACAAGCAGCAAGTGTGCCGGTCTCGGCCTCGAACAGGAAGTGCGCGAAGACCACCGTCTTGGCGGTGAAGGCGGCGAGGCCGCTCATCACCACGGCGAGGTCGCCCGCCCGCAGCGGCCGGCGATAGTGGTTCAGCATCTCGACCACCACCGAGCCTTCCTGGCGTTCCTGCATGGCGGCGCGATCGAAGCCCATATGGTTCCACATCAGCGGCGCGCCGTCGGAGTAGCGGCCGGATTGGTGGCGCGGCAGGAATTCGCCGCGCTCGTCGCATTGATCGGGCGTGATCGCGGTACGGCCGACCTCGATCAGGCCCGCCGCACGTGCCGCCTCGAGCGTGAGGTCGGGAAGGGCAAGTGTGCCGACGCTGCGCGGCCGGGCGGCCTGTGGCAGCGGCATCTGCGCCGCCTCGGCACGGGCGCGGAAGGCAGCGGGCCACGGCCGGTCGCAAACGATGCGGCGCCGGACGGTGGCGGCGATGCCCGCTTCCGCCGGGTTGCGGATTTCGTGATAGGCGAGGAGGTGACGCTCGCCGATCTCGACCGGCACTGAGCGGACTTCGACCGCATCGACCACGCGGAACTCGCGCAGGTAGCGGATGTGATCTTCGGCGGCCGTCACGGTGAGGCCCTCGGCCCGTTGCGCGCGCGGCCCGAGCCCGAGTTGCGCGAGCAGGTGCGCCGACGCCTCGTGGCCGAACTGGGTGTAGAACTGGACGTTCAAATGGTCGTTTTCGTCGCACTGCCAGGTGTTCACGGCGGTGCTGAAAGTCGGCGTCAATTCGGACATTGGCACGCGGGGCACTCTCTGCTGTCTGTGGATGGCCGCCCAAATGGCCGAAAAAGCCACAGAAATCGACATTTTTCGCAGGTTCCGGGCTTGCGGGATGACGATTCGTGGATAACCTTGAGCACGCCAGCGCTGTCCTGGGGCGTCAGGAAGACACTGGTGTAACGAAAAAACGTAAGGGACCCCTCCACTATGGCTACCAAAACCACTGTTCCGACTGTCCCGCTGTCCAAGGTCGCGGCCGAGTTGGCCGAGAAGACGGGCATGACCAAGAAGGACGCCACCGGCGCCCTCGATGAGTTCATCGGCTTGGTCGTGAAGCACCTCAAGAAGGGCAACAAGGTCCGCGTTACGGGTCTGGGCATTTTCCAGGTTCGTGCTCGTCCGGCGCGCATGGGCCGCAACCCGGCCACCGGCGAAGCGATCAAGATCAAGGCTTCGAAGAAGGTCGCCTTCCGCGTTGCCAAGGATCTCAAGGAAGCAATCTAAGCCGCTTCCGAACGAAGATCGGGCGGGCGTCGGCGCAGGCCGGGCCCGCCCTTCTTTTTGCCTGCCCGCTGCCTCTCATGCCGGATCATGGCAGCAGACGCAGATCTTGTTGCCGTCGGGATCGCGGAAGTAGGCACCGTAGTAGTTCGGATGATAATGCGGCCTGAGGCCCGGCGGTCCGTCATCACGCCCGCCCGCGGCGAGCGCCCGACGATGACAGGCGTCGACCGCGGCGCGATCGGGCGCGAGCAACGCCACCATCTGGCCGTTTCCGGCCGTGGCGGGCGCTGTATCGAACGGGTGGCCGATCAGGAACAGCGGTCGCGCCGCGGCCGTCGGCATCCAGCCCGCCCACGATCCCCCTCGCTGTCCGTCGCGTTCGCAGAATTTCAGGGGAAAGCCCAACGCATCCATTACCTCCGAGTAAAAGGCGAAGGCGCGTTCGAAGTCGGTCACGCCGACATGGACATGCGAGATCATTACGCGGTTCCTGGCTTTGGAATTCTTTGCCGGCAGCGTCGTAGGCTAGTACTAGTATAGGTAGTCTCGCGCGCATCGGCATGAACACAGTTTATTTCCTGAAGCTTCTGGTCCAGATGGCCCTGCCGCCGGCATCTCTGGCGATCGGACTGTTGGTTGCAGGCATGCTCATGCTGGTGGGGCTGCGCCGCCTCGCCCGCGTGGTCGTGGCGCTGGCGATCGCCGAGCTCCTCGTGTTGGCACTGCCGCCGGTGGCGGACGTTCTGATGGCATCGTTGCAGAATCAGACGCGGGCCCACGCCGAGGCATCGCCGGCCTGCTGCTACGACGTGATCGTGGTGCTGGGCGGTGGCATCGCGCCGGCCATGCCACCGCTTATCCCCGATCCCCATCTGACCGATTCCGCCGACCGTATCTGGCATGCCGCCCGTCTTTTCCACCGTAGGGTGGCGCCGCGCATCATCGTAAGCGGTGGCGGCAGCGCGGAGATGTCCGAAGCCGTGGCGATGCGCATGTTCCTGACCGATCTCGGCGTTCCGGCCGAGGCGATCACCCTCGAGGGAACTTCGCTCAATACCATCGAGAATATCCGCCAGGTGCGGGCGATGGTGAAGGACGGGCGCATTGCCCTGGTGACGTCGGCCTCGCACATGCCGCGGGCGTTGCGACTGGCGCGAACCGCCGGCCTGAACGTCGCCGCGTTCCCGACCGACTGGGCCGTTCCCGAAGAGGAGCGCTTTTGGTGGCAGAACTGGGTCCCGTCGCTCGACGCCCTGTCGACCTCGTCGGCCGCGTTGATCGAGATCATCGCCAACACGTTCGATCGTCGCGGCGACAGCCTGGCCCTATGACCGCCGCGGCCTCGCGTCTCGACCGCCGTGGAGCGGCCTGGCGTCTCAACCGCCGCATGGTCCTTCGCGCCGCCGCGGGCCTGGCGTTGGCCGGCCCGCTGCTGGTGCCGCTTGCCCGCCCGCCGCGTGCCCAGAGCCTCGACCGCGTCAGCTTCCAGACCGACTGGCGGGCCCAGGCCGAGCATGGCGGCTACTACCAGGCGATCGCCGCCGGCCTCTACCGCAAAGCCGGCATCGAGTGCGACCTGCGCCAGGGCGGTCCCAACCTCAACATCGGCCAGCTCCTGCTCAACGGCCGCGTCGACATGACCATGTCGAACGGCTTCGAGGCCTTCACCTACGTGCGCGAAGGCGCACCGTTCCTGACCATCGCTGCGATCTTCCAGAAGGATCCGCAGGTGCTGATCGCGCACCCCGGATCGGGCTTCGACGGCTTCGACAAGCTCAAGGGCCGCACGCTGCTGATCGGCAACGGCGGGCGCGTGACCTACTGGCCTTTCCTCAAGAAGAAGTACGGGCTGCGTGACGAGCAGCTGCGGCCCTACACTTTCAACATGGCGCCGTTCCTCGCCGACAAGAATGCCGTGCAGCAAGGGTTCCTGTCGTCCGAGCCCTATTCGATCGCCCAGGCGCTCGGCCAGCCGCCGGAAGTCCTGCTGCTCGCCGACGCGGGTTTTAGCGCCTACCAAACCACCATCGCCATCTCGCGCAAGATGGCTGCGGACAAGAAGGACCTGGTGCAGCGCTTCGTCGATGCCACGCTCGAAGGCTGGGCGCAGTATCTCAAGGGCGGGCCGGCGATTGCCGCCGCCAATGCGCTCATCAAGCAGCAAAACCCGGATCAGACCGACGACCGGATCGCCTATGCCGTAAAGGTACTGAACGAGCGCGGTATCGTGATGTCGGGCGACGCGCGGAAGGACGGCATCGGCGCCATGAGTGCCGGCCGCTGGACGGAATTCTATGAACAGATGGCCGACGTCGACGTGCTGCCCAGGGGGATGGACGTCACAAAAGCCTATACGCTGGATTTCGTTAACAAGGGCATCGGGAAGGTATAGGAGCGGGACATGCATCAGGTCAGTGAAGAACATGGGATGCTGCGCGAGCTGGTGAAGAAGTTCGTGCGCAACGAACTGATGCCGCTCGAGAAGAACGTGCTCGACCGCTTCGCCTCGGGGCAGCCGGCCGCCCTCAACGACGAGGAGAACGCCCGGCTCTTCAAGCAGTGCAAGGAACTCGGCCTGTGGGCGCTCGACGTGCCGGAGGAGGTGGGCGGCGCCAACCTGCCCGCCGTGGCGCTGGTCGGCGTCAACGAGGAGATCGGCTACACTTGCGTGCCCTTCACCTTCCCGCCGGATTCTCCCAATCTCCATATGCTCCTGGCCACGGCCAGTCCCGAGCAGCGCAAGAAGTACCTCGAACCCTACGCCGCCGGACTCACCAGCTCGGCCATCGCCATTTCCGAGCCGGGCGCCGGCGGCGATCCGGCCGGCATGAAAACGCGTGCGGTGAAGGACGGCAACGACTGGGTGATCAACGGTCGCAAGATCTGGATCAGCCGCATCGCCAAGGCCGATTTCACCATCGCCATGGCGGTGACCGACACGGCGCTCGGTTCGCGCGGCGGCATCACCGCCTTCCTGATCGACAAGGGCACCAAGGGCCTGATCGTGGCGCGCGCGATTCCGATGCTGGCCGGCCAGCGCACCTACGAGGTCGTGTTCGAGGATTGCCGCGTGCCCGAGAGCCAGGTGCTGGGCAAGGTCGGCGCCGGCTTCGCGCCGATGCAGCTCCGCCTCACCGTGCGCCGCCTGCAGATGGGTGCCTGGTGCACCGGCATGGCCCAGCGCGCGCTCGACATGCTGGTCGAGCACGCCAACCAGCGCGTCACCTTCGGCCAGAAACTCGCCGATCGTCAGGCGATCCAGTGGTGGGTGGCCGACGCCGCCATGAAGCTCCATGCCTGCCGCCTTATGGTGATGGATGCCGCGGTCAAGCAGGACGACGGCCGCGACGTGCGCATGGAAGCCTCGATGATCAAGGTCTTCGCCACCGAGATGGCGACCGAGATCATCGACCACGCCCAGCAGGCGTTCGGCGCCATGGGCGTGACCCAGGAACTGCCGCTGTCGATGATGGCGCAGAAGGTCCGCACCATGCGCGTCTACGAGGGGCCGTCGGAGGTCCACCGCATGGTGATCGCACGGCGGATTTTGGGCGGGCGGTAGCTCGCCGACGTTGACACCCACAGCCGGGCGGGCGGATCATTTCCGCCTGCATCCAAGGAGCCGCCGCCATGACCTACACGCTCGACGCTTTCATCCAGGATGCGCAGGCAGCGCTGAAAGCCCACGCCGGCCCGGCCGGCCGCGAACAGGTGCGCGTGTTGCTGGAGAAGCTGCTGACCAACAAGGGCTTCGTCGACGAGGCCGTCGGTCCCGCCGCGCCGATGGGCACGCGCAAGCTCTACGAGGACAAGGACCTGGGCTTCGTCGTGCTGGCGCACTGCAACGCCCGGCCGCACAAGAGCCCGCCGCACGATCATGGCCCGTCGTGGGCGGTCTATGGCCAGGCGGTCAAACACACCGACATGAGCGAGTTCAAACGGCTCGACGGCGGCGCCGACGCGGGCGAGGCTAAGCTCGAGCAGGTCAAGCACTACCGCCTCGAACCCGGCCATGCTGGCGTCTACGACGTGGGCGCCATCCACGCCATCGACTATCCCGAGGGCAGCCGCTTCGTGCGCGTGACCGGCCGCGACCTCGATTATTTGCGGCGGCTCAAGTTCGACATGGCCGCTGGCAAGGCGATCACCATCGAAAGCGCGACGGCGGGCGCGGCGTAGCCGGCCTCAGATCCAACGCCGGGTTCTGCGCCTATAGTCGTCGAACGCCGTGCCAAATTTGGCGGCCAGTGCCCTTTCTTCGGGTACGATCTGGAAGCGGTTGATGTAGAGAACGAACATCAACGGGCCCACCAAGGCGACAGCGTTCGACAGATAGGCAGCCCATCCGGCAAGCACCAGGAAGAGACCCAGATACATCGGGTTGCGCGTGAGGCGATAGATCCCGGTCGCGACCAGCGACGAGGCGGCGTCGGGCCGGGTCGGATTGACGGTCGTCCGGGCGCGCCAGAACGACACGGTTCCGGCGGTGGAGATCGCGACGCCGAAGGCGGCTAGTGCGATCGCGATCGCAAGACGGCCGAGCAGCGCGAAAGCGAGAGCGCCTGATATGGATGTCGCCAACCACATCGCGGAGGCGAGGAGCAACGCCACGGCGGGCGGCGGGACCTTCAGTTCGAGCTTCTGCACCGTCGCAGTATTAGGTATCGAGGTGGGGCGCGCAAACGGGAGCGTTGAGCTGGCGGCTGAGATTTTTTAGGCGAGCTTGGCTGCCGCCTCAGCGTTGGCCTTCGATCGGGTCTGCAACATTCCCGACAACCGCTCGCGGATGCGTTTTACGCGCTCGACGCCAGCCTTCTCGGGACTGCCCGAATCGAACGGCGGCTGCGGATCGTATTCGAGGACGAGCTGGATCGACTTGGCCACTTCGTCGCCCGCCAGTTCGGCCGCGACCGTGAGGCCGAAGTCGATGCCGGCGGTCACGCCGCCGCCCGAGATGCGGTTGCGGTCGCGCACCACGCGCTCGGCCACGGGGATGGCGCCGAACGCCGGCAGCATGTCGCGCCACGCCCAATGGCAGGCCGACTTGTAGCCCTTCAGGAGGCCCGCGGCGCCCAGCACCAGCGAGCCGGTGCAGACCGAGGTGACGTAGCGCGCGGTCGCGGCCTGCTTGCGCAAGAAGTCGAGGGTCTCCTCATCGGTCATCAGCGCCACCTGGCCGCCGCCGCCCGGCACGCAGATCACGTCGAGCTTGGGACAGTCGGCGAAGGTGGTGGTGGGCACGATCGAGAAGCCGGCGTCGGTCGGCACCGGATCCAGCGTCTTCCAGATCATGTGCATCTTGGCGCCCGGCACGCGGCTCAGGACTTGTGCGGGTCCCGTCGCATCGAGCTGCGTGACGTTGGGATAGAGCAGGATGCCGATGTGGACGGGCTCAGCCATGATTGTCTCCAGGTGCTTTTGTCGATGCGCGATTGGGAATGTGTATACGCGTCGGCGGCCTCTGGCAGAAATGACAAATATCGTCTATTTTCTGCCAATGACCCGACCACATCGCATCGCTATCGTCGCCTACGAGGGCTGCCAGCTTCTCGACGTCACCGGCCCCGCCGCCGTGTTCGGCGCCGCCAACGAAACGGCGGCGCATCCGTTCTACGACGTGGCGATCGTCTCGCCCGACGGCGGTGCCGTGGTCTCCAATTGCGGCGTGGCGCTGCACTCGCGAAAGATCGGCGGCCAGCCCGACACGCTGCTGGTGGCGGGCGGCTCGCGCGGGCTCAAGGCCGCGATGGAGCGCCCGGACCTGCGGCGCTGGCTGCGCAAGGTGGCGCCCAAGACCCGGCGCTACGGCTCGGTCTGCACCGGCGCCTTCGTGCTGGCGGCGGCGGGGCTGCTCGACGGCAAGCGGGTGGCGACGCACTGGTCGAGCTGCCGGCGGCTCGCCGAGCGCTTTGCCGCCATCGATGTCGATGCCGAGTCGCTCTATGTCGTCGACGGCAAGGTCTGGACCTCGGCCGGCGTCACCACCGGCATCGACATGGCGCTGGCCCTGGTAGAGGCCGATCTTGGTGCGGCCACCGCCAACCTGATCGCGCGGCACTTCGTGCTCTATGCCCGCCGGCCAGGCTACCAGTCGCAGTTCAGCCCGGTGCTGCAGGCGCAGACCGCGGCCGAGACGCCGTTCGCCGGGTTGATCGACTGGATGCAGGCCCATCTCGACCAGCCGCTCGACGTGCCGGCGCTGGCGGCGCGGGCCGGCCTGTCGGAGCGCAGCTTCTATCGCAAGTTCACCGATGCGACGGCCAAGACGCCGGCGCATTTCGTCGAAAGCCTGCGCCTCGACGCGGCGCGCACGCTGCTGGCCGAGGGCCTGCCGCTGAAGGCGATCGCCGGCAAAGTGGGCCTGCGCTCCTCGGCGCGGCTGGGGCGCGCCTTCGAACGCCGCTTCGGCATGGCGCCGTCGCTGTTCAGGGAGATGCACGCGGCGGCTTAGGTTTCAGCCCGCACGCCGCCGACCGCGAGCGGCCTGATCGACGTAGGAACGCAGCACGGCATTGATGCGTGTCTGGTAGCCGCGGCCCTGGGCGCGGAAGAAGTCGAGCACGTCGCGATCGACGCGCATGTTCAGCACGCCCTTGGGCTGGGGCAGGTCCACGGTCGCGCTGGCCCAGTCGACGATCAGGCCGGCTTCGTCGGGATCGGCCGCGATCGCGGCCTCGACCTGGGCCTTGGTCATGGCGTTCGACTTCGCCCAGTTGCTGCGCACGCGGCCGAGCCGGCGCATCTCACCGATCCGCTCGGCCGTGGCGCTTGCGATACGCGTCTTCTTCTTCATCGCGAGACCTCCTGAACGAAATCAATCGAATGCGGCCGTCACGCCAGGTCCAGACGACCGTTCGGCAGCGGCCACGAACGACGGCGATGGAAAGGTACCTTTCCTCCGTCCCGAGACGTGCGGTCGCGGTCAGCTTGGGTCGCCCGTCGAAGACCAGAGCGGCATCGGCGAGGTCGATGCCATGCTTTGCGAGGTTCGCGCGGCGTTTGGCTTTATCCCATTCGAACACAACACTATATACACGAAATGTATATACATTGTCGAGCTTGACATTTTATCCTATCTATCCTATGTATGCCTATTGAAAGAGGCAGGGAGCAGATTTTTTGCCTGATTTTATGTTCGAGTTTTGCCGAGGAAAGATAGGAAACGAAAACAAGGAAAGGCGAGATCCGAGTTTTCAAAATGTCCCACTTCGGGAGACATCGACCGGGCGGGACGACGGAAAATGAGCGTGAAAGATCAACGGGTTGGGCGATTTAAGACCCGTCGGCGGAGTGTCCAAGTCGTTTTTTGTTTTGTCCCGCTTTGGGCGACTCTAGTGCCGTAGCCTGAGGCTCCCGATCACCAGCGCCGCGGCGGCGAAGCCCGCGCCCAGCCAGATCGCGGCGCGGGCGGCATCGGCAGCACCGCCGCTGGAGAAGTCGAACAGGCCGAACACCAGCGCCACCAGGGCGGCGCCCATCGTCTGGCCGAGCGTGCGGGCCGAGGCGATGATGCCGCCGGCGCTGCCGCTGCGCTCGCGCGGCACGGCGTTCATCATCAGCCGGTTGTTGGGGGCGGCGAAGATGCCGAAGCCCGCGCCGCACAGCACCAGCCGCCACATGATGTTGGCGGTGGAGGGGTCCGGCGGTAGCAGCGCCGTCAGCACGAGGCCCGCGGTCATGCTGGTGAGACCGATGGCGCCCAGAAGGCCGGCATGATGGCGATCGGCCAGACGTCCCGCGATCGGCGCCATGCCGGCCAGGGCGAGCGGCCAGGCGGACAGCAGGATGCCGGTGTCGGTGGCGCTGCGGCCGAGCACGGTGTGGAAGAAGAAGGGCAGGCTGACGAAGGCCAGGCCCTGGGCGGTGAAGGTGCAGGTCGCCGCACTGATGGAGAGCGAGAAGATCGGCCGGCGGAAGATCTCGACCGGCATCATGGGGTTGGCGAGCCGGGTCTGACGCCACACGAACAGCGTGCCCAGCACGACTGCACCCACTAGTTCGGAGACGACCAGCCAGCGTTCGTGGCCATGGCCGATGCCGTCGATGCCGAAGATCAGCAGGCCAAACGTGAGGCCCGACATGATCGCCGACAGGAAGTCGAACGGCCGGTGGGTGTGCGAGGTATGCGGCAGGTAGCGTTCGGCAAGGATGAAGGAGATGACCCCCAGCGGCACATAGACCGCGAACAGGATCGGCCACGAGGTGATGCTGAGCAGGGCGGCGCCGATCGAGGGGCCGGCGGCGAGCGACGTGGCGACGACGGTGGTGTTGAAGCCGAGGCCGCGGCCGAGCTGGGCGCGCGGATAGATCGAGCGCACCAGGGCGGGCTGGATCGCCATGATCGCCGAGCCGCCCAGCCCCTGGAAGGCGCGGGCGGCGATCAGCCAGGGCAACGACGGCGCCAGCGCACAGCCCAGCGACGCGAGGCAGAACAGGGCGAGGCCGATGCGGTAGACGTGGCGATAGCCCACGATGTCGGCCAGCGCCGCCACCGGCAGCAGGCAGACCATGAGGGCGATCTGGCTCGCATTGACGATCCAGATCGAGCTTTCGGCGGTGATGTTGAGGTCATGCGCGATGTAGGGCAGCGCGAGGTTGGTCATCGAGTTGCTGAGCACCGACATGGTGAGGCCGATGGTGATCGTCGCCACCGCCAGCAGCCGCGGCAGGCCCGCCGGCATTCCGTCCTGAACGGGTTCCGCCATGGTCTACTGCGGAACCGTAAGCTCGTCGCCGCCGATGGTGGTGCGCTGCATGAACCGCTTGTGCTTGATCGCGTCGTAATGGGTCGCGCGATGCAGCACGGCGCGGTTGTCCCAGACGATCACGTCGCCCTCGCGCCAGGCATGCGACAGCATGAACTCGGGCTGCTCGGCGCGCTGCGCCAGTTCCCACAGGATCGCCTTGCCGATGGGCTCGGGCCAATCGACGATGTGGCCGGCATGGGCGCCGATGTAGAGCGCGCGGCGGCCGTTGATCGGGTTGTCGCGGAACAGGCGCTGCTTGACCGGCGGCAGTTCCGACAGAGCTTTGGCGCTCAGGATGCCTTTCTGCACGCGGTCGCGCGAATGGGCGAGCGCATGTTCGGCCACCAGCGGATGGATCGTGGCCTGTAACGCCGGCGGCAGCGCGTCCCACGCCGCGCGCATGCAGAGGAACTCGGTGTTGCCGCCCTCGGGCGGACAGATGCGCGCCGTCAGGATCGAGCACAGCGAGGGGATGCGTTTGAACGAGGAGTCGGAATGGAAGAAGTAGTTGGCCTTCTGGTAGATCATGCGCATGTCGTCGGGCGGGATCGGCTCGCCGGTCATGATGTCGAGGTTGGACTGGCGCTGGAACTTGGTGCCGGCCGCCGGATTGGACGCGCCCGTGGTCTCGAGCGGGCCGAAGTTCTCGCTGAACTGGATCTGCTTGTCGTCGTCCATCGGCTGGTCGCGGAACAGCAGCACCGAGTGCTCCTCGAACGCCGCCCGAATCGGCCCGAACTCACGCGCTGAGAGCGGCGTGGTGATGTCGATGCCCGAGACTTCCGCGCCGAACAGCGGGTGCAGCTTGCGGACGGTGATGGGGCCGGTGTTGCGCATGACGCCTTGCTCCTGCTGGCCTCAGTCCACGATCGCCTGGTAGGTGAGCACGCGCAGCTCGCGGCGGATCGGATAGGTCGACGACGGCATGAGCTGCGTCATCAGCACCACGGCCATGTCCTCCTTGGGGTCGATCCAGAAGGCGGTCGAGGCGGCGCCGCCCCAGGCGAATTCGCCCGGGGTGCCGGCGATGAAGGCCTTGGCCGGATCGATCATGACCGAGAAGCCGAGACCGAAGCCGATGCCGGTGTAGGTCGACTCCGAGAAGCGCGGCGTGCCCATGTCGGCCATGTCGCCGTTCAGGTGGTTCATGGTCATGAGCTCGACCGTCTTGCGGCCGAGCAGGCGCACGCCGTCGAGCTCCCCCTTGTTCAACATGAAGCGGCAGAACCGGAGATAGTCCGACGCCGTCGAGACCAGGCCGCCGCCGCCCGAGTTGACCTTGCGAGGTGCCAGGTAACGGCTCTTGCCCGGATCGTCGATCAGGTCGAGCTTGCCACCCGACCCCGCACTGTAGTTGGCGGCAAAGCGCTCGTGCTTGTCGGCCGGCACATGGAAGTCGGTGTCGACCATGCGCAGCGGGTCGATCACCTTCTCCTTCAGGTACTTCTCGAAGGGCTGGCCGGAGATCACTTCGACGAGATAGCCCAGCACATCGGTCGACACGGAGTAGTTCCACGCCTTGCCGGGCTGCGCGATCAGCGGCAGCTGCGCCAGCCGCTCGACGATCTGCTTGAGGCTGGTGTCGGCGGTCTGGAAATCGACGCCACCCTCCTTGGCACGGTAGGCGGCATCGACCGGATTGCTCTCCATGAAGCCGTAGGTGAGGCCCGAGGTATGGGTCAGCAGGTCGCGGAAGTTGATCTCGCGCTCGGCCGGCATGGTCTCGATCTTGCCGCGGCTGCCGCCCGTCATGACGCGCGGGTTGGCGAAAGCGGGGATGAACTTCGAGATCGGGTCGTCGAGCTGAAAGCGGCCCTCTTCGTAGAGCATCATGATCGCCGTCGAGGTCAGCGGCTTGGTCATGGAATAGATGCGGAAGATGGTGTCGGGCCGCATCGGCTTGTTGCGCGCCACGTCGGCCTTGCCATAGACCTCGGCGAAGGCGAGTTCGCCCCGGCGCATGACGCAGGCCACCATGCCGGCCAGCTTTCCGCTGTCGACCCAGCCGTGCATCCATGTGCGTACGCGGTCGAGCCGCGCTGCGGAAAGGCCGACCTGTTCGGGGGCGACGAGCAGCAGCGTGTCCATGGCGATCCTCCTCGGTAGACCGCTACACTAGCGCAGGATGGCGGGGCCAGACACGCCAGAAACGGGAGGGAGCAATGGCTAGATTGTGCGAAGGACGGGTGGCGATCGTGACCGGTGGCGCCCGCGGCGTGGGCCGCGAGCATTGCCTGATGCTGGCCGAGCACGGCGCCAAGGTCGTGGTCAACGACCTCGGCGGCGACCGCGCCGGCACCGGCCAGGACATCTCGGCCGCCCAGCAGGTGGTGAACGAGATCAAGGCCATGGGCGGCGAGGCGGTGGCCAACGGCGACGACGTCTCCGACTGGGACGGCGCCAAGCGCATGATCGACCAGGCGGTCTCGGCCTTCGGCAAGCTCGATGCCGTGGTGCTGAACGCCGGCATCCTGCGCGACCGCATGTTGGTCAACATGAGCGAGCAGGAGTGGGACGCCGTCATCAAGGTGCATCTCAAGGGCACCTTCGCACCGGCCCGCCACGCCGCCGCCTACTGGCGCGACCAGTCCAAGGCCAAAGGTGGTCCGGTCGATGCCCGCATCATCACCACCACCTCGGTGTCGGGTATCTATGGCAATATCGGCCAGACCAACTATGGCGCAGCAAAAGCCGGCATCGCCTCCTTCACGGTCATCGCCGCCCGCGAGCTCGGCCGCTACGGCATCACGGTGAACTCGATCTCGCCGTCGGCCTTTACGCGCATGACCGAAGACTTGCGCGTCTATACCGACGACGACAAGGAGACGCGCAGTCCGAAATGGATCGCGCCGGTCGCCACCTGGCTGGTGAGCGAGGAGAGCCGCGAGATCACCGGCCGCGTCTTCCAGGCCGGCAACGGCCAGTTCGCCGTGGCCGAAGGCTGGCACAAGGGACCGGAATCGAAGCCGGTCCTCGATCCGCGCCAGGCCGGCAAGATCCTGACCGAACTCGCCAAGAAGGCGCGCAAGAACGCCGGCATGAACGGCCTCGATCTCGACTAAAACAGGGAAGGAAAAACAATCATGATCAAGATCAACCGGCGCGCCGTCCTGGCGGCGAGCGCCGCTGCGGCTTTCGCGCCGCAGGCCCTGCGGGCCCAGGCGTGGCCCGCCAAGCCGATCCGCTGGGTGGTGCCCTACACGGCGGGCGGCCTCACCGACTCGGTGACGCGCCTCACGCTGGAGAAGATGAACGTCGGCCAGCCCTTCGTGGTCGACAACAAGCCCGGCGCCAATTCGCTGATCGGGGCGGAGATCGTGGCCAATGCCCCGCCCGACGGCTACACCTTCCTGACGGTGATCGCGGCCCACGCCGCCAACAAGACGCTCTATGCGGGCAAGCTGAAGTTCGATCCGGTGACGAGCTTCGCGCCGGTGTCTCTCGTCGCCATTGCACCGATCATGATCCTGGTGAGCAACGACCTGCCGGTGAAGAACGTCGGCGAGCTGATCGCCTACGCCAAGGCCAACCCGGGCAAGATCTCATTCGGCTCGTCTGGCGTGGGCGCGGCAGCCCACCTCACCAGCGAGCTGATCATGCAAGTGACCGGCACCAAGATGGTGCATGTCCCTTACAAGGGCACCGCACCGGCGCTGTCCGATCTCATGTCCGGCAACATCCAGATGCTGCTCGACGTGCCGATCGGCACCATGAGCCAGGTCCGGGCCGGCAAGGTGCGGGCGCTGGCCATGATGTCGAAGGAGCGCGTGCTTGGCGCCGAGGACATCCCGACCATCGTCGAATCGGGTGGCCCGCTGATCGAATCGTCGAGCTGGGTGATGTTCATGGCGCCGGCCGGCACGCCGAAGGAGATCGTCGACCGGCTGGGCGGCGAGGTTGGCAAGGCGATGAAGGACGAGAGCCTGCGCAAGCGGCTGGCCGAGCAGGCCGTGATCCCGGTCGGCGCGACGCCGGCCGACACGGTGAAGTTCCTCCAGTCCGAAGTCGAGAAGTGGGAGAAGGTGATCACGACGGCAGGCGTCAAGATCGACGCCTAGGCTTGCCACGATCGGGGGCTCACCATGGTTGAGTTCGACGCCGCGATCCTGCGCAAGGTGGGGCAACCCCTCGAGCTGGCGCGCGCGCGGATCGACCACCTCGAGGCGGGTGACGTGCTGGTGCGCATCATGGCATCAGGTCTTTGTCACACCGACCTCGAGGTGATCGAAGGCTCGCTGCCCTATCCGATGCCGATCGTCCTCGGCCACGAGGGCGCCGGCGTCGTCGAAGCGCTCGGTGCCGGCGTCGAAGGGCTGAAGATCGGCGACCATGTCGTCTGCTCGTGGAACCCGCATTGCCGCCACTGCTTCTACTGCGAGCGCGACCAGCCGATCCTGTGCGAACCCTTCACCCGCCACCAGCCGCGCGGCCATCTGCTCGACGGCCGCTCGCGGCTGAGCTGCGAAGCGGCGCCGCTGCACCATTTCTCCACCGTCTCCTCGCACGCCCAGTACGCCGTCGTGCCGCACTCCGGCGCGATCCGCGTGCCGCGCGAAATCCCCTTCGACCGCGCCTGCCTGATCGGCTGCGGCGTGATGACCGGCGTTGGTGCGGCGACCCGCGTTGCGCCAGTGCAGCCCGGCGCCTCGGTCGCGGTGATCGGCTGTGGCGCCGTCGGGTTGAACGCGATCCAGGGCGCGCGCCTTGCTGGCGCGGGCACGATTATCGCCATCGACCGCGCCAGGGGACGGCAGGATCTGGCGCGGACCTTCGGCGCCGATCTCACCTCGGGCGCGGCCGCGGACGACGTCGTGGCGGCGGTCAAGGAGGCGACGGCCGGCCGTGGCGCGGACTACGTGTTCGAGGCGGCCGGCAACGCCGAGGGCTTCCGCCTGGGCAGCGAGATCGTGCGGCCCGGCGGGCATCTGGTGTTTCTCGGCAAGGTCAATGTCGCCCAGGACGTGTCGTTCCGCTGGGGCGCATTGATGGGCGAGAAGAAGATCACGCGCTCGAGCTACGGCGGCGCCCGTCCGCAGCGCGATTTCCCCTGGCTGGCGCGTTGCTACCTCGAAGGCAAACTGAAGCTCGATGAGCTGATCACCGCGCGCCTGCCGCTCGCGCGCATCAACGAGGGCTTTGCCGCCATGCGGCGCGGCGAGGGCATCCGCACCGTCGTACTGCCCTGGGGCGAATAAGACACGACCCCAGCTTGTTCGGCGCGGCGACACGTGGCTAGGATGATGCGGCAGACCCGCCTTCCTGAAGCACCGGTCCCAAGCCATGGCACCGTTTTGGCGCGCACTTGCACTGGCGTTGTTGCCCGTGGCGGCGATGGCGCAATCGCCACCGCAATCGCCATCCTCCGGCCGGCATGGCGACGGGCACGCGCAAAACCACGACTGGTACAAGGACCTGCGGCAGCCCGACACGGGATCGCGCTGCTGCAACGGAACCGTCGACGGCAAGCAGGGCGACTGCCGCCCGACCCAGGCCTTCATCGGCGAAGATGGCCTTTATCGCGCCTGGGACGGCCGGCAATGGCTGGTCGTGCCGAAGAACAAGATGCTCTCGATGCCGACGCCAGACCGTGGGCCGCATCTCTGCGAAACCTACGGCCTGGTCTTCTGTTTCATCACCGGCGAGCCGTCGAGCTAGGCTCCTCGTCGGTCGTGGGCGCTCAGTCCGCCGCGAAGCAATAGAGCAGGCCGGCGCCGCCGGTCGCCACCAGGGATGCGGCGTCACAGGCGCGCGAGGGATGCGAGGCGTTCCACGACTTGGAAGCATCGTCGTCGCGCAGGCCCATGCGGTCGGCGTGGCCGAGCATGGCGTTGCCTTCGCCGCTCTTCGTCCAGTTGCCGCAAGTCATGTCCTTCTCCGGCGGGAAGGCGGTGCCGTCCGCCTGCGTGCCGGTCAGGATGTCGTGCTGGTTGACGGTGTAGAGCCGGCTCGGGATCAGGCGGCCGTTTTCGGACACGAGGGTGTCGGGCGCGATCTTGTTGTTGGCCGAGTGCAGGTCGGCAACGCTCGCGGCGATCTGTACGCCCTTGGGATTGACCCACGGGCCCTTGCCGATGCGGTCCTTGGCATTGACGGCAGTGGCGCCGCCCACGGCCTGGGTGCTGAGATAGGCGCGCCAGGTCTTGCCCCCGGCACCGGCCTTGGCGGCCAGTGCCTGGCAATGCTTGTCGGCGCCGTCGAGGCCGCCGTAGTTGGCGCCGGCGGGTCCGCCCACACTGGTAAGGAAGAAGGTCATGTTGGGAAATTGCGGCGGTCCTGCCGGCGGTGCCGCGGGCGGCGTCTGCGCCAGGAGGCTGCCGGCGAGAGTGCACATTGCGACCGCGGCCAAGGTGATGCCGGTCATCCGAAAGTTTCTTTGCATGTCATTGTCTCCCTGTTGCTTTGCCAGGGAGCCTAGCGGTTCGCCGAACCGGAGGCGCTTCACGTTGGAGTGAAGTTCAGGTCTTGGGGAGTGAAGTTCACAGCCTCGCCAGCGTCTCCAGCACCCGAGCCTGCGGCCAGGCCCAACCCGACGCGCTCTCGAAGGCGCGCATGGCGCGCAGGACAAGATGGTCAGCCCGCGGCGCGCCGATGATCTGCAGGCCGACCGGCAGGCCGGAGGAGGTGAGGCCGGCCGGCATCGAGGCGGCGGGCTGCCCCGTGAGATTGCAGGGCAGCGTGTAGGGCGCGCCCTTGGTCCAGCGCGGGAACGCTTCGGAGTTGTAGAGCGTCTCCACCGGCGGGGCGGCGGTCGGCGCCACCGGCGCCAGCAGCAGGTCGAACTTCTCGTGCCAGAGCGCCAGATCGCGGGCGAGCTTGGACTTCGCCTCGTAGGCCCGGGCGTAATCGGCGAGCGTGACCGTGAGGCCCTTCTCGGCGGCGGCGCGGAAGCCGGGGTCGAGCTTGCCGTGCAACTGCGTCGGGATCTGGCGCAAGCGCGTGGCGAAGCTGCCGATCCACAGCGGCTCGAAGGAATTCTGCAACGGCTCGATCAGCGGGCCGACGTCCTCGACGTGGGCGCCGAGTTCCTCGAAGCGTTTCGCGGCGGCAGCGACCAGCGCGCGGACCTCGGCGTCGGCCTTCACATGCCCGAAGTCGAGGCTGAGGCCGATCTTCCAGCCGCGCACGCCGTCGTCGAGCCCGATCGTGTGATCGCGCGGATCGGCGGGCAGCGAGCGCCAGTCGCGCGGGTCGGGGCCGGCCATGACGTTCAGCGCCATCGCCGTGTCGAGCACGCTGCGCGCCAGCACGCCCTGGCTGATGACGTCGGCGAAGGGCGAGTCGGCGGGATACTGCGGGATGCGCCCATAGCTCGGCTTCAGTCCGACCAGGCCGGTGTGGCTGGCCGGGATGCGGATCGAGCCGCCACCGTCGTTGCCGTGGTTGAAGGGATTGATGCCGGCGGCCGTGAGCGATGACGCGCCGCCGGAAGAGCCGCCCGGCGAGTGCGCAAGGTTCCACGGGCTGCGCGTCGTGCCCTGCGGCGGCGAATCGGTGAGCGCCTTCCAGCCGAATTCCGGCGTCGTGCTCTTGCCGAGAAAGACCAGGCCGGCAACGCGCAGGCGTTCGGTGACGGCCGCGTCCTCGGCGGCGGGCGTTTCGTCTGACGCGTGCGAGCCGTAGCGCGTCGGCCAGCCCTTGACCGCCGTCGTGTCCTTGATCGTGGTCGGCACACCGTCGAGCGGCGACAGTGGCGTGCCGTTCTTCCAGCGCGCCTCCGATGCCTTTGCCGCGGCGCGCGCGCCGTCGGCATCGATCAGCACGAAGGCATTCAGATGTGGTTTCAGCGTCTCTGCACGTATCAGCATCGTCTCGGCGACTTCGACCGGCGACAGCGTGCCGCGACGATAGTGTGATGTGAGTGCCGATGCGGAAATCCAGGGAAGAGGGAGCTCAGACATGCGTTTTTCGTTAGTTCCCGGAGCGATGGATTGTTTCAGAGTGGTCTTCATTGAACAGTGTCGACTTTGGTTTCTCACAAGTCGAGAGCGTATTGAAGGAGTCGATCGTGGAAAGCCTTACTGCCCTCGTTGCCTGCGGCGCCGCCTTTGCCCTCAGCTACTATTTCGGAAGTGGCCGTGCGCCGTCCTTGTTGATGGCGTTGCTGCTGGGTGCGGCGAGCGGCGTCGGCTTCGCCGTCATCTTCTTCATCATGACGGTTGCCGTCACCGTGGTGCTGCCCGGCACCTTCAACGCGCGGTCGCTCGGCGTGCATCTCATTGTTCTTCTGGCTGTCGCGCCGCTCGGTGCCGCGGCGGTCGCCGTGTTCGCCCGCTACTACGCCATGGGAAGGCTGCGGTTCTAGGAGCGGAACGCCGCTCTTCCCGAGAGCCGCCTGGCAACGCTAAGCTGGCGGCAATCGGGGGAGATTGGCATGATCGAAGTGAAGCTCGGCGCCGCGACGGTGCGGCGCATCGAGGAAAGCTACGAGCCAAATTTCGACGCCAAGATGTTCTTTCCCGATTGGGATCCGGCGGTGGTCGACCGGCATGCAAGCTGGCTGATGCCGGCCCACTACGACAAGGACTCTGGCTTCCTCAAGCTCAGCGTCCATAGCTGGCTGCTCACGATCGGCGGCAAGCGCATCCTGATCGACACCTGCGTCGGCAACCACAAGCCCCGGCCGCACCGGCCCAAGTGGCATCTCATGGAGACCAGATATCTCGAGCGGCTGGCGGCGGCCGGCGTCAGGCCCGACGAGGTCGACATGGTTATGTGCACCCACCTGCACGTCGATCATGTGGGGTGGAACACGCAATTGGAGAACGGCAAGTGGGTGCCGACCTTCAAGAACGCTAAGTACGTGTGGAGCCGTGCCGACTACGAGCACTATCTGAAGCTCGACAGCGATCCCAAGACCGGCCCGGTCAACGCCGGCTCGTTTCGCGATTCGGTGCTGCCCGTGGCCGAGGCCGGCCTGATGCAGATGGTCGACGGTGCCGCCCAACTCGACGAGAACATGAGCGTCGCGCCGGCGCCCGGTCATACGCCCGGCACCATCGCCATCAAGTTTGAATCCAAGGGCGAGAAGGCGCTGTTCTGCGGCGACATCCTGCACCACGCGCTACAAGTCTTTCATCCGGAATGGAACAGCTTCGCCTGCGCCGAACCCGTGGGGGCGCGCAAGAGCCGCCGCGAGGCGCTCGAACATTGCGCCGGCACCGGCGCGCGGCTGATGCCCTGCCACTTCGGCGCACCGTTCACCTGTCACATCGACCACAAGGGAAGCGGCTTCGTGCCGCGTTTCGACGGTAACTTCTAGGGAGGAAGAGATGATCTACGAAATGCGAGTCTACCGTTGCCTGCCGGGCCGTCTGCCGGCACTGCTCAACCGCTTTGCCACCATCACGCTGAAAATCTGGGAAAGGCACGGCATCAAGCAGGCCGGCTTCTTCACGACACTGGTGGGTGAGTCCAACCAGGAACTCACCTACTTCCTCGCCTGGGAGTCGCTGGCCGATCGCGAGAAGAAGTGGAACGCCTTCGCGGCCGATCCGGAATGGCATGCCAAGCGCGCGGAGACCGAAAAGGACGGCCAGATCGTGGCCAACGTGTCGGTCCAGATGCTGACGCCGACCGCCTTCTCGTCGGTCAAATAGCCGCCTCAGTCCGCCTTGAGGCCCGCTTCCTTGGCGAGGCGGGCCCACTTGGCGAGATCGTCGGCGACGTAGGCGGCGAACTCGGCCGGTGAGCTGAACTGCGGATCGGCCCCCAGTTCGGTGAAGCGGCGCGCGATATCGGGCGAGCGGATCGTGGCGTCGACGGCGTCGTGCAGGCGTTCGACCAGGACGGCGGGCGTACCGGTCGGCAGGAAGATCCCGTAGGAGATCGCGGCCTCGTAGCCCGGCAGGCCCGCCTCGGCGATGGTGGGAATGTCCGGCGCGGCCGGTGAACGCACGCCCAGGGTCTGGCCCAGCGCGCGCATCTTGCCGGCCTTCACATGCGGCAGCGCCGTCGACAGGCCGCCGAAATAGAGATCGACCTGGCCTGCCATGAGATCGGCCATCGCCGGCCCGCCGCCCTTGTAGGGCACATGGACGATGTCGACGCGACCCATCGACTTGAAGAGTTCGAGGGCAAGATGGGTGGCGCCGCCGGCACCGGCCGAAGCGCCGTTGAGCTTGCCCGGCTTCGCGCGAGCCAGCGCCAGCAACTCGGCCACGTTCGCTGCCGGGAGGTCGTTGCGAACCACCAGCAGCATCGGGTTGATGCCGACCGGCGCCACCGCCACGAAGTCGGTGCGGATGTCGTAGGGCACGTTGCGGCTGAGGGCGGGCGCAATCGTGGTCGAGCCGTTCGATCCCAGCATGATGACGCTGCCGTCGGGCGGCGCCTTGGCGACCGAGGCGGCCGCGATCTCGCCGTTGGCGCCGGCGCGATTCTCGACCACGACCGTGCGCTTCAACCGTTCGCCGACACCCGGCGCGATCAGGCGCGCCAGCAGGTCGTTCGGTCCGCCAGGTGGAAAGCCGACGACGAGACGCAGCGGGCGATCGGGGAAATCGACGGTCTGCGCACGGAGCGATGCCAGCGGTGTTATCGCCAGTCCGGCAAGGGCGGTGCGGCGGGTGAGCTTGATCATTGGGATTTCATGGTAGGCTCGTGGCAATCAGGGAGGAAATAAAATGCAACGTAGAACTTTCGTGAATGTGGGAACTGCCGCCGCGATCGGCACCTTGGTCGGATCGCCGGCGTGGGCGCAGAAGATCGGCGGCGACGTCAAGCTGCTGTGCGGTTTCGCACCGGGCGGCACCGCGGACTTTCTCTGCCGCATCCTGGCCGATGCGCTCGCGCCGGAGGTCGGCCAGAAGGTGATCGTCGACACCAAGACCGGCGCCAGCGGCTTCATCGCCAACGAGGTGGTGGCGAACTCGATGCCGGACGGCCGCACCATCGGGCTGGCCGCCATGGCGGCATTCTGCGTCGCGCCCGTCATGCCGGGCCAGAAATTGCCGATCAATGTCGACACCGACCTGACGCCGATCGCCAACATCGCCGGCGTCTACAACATGCTGGTGTTCGGCAAGCATGTACCGTACCGCACCGTGCCGGACCTGATCGCCTACGCCAAGGCGAACCCCGGCAAGGTCACCTATGCGTCGGCCGGCAACGGCACCTCGCAGCACCTCGCCGCCGAACTCTTCAAGAAGATGGCCGGCATCAACATCCTGCACGTGCCTTATCGCGGCGGTGCGCCGGCCATCCAGGACATGGTCGCCGGCAATTGCGACATCATGTTCGGCAACATGCCCGAGTTCCTGGGCCAGATCGGCGGCGGCGGGTTGATCCCGATCGCCTTTGGCTCGCCCAAGGCCTCGCCGCTCTTTCCCAACCTGCCGCTGATCTCGCAGTACCTGCCGGGCTTCGTCGTCGTGAACTGGTTCGCTATCTTCGGCTCGAAGGGCATGCCCACGGACATCGTGATGCTGTGGAACAAGGCGCTGCGGGCGGCCGTCGCCAAGCCGGACATGCAGAAGCGCTTTCTCGACAACGGCATGGACTCGGTGATCGGCTCGCCCGAGGAACTGAGGGCAACGATCGTCGAAGACCGCAAGAAGTGGGCGGCGGTGATCCAGGAAGCCGGCATCCGCGCCGATTGATCGCGGCACGGTCATGCCTCTCGCCCGCACGGCGCAGGGTGCGCTGCACTACGACGTCGTCGATCAGGTGGCACCCTGGCAGGTCGCACCCTGGCAGATGGGGCGCGACCCGATCCTGTTCCATCATGGCATCGGCGCCAGCGCCGAGCTCTGGACCGGATGGCGGCCGGCGCTCGCCGACCGCTACCGGCTCGTGGCCTTCGACATGCGCGGCTACGGCCGATCGCATATTCCGCATGTGGATTCCAAATGGTCGCTCGACCTGCTGGTCGACGATCTGTTCGCCGTGGCCGATGCAGCCGGTCTAAAACGCTTCCATCTCGTGGGCGAGTCGATCGGCGGCACCGTGGCGTTGGCCGCGGCGCTGGTACAGCCAGCGCGGATCGCCACCCTCACCGTGAGCAACGGCGCCCATCTCGGCGCCTCGATCCAGCGCGTCGAGGCGTGGCGGCGCCAGCTCGACGAGGGCGGCGTGAAGGCCTGGTCCGACGCCTTCATGCCCGACCGCTTCCACGACGATGCGCTGTCGCTGGAGCGCCGCGCCTGGTTTGCCGCGCAGCAGGAAAAATGGCCGCGCGAGTCGATCCTCAATGCACTTGGTGTGCTGGTCGGCACCGACCTCACGGCGCGTCTCGGCGAGATACGCTGCCCGACCCTGCTGCTGCATCCCGACGCCAGCCCGTTCATCCCCGTTCCGATCATGGCTGAGTTGCACCGGCATTTGCCCAATGCCGAGCTCAACGTCATCGGGCATTCTCGGCACGGACTGCCATATTCGCATGCCGACCGCTGCGCGGCTCTGTTGCGCTCCTTCCTCGACTCGCGCCCGGCGGGCTGGTAACACTAAGTTGTCAGACAACTATTGGGTGGAAACAATGAGACGTGTACTGGCCGGCGCCGTGGCGCTGGCGATCGCTTTTGCCGCCGTTCCGGGCTTTGCCCAGGAGAAGCTCACCGTGTGGTGGGTCAAGGGTTTCTACAAATCCGAGGACGAAGCGCTGTTCGCAGCGATCAAGAAGTTCGAGGCCAAGACCGGCGTGAAGGTCGATCTGTCCCAGTACGCCGTGCAGGACATGATCCCGAAGTCGGTGGCGGCGCTCGAGTCCGGCTCGCCGCCCGACATCGCCTATTCCGACACCTACGACGTCCAGGTCGCGGGCAAGTGGGCCTTCGACGGTAAGCTCGAGGACATCTCCGACGTCATCGAGCCGATGAAGGACCGCTTCGCGCCGGTGACGATCGAGACGGCCTACCTCTACAACGACAAGGTCAAGAAGAAGGCCTTCTACGGCTTCGTGCTGAAGCAGCAGACGCTGCACATCCAGTACTGGAAGGACATGCTGGCGACGGCCGGGTTCAAGGAAAGCGACATCCCCGGCACCTGGAAGGAGTACTGGTCGTTCTGGTGCGACAAGGTCCAGCCCGGCTACCGCAAGGCCACCAACAGCCGTGCCTACGGCATCGGCAGCCCGATGGGCGTCGAATCGACCGACTCGTTCCAGTCGTTCCTGAGCTGGGTCGACGCCTACAACGTCAAGCTGGTCGATGATTCCGGCAAGCTGCTGGTCGACGATCCGAAGGTCCGCGCGGGCCTGATCAACGCGCTCCGCGACTATACCGACGTCTACACCAAGGGCTGCACGCCGCCCTCGTCGACGACCTGGAAGGACCCCGACAACAACGTCGCCTTCCACAACAAGACGATCGTGATGACGCACAACTACACGATCTCGATCGCCGCCAAGTGGCTGGACGACGCCAACAACGAGCAGCTGACGCCCGAGCAGCGCGCCGCCGGCCGCAAGGCCTACGACGAGCTGATCGCCACGGCGGGCTTCCCCAAGAAGCCGGACGGCACGGCGATGGTCTATCGCACCGCGGTGAAGGTCGGCGTGATCTTCCAGGACTCCAAGAACAAGGTCCGCGCGCGCGAGTTCCTGCGCTTCCTGCTCGAGGAGGAGAACCTCCGTCCCTACGTCGAGGGTGCGCTCGGCCGCTGGTTCCCGGTGACCAAGCTCAGCCAGGAAAGTCCGTTCTGGCAGGCCGACAAGCATCGCAAGGCGGTCTACGACCAGTTCAAGGCCGGCACGCTGCCGTTCGAGTTCACAAAGAACTACAAGTTCACCATTCTCAACAACGAGAACGTGTGGGCCAAGGCGATGAACCGTGTGGTGAGCGAGAAGGTCTCGGTCGAGAAGGCGGTCGACGAGATGATCGCCCGCATCAAGGAAGTGGCGGGCAACTGAGCCTTCTGTCCTCTGAGTCTTCTGGCCTAGAGTACGCGTATGACGACAACCACGATCGAAACAGCGGCCCGCCGGGAGATCCCCCGGCGGGCCGGTTTTGCGCTGTCCGAGAAGCAGGCCTGGGGCCTGCTGTTCGTGGCGCCCTACGTCGCGATCTTCATCGGCTTCGTGCTGTTCCCGGTCGGCTTCAGCTTCTGGCTGGCGCGCAGCCCGCAGCTCTACGTCGATCTCGCCGCCGATCCGATCTTCCTGCGCACGGTCATCAACACGTTCATCTTCCTGATCGTCGCCATCAACCTGAAGATGGCGCTGGCGCTATTTTTGTCCGGCTTCTTCACCCACAAGCGTTGGTGGGTGAAGGTGCTGGCGGTGCTGTTCGTGCTGCCCTGGGCAGTGCCGTCGATCCCGACGATCCTGTCGGTGCGCTTCATGCTCAATCCCGAATGGGGCGTGATCAACACCCTCATCTTCAGGCTGACGGGCGAGGACGGGCCGAACTGGCTGAACGATCCGGCGCTGGCGTTGTCGCTGTCGATGCTGGTGCACATCTGGAAGTCGCTGCCGTTCTGGACGCTGATCCTGCTCGCCGGCCGGCTCGCGATTCCCGGTGAACTCTACGAGGCGGCCTCGGTCGACGGCGCCGGTGCCTGGCATCGCTTCCGCTACATCACCTGGCCGTCGATGAGCACGCTCTACGTCACCTGCACCTTGCTCTCGATGATCTTCACCGTCGGCGACTTCAACAGCGTCTACCTGTTGACCGGTGGCGGGCCGGCCGATCTCACCCATGTGCTGGCGACGCTCGGCATCCGCTACCTGCGGCTCGACCAGATCGGCCTGGCCATGGCCTCGATCGTATGCGCCCTGCCGCTCGTGCTGCCGCTGGTGTTCTACATGATGAAGCGGCTGTCGAAATGAGACCGCGCAAGATCCTGCGCGAGATTGGCCTGGAAGCCGGCCTGCTGTTGATCGGCATTCCGGTCCTGCTGTGGACGCTGATTCCGATCTATCACATGTTCCTGTTCGCGATCTCGCCCAAGGATGCCGCCTTCTCGGGCCAGCTCTGGCCCACCCATCCAACGTTTCGCAACTTCGAGATGGTGATCGGCCAGAAGCACCATTTTCTCTATCATTTCTGGCTGCAGATGTGGAACTCGCTGGTGATCTCGGTCGGCACCGCGGCGATCACCCTGTTCGTGGCTACCGCGGCGGCCTTCGCGATCAGCCGGCTGCGCATGAAGGGCGGCCGGCTGGTGATGAACATGGCGCTGCTCACCTACTTCATCCCCGCCGCCTTCCTCGCCGTGCCGATGTACAAGACCATGGGCATGTACGGCCTGCTCAACAGCGACTGGTCGCTGGTGCTGGCGATGGCCACGCTGTCGTCGCCCTATGCCATCTGGATCCTGCGCCAGGCGTCGGACAAGCTGCCGGTCGAGCTCGACGAGGCGGCGATGATCGACGGGGCCTCGCCGTTCCAGCTCTTCCGCCTGATCTACCTGCCGCTGATGGTGCCGTCGCTGATCGCGGTCGGCACCTATGCGCTGCTGCTGGCCTGGAACGAGTATCTCTACGCGTTCCTGCTGCTGTCGAAGGACACCGCCATCACGCTGCCGGTGGCGTTGGGCAACTTCCTGTCGGCCGACGATTCGCCGTGGGAGCTGCTGATGACGGCGGGCTTCCTCTATGCGCTCCCGCCAGCGGCAATCTACTACGCCTTCCGCCGCTACATGTCGTCGGGGCTGACGGCCGGCGCGGTGAAGGGCTAGGCGCCCGGAGCCTGGCGAAGCCAGGTCGGGGATCGTCACCGGCCCCGCGAACGGTTGTGGGTCGAGAAGGATGCCCTGAGGGAATCGGCGAATTGCTCGACCTCGGCGCGCCAGCGCAAGGTCGGATCCCAGATGGCCGTCAGGTCCATGCCGAGGACGATGCCGTTGGCGATGATCTTGGCCGTGTGAAGATCGGTGCGTGTGCTCGCCGGTACCACGGCTGTGCCGAGGCCCGCGCGGGCCAGTGCCAGGATCACCGTTGCCGAACCGCCCTCGTGGCGAATGCCGGGTGAGAGCGACAGGAGCCGCAGGGCCGCGTCCAGCGTCAGGCGCGACTGATACCCACGATCCAGCACCAAAAGCTCGCGCTCGCACAGCAGGCGGAGATCGATGCCGTTCCTGCGCTCAGCGGCGCTGAACGGTTTTGGCGCGGCGGCCAGAATGTCGAGACGGACGATCTGGCGATCGATAAGGCCCGTGTCGTATCGTGGGCGCCCGGTAATGCCCATGGACGCCTGGCCGCTGAGGACGAGATTCTCGATCTCGACTCCATTTGTCTCGATGACACCGATGCGGATGTTCGGCTTGGTCTGGACGAAGGCCGCGATGCACGGCGCCACCACCGTCTCGATCGTGTGCGCGGTCGCTGCGACCGTGATGTGAACGGCAGGCTGCACGCTGTTGACCCTAGCCGCTGCTTCCAGCTTGGCGATTCCCTCCAATGCCGCCGACGCCAGCGGCAACAGGTCGTGCGCATCGCTGGTCGCGATCATGCCCCGGCCGGAAGGTTCGAAAAGCGGCAAACCCAGCCTGCTCTGAAATTCCGTGATGCGCCGCGACAAAGCGGACTGGGAAATATTCAGACGCTCGGCGGCCTCGACGAGGGACCCCGACCGATAGACGGCGACGAACGACTCCAGCAGCCGCTTGTCCATTACTGCATAATCCTCATGAATTTAACTGCAAATAATGCACTTCATGCATACGGTGATCTGATGGTAGCGCTACGTCAACCGCGCCCGCTCTCGGGTACGGATCGAGAAGGGACGACAGGGATGAAGCGCCGCCACCTCATATCGCTCGGATCCGTCGCCGCGGGTTCGATTGCCGCGGGCCGGGCTTCCTGGGCTCAAGGCGTCTACCCCGACCGGCCCGTTACCCTGGTCGTGGCTGCCCCGGCGGGCGGCGGAACCGACATCGTGGCCCGCATGTTCGCCGAGCATCTGTCCAGGGAGTTCGGTCAGCAGATCATCGTCGACAACAAGGGCGGCGGGAACGGCAACATCGCCACGGCCCTCGTCGCGAAGGCCAAGCCGGATGGATACACGCTCCTGATGCAGTATTCATCCTACCACTCGTCGAACCCGGCGATGATCAAGGACCTGAACTGGTCGCCCAAGGATTTCACCGGCGTCGCCATGGGGGCGATCGCCCCGCAGGTCATCGTGATCGCCAAGAAGGTGCCGGTCGACAACCTCAAGGACTTCATCGCCTACGCGAAGGCCAATCCCGGCAAGCTGAACTACGCCTCCTTCGGGCCGGGTT
>CANJHI010000038.1 GCA_947474005.1 Alphaproteobacteria bacterium | reverse complement strand
GCCCGCAATACCGAGCGCCACGACCAGCAGGATGCTGCCGGGCATGCCGGCACGGCGCGCCGCCAGTTCGTTGAGCCCAATGGCGCGCAGCCGCAGGCCGAAGGTCGAGCGTTGCAGCACGATCGCGGTGGCGAAGGGAATCGACATTGCCAGCAACCGTCGGCGATCGGGCATTCTTAGGGCGAGCGCTGTCATGCCACCTGACCCGACATGAGCGCGCCGATCGCGCCACGTTCGCCCATCTCGGCCGGCCGTTCGCCCACCAGCCGGCCGCGATAGAGCACCGCTATACGGTCGGCGACGGCAATCAGCTCATCGAGTTCGCTCGAGATCAGGAGCACCCCGACGCCACGGCGCGCGGCGGCGCGGATCTGGCGGTAGACCGCCTCGACCGCGCTGACGTCGAGGCCGCGCGTCGGCTGGGCCGCGACCAGCGCCACCAGCGGTTCGAGCGTCAGCTCACGCCCCAGCACGGCCTTCTGCTGGTTGCCGCCGGAGAGGCCGGAGAACGCGACTTCCGGCCCGGCGGCGCGGACGTCGAATTCCTTCATCTGCATCTCTGTCGCCTCGTTCAGCGCGCGGCGCTGCAGCAGCCCGAAGCGCGTGAAGCGCTCGAGCTTGTTCAGGAACATGTTCTCGGCCACCGACATGGCCGTGACACAGGCCACGGCGTGGCGATCCTCCGGCACGATGCCGCCGCCGGCCGCGGTGACGGCCGCGGCACCAGCATGGGTGAGTTCGGTGTCACCGATGAAGTAGCGGCCTTCATTGGGGGTCAGCAGACCCGCCAGCACCATGCCGAGTTCGCTCTGGCCGTTGCCCTCGACGCCGGCCAGCCCGACGATCTCGCCAGGGCGAACTTCCAGAGTGAAATTGTCGAGCCGCGTCGCGCCATGACGATCCTGCACGGTGAGGCCATCGCAAACGAGCGCGAAGCCCGGTTTGGCCAGCGGCGCGGCCTCGGCGTCCGACGGATCACCCTCCTTTGAATCAGAGAGCGCCACATCGAGCGGCTTCACTTCGCGGCCCACCATGGCGTGCACCAGTGCGCCCATGTCGGCCGTCTTCATGTCCGCCTTGGCAACCAGCCGGCCAGTGCGCAGCACCGCCACCCGGTCGGCGACCTTGGCGATCTCCGCCAGCTTGTGCGTGACCAGGATCACCGCGCGGCCCGAATCGGCGACGCGGCGGCAGATGTCGAGCAGCGCGCCGATCTCGCCCGGCGGCAGCACGGCCGTCGGCTCGTCGAGCACCAGCAGCTTGGGATCGCGCATCAGGCATTTCACGATCTCGGCGCGCTGGCGCTCGCCCACCGACAGCTCGCCAACCACGGCGTCGGGATCGAGCACGAAGCCGAAGCGGTCGGCGATGTCACGGATGCGGTCGGCGAATTCGCGGCGCTTCAGGACGCCCTTCGCCTGGCCCAGCATCAGATTCTCGACCACGGTCATGCGCGGCACCAGGCTGAAATGCTGGTGCACCATGGCGATGCCCTGCTCCAGCGCCTCGGCCGGACTGGACGGCAGCCACGGCCGCTCGCCGAACTGCATCTGTCCGGCGCTGGGTGCATAGACACCGAAGATCAGGTTGCAGAGCGTCGACTTGCCGGCGCCGTTCTCGCCCAGCAGGCAATGAACGGTGCCGGCATCGATATCGAGCGTGATGCCTTCCAGGGCCTGCAGGCTGCCGAAGCGCTTGCCGAGGTCCTGGAGGCAGAGAAGCGGGCTCAGGCGTCGAGGACCTTGATCTTGCCCGACAGGAGATCCTTCTTGATCTCCTCGAGCTTGGCCTTCTGCTCGGGCGTGCCCTTGCAGATGATCATGTCGGAGGACTTCGGTCCCATCGCCAGGCCGAACGGCTTGAACTCGGGCTTCCAGGTCCCGGCCACGACCTGCTCGATCGCATACTCGACCTGGAAACCGACGCCGGTGATCGAATAGGCGACGTAGAGCGGATCGGTGCCGCAGCGATCGGTGTAGCTACCGATCACGTGCGTACCCTTCTCGCGCGCCGCCTGTTCCATGCCGCGCAGGCCGAGGTTGAGAATGTGGTAGTGCACGTCGGCGCCCTGGGAGATGGCCGCGAGCGTGGCTTCCTTGGCCTTGGCGACGTCGTCGAAGTCGCCGGTGTAGTTCTCGATGTACTTGATCTTCGGATTGACGTAGCGCGCGCCGTTGCCGAATTCCTTGCCGGTGTTCTTGATCGCCGGGATTTCCAGGCCGCCGACGTAGGACACCGCGCCGTTCTTGGACAGCATCGCAGCCGCGGCACCGGCCACGAAGCCGATCTCGGCCTGGCGGACGTCGTAGCCCGAGACATTGTCTGGCTTCTTCGGGTCGGCGTTGCCGCCGATGATGGCGAACTTCACCTTGGGGAAACGCGGCGCCACCTTGAAGACCGAGGCCTGGGTCTGGCCGCCGACGCCGATCACCAGCTCGTTCTTGCCGGCCAGCGCCACGAGCACCTGCTCCATGTCGCCGAACTTCACGTTCTCGATGTATTTGACGGTGATCTTGGCGCCGAGCTTCTTCTCGGCGGCTTGCAGGCCGTCATAGCCCGATTCCATCCAGCCCTTGTCGGACTTCGAGCCCGGGATCAGCACACCGACTGTCAAAGGACCGGCGGCGCGGGCCGGCACGGCGAGGCTGCCCAGCATCACCAGACCGGCGGCGCCGGCGGTTCCGGTCAAGAATACGCGGCGATCGAATTTGTTCATGATGGTGCTCCCCCGATTGTTGGCGTCTTTCCTCAGGGCAAGGGGCAGGCAATCGTCGTGCCAACTGGCAGGGAACTTGCTTCACTGCGTGACAATCAGAAGACCCAACGGGGGAGATCGATGGTCAACAAATTGCACTCATTGGGCGCGCCGCGCGCCGGCCATGTCTGGGGGGCCAATGCCCGGCACGTCGACATGGCGGCAGCACCCGCCCGGCCAGTTCCCGTCGCAATCTCAGCCGCGCCACAGAACATCACCATCGATCTCAAGCGCAGCGCGATGATCGTGATCGACATGCAGAATGACTTCTGCGCCAAGAACGGCTGGGTCGATCATCTCGGCGTCGACTACACACCCGACCGCAAGCCGATCAAGCCGCTGCAAAAGCTCCTGCCCGTCCTGCGCCAGGCAGGCGTGCCCATCATCTGGGTCAACTGGGGCAACCGGCCCGATCTCGCCAACATGCCGCCCAACCAAATTCATCTCTATAAGCCGGCTGGCACCGGCATCGGGCTCGGCGAACTGCCGCCGACCAGCGGCGCGCCCGTCCTGCAGAAGGATTCCTGGGGTGCGGCCGTGGTCGACGAGCTGGACCAGAAGGCCGAGGACATCAAGGTCGACAAGCACCGCATCAGCGGCTTCTGGGACACGCCGCTCGATTCGATCCTGCGCAATCTCGGCGTCCGTACCGCCCTGTTCTCCGGCGTCAACACCGACCAGTGCGTGCTGCACAGCCTGACCGACGCCAACTTCCTGGGCTATGGCTGTGTGCTGGTCGAGGACTGCTGCGCCACGACTTCGCCCGACTTCTGCACCGAGGCCACGATCTGGAACGTGAAGAAATGCTTCGGCTTCGTCACCGACTCGGGGAAAATCCTGAAGGCGCTGAAGAAGAAGTAGGCCGGCGTGTCTCCGCCGGGGAGCATTTCCGCGGGGGAAGACGTAAGATGGCAGGGTGCCGCCTATCAGCCCCCTGGTCCTCAACCTCGCCGTCGCGCTCGGCATCGGCCTGCTGATCGGCATCGACCGCGAGCGTCGCAAGGGCACCGGGCCGGGCCGCGCGGCGGCCGGCATCCGCACCTTCACCATCACCTCGCTCTGCGGCGCCGTCGCCGTCATCGTGGGCGGGGACCTGCTGCTCGCGGTCGTGACGGTGGGGGTGTTTGCGCTGGCGGCACTGGCCTATTGGCGGGCCCTCGAACACGACCCCGGCCTCACGACCGAAGTGGCCCTGGTGGCCACGGTGCTGCTGGGAGGTCTCGCCGTCCACGAACCGACGTTTGCCGCAGGGCTCGGCGTGATCGTGGCGGGACTGCTGACAGCACGCACCGCGATCCATAGCTTCGTCAATTCGGTCCTGACCGAGGAAGAGGTCCGGGACGGGCTGATCTTCGCCGGCGCCACGCTCGTCATCCTGCCATTGCTGCCGGACAAGGCGATCGGTCCCTACGGCGCGCTCAACCCGCACACGATCTGGATCGTGGTCGTGCTGGTCATGGCCGTAAGCGCGCTGGGTTACATCGCCGTGCGCATTGTCGGTGCCCGCTTTGGCCTGCCGTTGGCAGGCCTCGTCTCGGGGTTCGTATCGAGCATCGCCACCATCGGCGCGATGGGCGCGCGCGCTGCCAAGAACCGCGACCTCCTGGGAGCCGCGGTGGCAGGTGCGGTTCTGTCGACCGTCGCCACCTTCGTCCAGCTCGCTCTTCTCATCGGTGCCACCGACACCGCCGCCCTGATGGCGCTTTCCATGCCGATCGCCTGCGGCGGAGGTGCGGCGATCCTCTATGGCGGTGTGTTCACAGCACTCGCGCTTCGACACAAGGTCGAGCATCAGGATACGCCCGGCCATGCCTTCAGCGTGCGGTCGGCGCTGCTGTTCGCGGCACTGCTGTCCGCCATCCTCGTCGCTTCGGCGGCACTGGACGACTGGTTCGGCAACGCTGGCCTCCTGGCGGTCACAAGCCTCGCTGGCCTGGCCGATACGCATTCCGCCGCGGTCTCCGTCGCGTCCCTGGTCGCTTCCAACAAGCTCGACGCCAACGCCGCGATCGTTCCGATCCTGGCCGCCGTCACGACCAATACCCTGACCAAGATGATCTTTGCCGTCACGGCAGGCGGAACTGCCTTCGCCGTGCGCGTCATTCCAGGATTGCTCCTGGTCCTTGCCGCGGCCTGGGCGGGAGCCCGCTTCCTTGGCTGATCTCGTCCTTCTTCCCGGCTTCATGTGCGATCGGGATCTATGGACCGACATGGTCCCCGATCTCGAGCCACTGGGCCCGCTCCACTTCGGCAATGTCTACGACGACGACACGCTCGAAGGCATGGCGCGCCGCGTCCTCGCCGGCGCACCCGAGCGGTTCGTGCTGATCGGCTTTTCGATGGGCGGGTTCGTGGCCCGGGTTCTCGCGCTGATGGCACCCGAGCGCGTGAGCGGCGTGGCCTTCGTCGCCTCCTCGGCGCGCGGCTATTCCGATGAGGAGACGGCGCGGCGCAAGGCGGGTTATCGGCCGGGCGACCGGCCACCCCGCGCCGCCGGCGCCGTCACGACGGCCATGGGCCTGCACCCGGACCGCGAGAAGGACCCTGCCCTGCTCAATCGCCTGCGCGGCATGCAGCGACGCCTCGGGGCCGAGGTGCGCAAGCGGCAGGCCGCCCTGGTGCGGCGCGACGGTTACGCCGACCTCGAACGCATCGCCTGCCCCGCGCTGGTGATTGCCTGCCGCCAGGACCGACTGCGGGCCATCACCGAGACCGAACGGATGGCAACACAGCTCCCGCACGCGCGTTTCGAGGTGATCGAAGATTGTGGCCACATGGCGCCGCTCGAACGGCCGCGCGAGCTCGCGGCCCTGCTCGTCGGCTGGATCAGGCACGAAGGTCTGTAGCCCGCCGCCGCACCCGCCGCGACAGCCAGACGGCGCCGCCGAACACGAAGGCGACCGCAAAGGCAGCGGCCGACGGCAACCAGATGTCGACGAACGACACGAGGCGGGCGCGGATCGGATTGGCCGGGTCGTAGATCACTGTTACGCGCTCGCCTGACGCAAACGCCCTGTCGCTGCCGCCACGGCCATGAAACTCGATCTCGCGACCGCCCTCGCGCGTCGTGAAGCGCACAACTGGGGCAAAGGAGACGCGCTCGACGGTGCGCTCGACCTCCCGTCCATCGGCCCGCTGCACGGTCTCGGACTCGGTGCGTCGGCTCTCGCGGTTCTCGAGGACGATGCCTTCGGTCCGTACGCCACCGGTGTAAAGATCGGCCGCACTCCACAACACGAAGATTCCGATCAGGAGGGCCCCACCAGCGACGACGGTGAAGGCCGTCTCGCCCACCATGGCGAGATCGATGCTGCGGGAGAGCGCCCAGGCGACGATGCCGAACAGCATCCAGAAGGCGCCAAAGATGGTGACGAAAATCGCGGAGAACCACAGCCGGTCGAAGGTGTCGATGCGGAAGTCGCGCGGGTCCTGCGGCATGTAGAGGATCGTGATCCTGTCGCCCACGGCGAAGTCCGGCGCGCCACTGGCGAGATCCTCCACCGTCTGCGTCTCGCCGCTGCTCAAGCGGAACCGCACCACGGGTGCGTACATGTCGCCCTCGCGGCGCATTTCGATCACCTCGCCGTCGGCACGCTCGCCGTGGAGCACATGGCGCAGGCTGCCGAGCCCCAGCGCCAGGCCGCCGACCAGGATCAAGCCGCCGATCCCCAGGATCAGTCCAGCAATCCAGCGCCAGCTGTTGTCGGTGGCCATTGCGCCTGATTCAGGCCGGGTGCCGGCGAAGCGCGTCGACGATCGCCACGAGCCGGCTGCCCTGGGGCGTGGCCGGATCGATGAGCGTTTCGTGCGGCGTGCTCTCGGCCAGCCGGCTGAACTCCATCAACGAACGAATATGCTGCTGGCGCGTCAGGCCGTACTCCGAAGATCGATGATGGAAAAAGAGCCGGAAGAGCTGACCTTGGCCGACCAGGGCATTGAATTCGGTCGCGGTCACGTAGACCAGGAAACAGACGAAGATCCAGAGATGGACCGCGACGAACCGGTGCCATGTGAAGTCGAGGATCGAGTTCCAGAACGCCGGACCGAAGCCACCGGTGTCGATGGCGAACGCCACGACCTTCTCCGCGATACGCACGATCAGCACGACGACCGAGTAGAAGACCGACTTGTAGAGAACCGGCCAGATCAGCGGGCCGCCGCGAAACTTGTCGATGAGTCGAACCTTGTCGACCACCAGAACGACCTTGGCCACCACCAGCGCGGTCGTCGTGGCCAGGACAAAGTTCGACAGATCGAACCAGATATTCTGGACCGCCGCATGGGTGGTGAAGGAGATCAGGTTGAAGACGATGAAGAAATAGATCACCGGCGGAAGCATATGCCGAACCAGCTTCGAACCGGCATGGATCGCCCGACGTTCCAGGGAAGCGGCCATGGCCCTACATCCGTCCGCCGTCGACGACGAAGTTCTGCGCCGTCACCAGACGGCTGTCATCAGCGGCGAGCCACAGCGCCATGCGGGCGATGTCGGGCGGATAGACCTTCTCCTTGAGACACTGTGCCGTCATCAGGGCGGCTTCGGCCTCGGGCGTCAGCCACAAGTCGATCTGTCGCTGGGTCATGATCCAGCCTGGCGTGATCGCGTTGAGACGGATGCCATCGGGCCCGAGATCGCGCGCGAGCCCGCGGGTCATGCCGATCACCGCGGCCTTGGCCGCCTGATAGACCGAGAGCTGCGGTGTCATGGTGTGATAGCTGACCGAGCTGAAATTCACGATCGAGCCGCCGCCCGCCTGCTTCATGCCGGGCGCCACGGCCTGGATGGCGAAATACTGGTGCCGGAGGTTGACGGCGATGCGCTCGTCCCAGAACGCCGGCGTCACGTCGGCAATCGCATGCCGGTCGTCGCGCGCAGCATTGTTGACCAGCACGGTGATGGCGCCGAACTTTCCGGCGACTTCGCCGATGGCGGCCTGGTAGGCCGCGATGTCGCGCACATCGCATTTGGCGAACAGCGGGGCGGGATGGCCGGCGGCCGCGAGTTTCTCGACCAGTGCTTTCGAGGCGGGCTCATCGATATCGACAAAGCCCACCTTGGCGCCCTGTTCTGCGAAATGCTCGACGATCGAGGCACCGATGCCGGAGCCGCCGCCCGACACGAAAACGACGCGGCCACTGAGGCTGGGATAAGAGGCGAAGCGCGACATGGTTCCTCACAGACTGAAGGGACGAAACACGATCTCTCCCGCGAGCGTCGTGCCGGCCGGCAAAAGCGATCGCGCGACGGCGCCATTGGCATGGCTGACCGGCTCGACGCAGAAAAACGGCCGGCCCTTTGGAACATAGATCACGAGATGGCGAAACGGCTCCGTGGCCTCGAGCGCCAGGCCCAGGGCATGCCGCGGCCAGCGGATCGTCGCCCGGCCGTTCCAGCCGTCGAAGCAATTGTCGAGAACGACGCCATCGACGGGACGAGAGACCGCGAAATCCCATTCCGGCGGCACGGCGATGCGGTCGACCGGCAGGACTTCGGCATCGGCGCGCCACACGCCATCGACCCGGCAGGTGAGTTCGGTGTCGGGCTCGCGGGTGAAGAAGGGATGGAGCCCGAGGCCCGCCGGCACCGCCCGATCTTCGAGATTCTCGATCGACATGCCGACCACGAGGCGGTCGCCCTCGAGACGGAAGGACTGGCGGGCGCGATAGCGAAATGGCCAGCCGTCTCGGCCGTCATGGACATAGGTAAGCTCGGCGGAATGCGCGTCGTGGCGCTCGACGTCCCAGGATCCCGCCCAACCGTCACCGTGCATCGGATGGAGCACGCCCGGCCAATTGGGCTTCAGGACGATTTCCTGGCCGCCAATATCGAGACGACCGTTCGCGATGCGATTCGAAAAGGGCACCAGCGGATAGCAGGAAGCGTCGTTGCCACGGCCCGACGCGATCGCGGCGGCGCTGGCCGGCCGCAGCACATCGGTCAAATCACCCACAGTGAAGCGCACGATCGACCCACCCGAGGACGGTGCGAGATCGACCGCGAGCTCGCCCGCGCGCAACGACAAGAGCGTCATACGTTCGCCTCTACCCATATCTTGCTATGCAATCCACACTGGCCTGCTTCTTGCTGCATCATGCCTACATTCGGCGCGGCAGTGATGGTAGGTTTTGGGTCATCACCAAGGCATGGGGGGCTATGACATGAGTGAAGACATCAGCGCCAAATGGGAAATCAGCCGCCGTCGTGTTCTGGGCGGCGCTGCAGGCCTTGGCCTCATGGGAGCCTCAGGCGCGGCCCTCGGCCAATCGGCCGGCCCGTGGAGCGTTGCCCCGAAGAGCAAGGTCGACCGCCTCAACTTCGTCGTCTGGACCTACGGCGATATCTACACGCGCATCGCCAAGCAGTTCGAGGCGGATTGGGGCGTGCCGGTCGACGGCACGATCTCCTCCTTCAACGACCATCCGACCAAGCTCACCACCATGTTCGCGGCAGGCGAGAAGATCGACGTCTCGCAATCCTCGCCGTTCTCGTTTCCCAACTTCGTGAGCCAGGGCCTGGTCGAGCCGCTCGACGACATGCCCGGTGCCGCCGACTACGCCAAGGACTTCTCGCCTTTCACCAAGCAAGTCGCGATGATGAACGGCAAGACCATGGGCCTGCCCTACTTCGCCACGGTGTGGGTGTGGAACTACTACGCCGACATGCTGGAGAAGCTGAAGATCGACAAGCCCTTCGCCACCTACGAGGAGTTCATCGAGCACTGCGTGAAAGCCAAGAAGGACGGCGTATCGCGCTATCCCGTGCTGTGGGTCGCGGGCGTCGGGCTCGAGCAGCTGCCGGGCACCTGGTACCAGATGACATGGAACCGCGGCGGCGTGTTCTTCGACAAGCAGGGCAACCACATGCTGGGCGCCGGCTCGATTGCCCGCGAGACGCTGAAATGGTGGGCCAACACCTTCGAAAAGGGTCTCGACATTGCCGACCCGGAATCGCTCAAGGTACAGTTCACCTCGTCGGCCAAGGCCTTCGGCGCCGGCAAGAACCTCTACCGCGGACCGAACCATCATTACGGCCTCAACGTCGTCAACGATCCGGCCCAGTCGCCGATCGCGGGAAAGGTCAAGGTCCTGGGCTCGCCGGGCGACGGCAAGACGATCGGCGACGCGCATGTCTATTTCGTCACCACGGCCAACCGGAACAAGGAATGGGCGTGGAAGCTGCTGCAGTATCTCGGCGGCAAGACCAAGGACGGCAACTACACGCAGGCGCTGAGCCTCGCCAAGGATGCGATGCTGGGGTCCGGCTACACGTCCGTGATGAACAGCGACGCGATCAAGACAGGTTGGGCACCGTGGGGCGATGTCCCGGAGATCCTCAAGATCTGGGACAAGGCGGCCTATATCGGCGAGCCGTGCTCGTCGATCTATCAGCCCTGGCATTTCCCGTGGAGCGACCAGCTCAACATCGAGGTCCAGAAATGCCTGACCGGCCAGATCACGGCCGACCAGTGCTGCGACAACCTGATCAAGGGCATCGCCGACGCCAAGCGCAAGGTCTGATGCCCTCACGATGAGTACGCTGGCGGTCACGATCGAGAGGGCACCGCGCCGTCCCTGGTACCGGCGCGAGATGTCGGCGGGCAGCTTCGCGTTTGTCATGAACGTGCCGACGTTGCTCTGCCTCGGCCTGGTGCTCGGCTATCCGGTGATCTATGCCGCCTATCTGTCGGTGCACCGGGTCGGGCTGGGGCAGTTGCGCAGCGGCGTATTCGCCTTCAACGGCTGGGACAACTACGTCCGCGTTCTGGAAGACCCGCTGTTCTGGGTCGCCCTCAAGAACACCGGCATCTTCACCGTCGTCACCGTCGGCACCGAGATCGTCCTGGCGGTGCTGATCGCGCTGCTGATCAATCAGGCCGGCGTCTGGACCTCGCGCGTCACGCGTTTCCTGATCCTGCTGCCCTACGCCATTCCGCCGATCTGCAACGGCCTGATCTGGTCGTTCCTCTACAGCTTCCAGTTCGGCTTCCTGAACAGGATCCTGTTCACGGCCGGACTGATCGACAATCCGATCAACTGGGCCGGCAATCCCGACACCGCGCTCTATGCCGTTGCCGTCCCCTATATCTGGCGCACCCTGCCCTTCGCCATCATCCTCGTTCACGCGGCGCTGCAGGGCATCCCGCGCGACCTCTATGAGCAGGCCGCTATCGACGGCGCCAACGCCTGGCACCGCTTCCGGCACATCACACTGCCGATGTTGCAACAGATCATCGTCATCATCCTGATCCTGCGAACCGCCTTCGCCTTCGCGGTGTTCGAGGAGATCCTGGCGATCACCCAGGGCGGGCCGGGCGACGCCACCTGGGTGGCCGCGTGGTACAGCTACAAGATCACCTTCTCGCCACCGAACAATTTCGGCATGGGCTCGGCCTCGGCATTCATCCTGACGCTGATGATCGCGGCCATCGCCCTCGTCTACATGCGCCTCATCTATCGCCGCGTGACCCTCTGATGTTCAAGACCACTCCCACGGTCCGACTCCTGCTGCATGTGGCCAACCTGACGGTGATCTTCTTCATCCTGCTGCCGCTGGTGGCGGTGTTCATCGGCAGCATCCAGTCGGAGAGGGCGCTGCAGGCCGACACGCGACGCGTGCTGCCACTCGAGGTCACGCTCGACAATTTCACCGTCATTCTCACAAAGGGCCAGCAGAGGGGCCGCATCTTCGACCAGGCGACCTACCTGCCCGACAACATCAAGAGCTTCTACACGGCATTCATGAACTCGATGATCGTGGCCGGTTCGGTCACTTTGCTGACACTGCTGTTCGGCTCGCTGTCGGCCTACACCATCGCCCGCCAGCGCTTCCGATGGACGCTGTTCCTGATGCAGGCCAACATCGTGGCACGCTTCGTGCCGGTGATCGTGCTGATGATTCCGCTCTATGTCGTCATGCGCTCGGTCGGCCAACTCAATTCGCTGTCCGGTGTCATCATCGCCGAGCACCGGTTTTCTGCTGCCCTACGCGATCCTGATCCTGGCGCCCTACTTCGACACCATCCCGACCGAACTCGAGGAAGCGGCGCGCATCGATGGCTGCACGCGGCTCGGCGCCTTCTTCCGCATCGTCGTGCCGCTGGCGACGCCGGCGCTGGCGGCCTGCGGTGTCATCATGTTCATCATCTCCTGGCATGAGCTGCTGATCCCGCTGATCCTGAACGCCCGGCCGGACTTCATGACGCTGCCCGTCGTGATCGCGAGCCTGGTCGGCGACGTTCATGTCTTCTTCAACCTGATGATGGCGATCTGCCTCTTGGCGTTGCTGCCCACCGTGGTGCTGGTGGCGCTGCTGCAAAAATACATCGTCGAAGGTCTGTCGGCCGGCGCCGTAAAGGGTTGAACTGGACCGCTCCGCGGCACGTCGCCATGGCCCCCCGGTGGCCCGCCGGACTATGATCCACCGCCATTTGAACAAGACTGAAAGGAAACGCTGATATGTCGGTGAACATGCTGAAAAGGCGCCTTGATGCAGGCAAGGCCTGCGTCAATGCCTGGCTGGCCATTCCGAGCGGCTTCTCGGCCGAAGTCATGGCGCAATGCGGCTGGGACAGCGTCACCGTCGACATGCAACACGGCGTGCAGGACTACCATTCGATGATCGCCTGCTTCCAGGCGATGGACAAATATCCGGTCACCTCGCTGGTCCGCGTGCCGTGGAACGAGCCGGGCATCATCGGCAAGGTTCTCGACGGCGGCGCCTGGGGCGTCATCTGCCCGATGGTCAACAATGCCACTGAGGCCAAGGCGCTGGTCTCCTACAGCCTCTATCCGCCGAGGGGCAAACGCAGCAACGGCCCGATCCGCGCCGGCGCCTATGGCGAGGCCACGCCCTACCAGGCGACGGCCAATGACGAAGTGCTGGTCATCCCGATGATCGAAACGCAGGAAGCGATCGACAATATAGACGCCATCCTCGACGTGCCGGGCATCAGCGGCATCTATGTCGGCCCGTCCGATCTCGGCCTGTCGCTCGGCCTCGTGCCCAAGCTCGACCGCGACGAGCCGCAGGTGCTCAAGATCTACGAGAAGCTCGTGGCCGCCTGCAAGAAACGCAAGCAGTTCGCCGGCATCCACAACGGCACGGCAAGCTACGCCGCAAAGGCATTCGGCATGGGCTTCCAGCTCTGTACGATCGCCAACGACTCCGGCCTGATGGCGATGGCAGCCAAAGGCGCCGTCAACACCTTCCGCAAGGAAGCCGGCGCAGCCGCCGACAAGTAAAGCGATGCTGATCGCCAACGCCGTCCTGGCCGACGGCACGCAACGTCACATCGACGTCAAGGGAGGGCGGATCGCCGCCCTCCTCCCCGCCGCGGCCACCGTTCCCGCGGGCGTCGATGTGCTCGACCTTGGCGGCGCGCTGCTGCTGCCGCCGCTGGTCGACGGCCATATCCATCTGGACAAAACCTTGCTGGGCCTGCCGTGGGTGCCCAATCAATCTACCGGCAATCGGGTTGCCGACCGCATCGAGGCCGAGCGCAAGGTGCGGGCCGAGCGCACCGCGCCGGAAGCGGAGACCGGCTCCAACCTGGTGCGCCAGGTGGTAGCGAGCGGTACGCTGCACATGCGCAGCCATGTCGACATCGACAACCAGCTCGGCCTCCGGAACCTGCATGAGGTCCTGAAGATCCGCGAACGCTTCCGCGACCTCGTCAGCATCCAGATCGTGGCTTTTCCGCAAAGCGGCATCGTGCGCTCACCGGGTACCGCGGAGCTGCTCGACGCCGCCATCAGCGAAGGCGCCGACCTGGTGGGTGGCCTCGATCCCGTCGGCATCGACGGCGATCTCGACGGCCATCTCACTGCCGTCTTCGGCATCGCAGAACGGCGCAGCGTGGGCGTCGACATCCATCTGCACGACGGTGGCGAGGCCGGCATCGCCCAGCTGCTGGCCATCGCCGAGCGCACGACCGCGGCGGGCCTCGGAGGTCGCGTTGCCGTGAGCCATGCCTTTGCACTCGGTTCCGTCGACACCGACAAGGCCGCCCGCACCGCCGACGTGCTGGCAAAGGCCGGTGTCGCCATCATGAGCCACGGCCCCGGTGGCGCGCCCATTCCGCCGCTCGCGCTGCTGCACCGGCATGGGGTAAAAGTGTTCGGCGGTTCCGACAACATTCGCGACGCCTGGTCGCCCTTCGGCAACGGCGACATGCTCGAGCGCGCCATGATGATCGGCTACCGCGCCAACTTCCGCCATGATCACGAACTGCAGTTCGCCTTCGACATGGTGACCGGAGCGGCCGCGAGCATTCTCGGTATCGAAGACTACGGCATTGCCGTCGGCGCCGCGGCCGACTTCGTGGTCGTCGAGGCGGGTTCGGTGGCCGAAGCCGTCGCCACCCGGCCGCGCCGCAAGCTGGTGATCAAGAGCGGAAAAATCGTGGCGAAGGACGGCGTCCCGGTCGTCTAGCCGACGATGTCGGCCCGGAAGGCCCAGCGCGTCATACGCTTTTCGATCATGGCGCAGATCGCGTACATCGCCACACCCATGATGGCGATGGCGAACAGGCCGGCGAAGGTGGTCGGCGCATCGTTGCGCGCGCTGGCCGACAGCATGAGGAAGCCGATGCCGTTGTTGCCGCCGACCGTCTCGGAAATCACCGAGCCGATGAAGGCCAAGGTGATCGCCACTTTCAGGCTGGCGAAAAGATAGGGCATGGCGCGCGGGATGCCGACCTTGGTCAGGATCTCGAAACGCGTGGCGCCGAGGCTGCGCAGCACGTCGCGCATCTCGGGTTCTATGGTGGCGAGGCCGGTCGCCACATTGACCACGATGGGGAAGAAGCTGATGACAAAGGCCGTGATGACGGCCGGCAGCGAGCCCACGCCCACCCAGATCATCAGGATCGGCACGATCGCCACCTTTGGAATTGCGTTGAAGGCGATCAGCAGCGGATAGAGTCCAGAGTAGACGAACGGCGAGGCACCGACCGCCAGGCCGAGCAGCAGGCCGCCGGCAATCGCCAGCAGGAAGCCGATGGTGGTCGTCCACAATGTGTCCCAGCAGTACGCCATCAAAATGTCGAAGCGCTGGAAGAAGACCGCGAAGATCTTGGTCGGCTTGGGCAGGATGATCTCGGGCACGTCGAAGACGATGCAGGAGATTTCCCAGATCACCAGCAGGGCGGCCATGACCAGCCACGGCATGGCGTGCCGCAACGCCTCGCGACGAAGGTCGCTCATGCGTGCTCCTGGCTGATCCGGTCGCGCAGCTCGTGCACGACCTCGACGAAATGCGGCTCGAAGGTGGTGGCCAGCGTCCGCGGGCGCGGGATGTCGATCTTCTTGGCCATCACGATCCGTCCCGGACGGCGGCTCATCACATAGACCGTGTCCGCAAGAAAAACGGCCTCGCGCAGGTCGTGGGTCACCAGCACGCCGGTGAAGCGCTTCTCCAGCCACAGCGCCTGCATGACGCCCCACAGCTCCTCGCGGGTGAAGGCGTCGAGGGCGCCGAACGGCTCGTCGAGCATCAGGAGCTCGGGCTCGTGGATCAGGGCGCGGCAGAGGTTGGAGCGCTGCTGCATGCCGCCCGAGAGCTGCCAGGGAAACTTGTCGGCGAAATCGGCCAGGCCGACGGTCTGCAGGAGCTTCATCGCACGCGCGACATACTCGGCGCGATGGCGGCGGAACCGGCGCTTATGCGGTTCCACCACCTCCATGGGCAACAGGATATTGTTCATGGTGGAGCGCCACGGCATCAGGGTCGGGTTCTGGAACGCCATGCCGACGCCCTTGATCGGCCCCGTCACCTTCTGGCCGGCCACCCGGACCTCGCCGCCCGACGCCGGCAGCAGGCCGGTGACCAGCTTCATGATGGTCGACTTGCCGCAGCCCGACGGTCCGACGACGGCGATGAACTCGCCCTTGTCGATGGCGAAGGTCGCGTCGGCAAGGGCGAGAGTGCGGTCCTTGCCGAGCCGATAGGTGAGACTGACGCCCTTGAGGTCGACGAACGCCATCTCTACTTCGAGATCATCCGGTCGGCCTTCGGCGGCAGATAGGCATTGGTGAACACCTTGTCCGGCGCCGGCGGGTTCGGCAGGCCGAATGCCTCGGAGACGTCCTTGACGGCGCGGGCAAAGCGCACGGGGTCGACGTCGCCCATGCCGTTTGCTTTCACATAGGGCGTCAGGATGTTGGTCTCCAGCGAGATCTGGAGGCGCTCCATCTCGAGCTTCTCGTCGATCAGCGGATCGCGCTTCTTGGCGGCGGCGATGCCGAGCTTGGGATCGGCGATCACGTCCTTCCAGCCCTTGACCGTGGCGGCGATGAAGCCCTTCACAGCCCTCTCGTTCTTGGCCATCTCCGGCGAGATGACGATGCCGTTGCCGTAGACGTCCATGCCGAAGTCGACGTAGCGCATCGACACGATGTCCTCGAACGCTACGCCGCGCGCCTTGAGGTCGAGCATCGACGAGAAGTAGTGGCCGGAGATGAAGTCGACGGTACCCTGCACCAGGCTCTGCTCGCGCAGCTGCGGCGTCAGGTTGACGTGCTCCCACTTGGTGATGCCGTTCTTCTTGGCGAAGGCCGGGAACAGGCGGAACGAGGCGTCGAACACCGGCGCGCCGAGCTTCTTGCCCTCGAGATCCTTGGGCGTCTTGATGCCGCTCTTCTTCAGCGCATAGACGCCGAACGGCGCGAAATCGTAGGCCATGAAGACGCAGAGAACTTCCTTGCCGGGGTTCTTGGCGTTGTACTCGATGGTCGCGTTCACGTCGGCAAAGCCGATCTGGTAGGCACCGGTGGCAACGCGCTGGACCGCGCCGGCCGAGCCCTGGCCGGGATCCATGGTGACGTCGAGCCCTTCGGCCTTGTAGTAGCCTTTCTCGAGCGCCACGAGGAACGGCGAGGTCGGACCCTGGAAAACCCAATCCAGTGTGAACTTTATCGGTGTCTGGGCTTGCGCGGGCAGGCCGCCCAATATCCCCGCGACCGCGGCAGCGCCTGCCAGCCACTTGGCGAATCCGTTCATATCCCGCTCCCCCGTGAGATCCCTCGTCCAGCGACTCTTAGGCGGACAACTCACGCCCGCCAAGGGGATATCAGGCAGATTCTATGCCAGCCTGCTGGGTCGTCACGAGCCGGGTGAAGGCGCCGCCGCGGGCCGCCAGTTCACCGTAGGCACCCTGTTCGGCGACGCGGCCATGCTCGAACACCACGACCAGGTCGGCGTCGCGAATGGTCGACAGCCGATGGGCGATCACAAAGGTCGTGCGGCCCTGCATCAGCGTCTTGAGCGCCTTCTGGATGCGCGCTTCCGTCACCGAATCGAGTGCGCTCGTGGCCTCGTCAAGGATCAGGATCGGCGGATCTTTCAGCAGCGCGCGGGCGATCGCGAGCCGCTGGCGCTCGCCGCCGGACAGAGTGGTGCCGCGTTCGCCCACCAGCGTGTCGTAGCCCTGCGGCTGCCGGATGATGAAATCGTGCGCCTCGGCGAGCCTGGCCGCCTGTTCGAGCTCCGCCTGGGTGGCATCGGGCTTGCCGATGCGCAGGTTGTCGGCGATCGAGCGGTAGAACATCGTCGAGTCCTGGAACACCACGCCGATGTTGCGGCGAAGCGACTCCAGCTTGATGTCGCGATGGTCGATACCGTCGATGCGAACGGTGCCCGACTGCGCATCCCACATGCGGTGCAGCAGCGAGAGCGCGGTGCTCTTGCCGGCACCGGTCGGTCCCACGAATGCCACGGTCGTGCCGGCCGGCGCCTTCAGCGAAAAATGGACCAGCGCCGGCCGTTTGCCGTCGTAGGAGAAATTGATGTCGTCGAACTCGACGTCGCCCTTGGCGCGCCCGAGATCGATGCCGTTGGGCTTGTCGGGCACCGAGGACTGCGCATCGAGGACGCGGAAGAAATCGCCGAGCGACGGCATCTGGAAGAAGATGCGGCTGACGAAGCCCGAGGCCTGGTCCATGCGGCCGATCAGCATGGTGGCGAAGCCCATGAAGCTCACGATCTCGCCGACCGTCGCCTCGCCTTTGGTATAGAGCCAGGTGCCGAGCACGAAGATCGAGATCACCGTGATGGTCGAGGCGGCGCGCGTCATCACCGACAGCAGCGCCCACCAGTTCAGCACCGGAAACTGCGCCGCCAGCGTCTGGCCGATGATGCGATGCATCTCGCCCGTCTCGGCCGCCAGCCGCACGAAGCTCTGGATCAGGTGGATATTGCCCAACGCATCGCCGGCGCGGCCGGCGAGCTCGCTGTGCAGGTCCTCGACCTTGTGCTGAAGCCGGTCGGTGCGACTCACCACCCAGACATTGGCCACGGCGAAAAACAGGATCAGGACCAGCAGGAGCAGGCCGAGCCGCCAGTTCATGAACAGGCTGAGCGGCAGCATGATGAACAGCGCCACCAGGGTGGCGAGATTCTCGCGGAAGAACGAGAGCCAGATGCCGAACAGATTGTCGACGCCGGTCAGCATGATCTTGATCAGGCGGCCGGAATGCTGGGCATTGTGGAAGGAGAACGGCAGGATCAGCAGATGCTCGAAGTAGCTCGCCATGGCGCCCAGCCGGCGGCGATGGGCCATACGATCGGCCTGCAGCGAGACCACCATGTTGGCCGTGAGGCCGCCCAGCCCGACGATCGCCCACAGGCCGAGGATCGAGAGCGCGTCCCGCCACAAAACCTCGACAGGCTTGTTCCGCGCGTTGGTCAGGAGATCGATCACCTGGCCGAACAGCACCGGCTCATAGAACTGCAGCGCGGCCACCGCCACATTGGCGATGGCCAGAACGATGGCGAGCCCCTTCTCGGCCCGCAGCAGCCCGATCACCCGGCCATAGACGCGAAAGAACTCCATCAGCGTTCGACCGGGCCCATGCTGCTTCTGCTATTCGCCGAGGAAGCGTTCGACGGTGTTGACGAAGAAGCTCACGCCGAACGGGATCGCCATGTCGTTGAAGTCGTAGCGCGAGTTGTGCAGGCCGACGCCATTGCCGTCCTCGCCGCCGTTGCCCAGCCACACCATGGCGCCGGGCACTTTCTCCAGCATGTAGGAGAAGTCCTCGGCGCCCATGCTGGCCTGCACGTTGTCGCGCACGCCGTTGGGGCCGCAGATGCCTGCCGCCACGTCGATGGCGAAGGCGGCACGCTGGGCGTTGTTGATCGTCGGCGGATAGCCGTTGCGATACTCGACGTCGATCTTCACGCCGTACATCCTGGCGGCGCCATCGCAGATCTCGCGGATGCGCGCCTCGATCAGCTTGCGCGCCTCCGGCGTCGTCGTGCGGGTTGTGCCGCCCATATGGACGTCGGTCGGGATGACGTTGTAGGCCGAACCACCCTTCACGAAGCCGACGGTGACGACGGAGGAGGCGAACGGATCCATGTTGCGGCTGACGATGGTCTGCAGCGCCAGCGTGAGATTGGCGGCGACGATCAGCGGATCCTTGCTGAGATGCGGGTGTGCTGCGTGGCCGCCCTTGCCCGAGATGCGCAGGTCCCAGCGGTCGGCTGCGGCCAGCAGCGGGCCCGGCTTGCTGGCGATCATGCCGAGCGGCAGGCCGGGCTTGTTGTGGATGGCGAAGATGGCATCGCAGGGGAATTTGTCGAACAGCCCGTCGTCGATCATCGCCTTGCCGCCGCCGCCGCCCTCTTCGGCCGGCTGGAAGATGAAGTGCACGGCACCCTCGAAGTCGCGCTTTTCGCTCAAGACCTTGGCCGCGCCCAAGAGCATGGCGGTGTGGCCGTCGTGGCCGCAGGCATGCATGCGGCCGGGATTCTTGGAGGCGTGTTCGAAATCATTGGTCTCATCCATCGGCAGGCAATCCATGTCGGCGCGCAGGCCGATGGACTTCAACGAATTACCCTTGCGCAAGGTTCCCACCAGGCCGGTCTTGCCCAGCCCACGCGTCACTTCGAGGCCCCATTCCGTGAGCTTGGCTGCAACGATGTCGGAGGTCCGGTTCTCCTCATAGGCGAGCTCGGGATGGGCGTGGATGTCGCGGCGAATGGCGGAAATCTCGCCCTGGATCTCGAGCGAACGCGGCAGAACGGGCATAAAAATACTCCGGTTGGATGTGGCCCATCATAGCCGGACCTCGACGGCCCGCGCCATCTCGCGCAAGCTGGCGGAATGTTGTCCCTGGAAGACGTCGAGAGTGCGGCGGCCATCGTCTACGCCGCCATGCCGCCCACCCCGCAATATGCCTGGCCCCTCCTCGCCAAACGCACCGGCTGCGAGGTCTGGGTGAAGCACGAGAACCATACCCCGACCGGCGCCTTCAAGGTGCGCGGCGGCCTAGTCTACATGGATCGGCTGAAGCACGCACAACCTGGCGTCGCCGGCGTGGCGAGCGCCACCCGCGGCAATCACGGCCAGAGCATCGCGCTCGCCGCTGCCCGCGCCGGCATCGCCGCCACCATCGTCGTGCCCCTGGGCAATTCGGTGGAAAAGAATGCCGCGATGCGGGCTTTCGGCGCAGAGCTGGTCGAAGCCGGCCACGATTTCGATGCAGCCCGCGAGGTCGCGATGCGGCTCGCCGGCGAACGCGGCCTCTCCATGGTCCCGTCCTTCCATCGCGATCTGGTGTGCGGCGTGGCGACCTATGCCCTCGAATTGTTCCGGGCGGCCCCGCCACTCGACACGGTCTATGTCCCGATCGGCCTGGGCTCGGGCATCTGCGGCACGATCGCGGTGCGCGATGCGCTCGGCCTCTCGACCAAGGTGGTGGGCGTGGTCTCGACCGAAGCGCCGGCCTATGCGCTCTCCTTCGCCGCCGGCAAGGTCGTGGCGACCAACAGCGCCGACACCATGGCCGACGGCATGGCCGTGCGCGGGCCGGATGCAGAAGCGCTAAAAGTGATTTTGAAGGGCGCGGACCGGATCGTAAAAGTAAGCGATACAGAAATCGCCCTCGCAATGCGCGCCTACTACGAGGATACGCACCAGCTCACCGAGGGCGCTGGCGCCGCGTCGCTCGCCGCGCTGATGCAGGAACGCGAACGCCTGGCGGGCAAGCGCATCGGCCTGATCCTGAGCGGCGGCAATATCGACCGGCCGCTCTACTTGCGGACTCTCGCAGATGGTTGAGGTACCCACGCGAGATCGCTCTTCACCGCCTGCATGATGAACGACGATCGCGTGCCCTTTACGCCGGGCATGCGCAGCAGCGCCTTCATGGCGAACTCGCTGAAGCTTGCGAGGTCGGGCGCGAAGACATGGACCTGGAAATCCATGTCGCCGGTCACGGCATAGCAGGCCACGACCTCGGGCCGGGCGCGGATCGCCGCCTCGAAAGCATCGACCGTCTTCTCGGAATGATCGTCGAGCGTGATCTGGATCAGCGCTTGTAGCCCAAGGCCCATCGCCTGTGGCGAGACGAGGGCTGCGTAGCGGCCGATCACGCCTTCCTCTTCGAGACGCTTCACGCGGCGCTGGCAGGGTGTGGCCGACAGGCCGACCCGATCGGCAAGATCGACCATCGGCAGCCGACCTTCGGCCTGGAGCGCCGCCACGATGCGTCTGTCGATGTCATCGAGCTCGATCATGGTGTAATTCACCCTAAGAAGTCTATTTCATAGAGAATACCTCCAAATTTGGCCACCATACAGGCTAACTTCGCGAGGATTCGCCGCCGCCCTGCCCCCATATTCAGGGCATGAACATCGCACCCCTCGAAAACCTCCGTGGCGACTACCTCGGGATGGCGCCGGACTGGACCGTGCCGCAGCACGCCGACCTTTATTCAGCCGAGGATCAGGCCGTGTGGCGGCTTTTGGTCAAGCGCCAGACCGCGCTCGCGCGCCGCTATGCCTGCGATGAATTTCTAAATGGGCTCGACTCGCTCGGCATCGGCGACACCATCCCGGACTTCGACGCGATCAACGCGCGTCTGGAACCGCTGACCGGTTGGCGCATCGTGGGTGTCCCCGGCCTCATCCCCGACGCGGCCTTCTACGACCATCTCGCGCACCGCCGCTTTCCGGTGACGGTGTGGATCCGCACGCGTGCCGAGCTCGACTATCTGGTCGAGCCCGACCTGTTCCACGATTTTTTCGGTCACGTGCCGCTGCTCTCGAACCCGGTCTTCGCCGACTACATGCAGACCTACGGCCAGCGCGGTGTCGACGCAGGTCCGAACGTCCATCTGCTGGCCCGGCTCTACTGGTTCACCGTCGAGTTCGGTCTGATCCGCACGGCCAAGGGCCTGAAAGCCTATGGCGCCGGCATCCTGTCCTCGGCCGCCGAAGTGAACCACGCGATCGAAGATGAAGCGGTCGCACGCCTGCCGTTCGACGCCGCGACGGTGATGCACCGGCCCTACGAGATCGACCGCCTGCAGAACACCTACTTCGTGCTCGACGATTTCCGCCAGCTCATGGACCGGCCGGATCTCCACTAGTGCAGGCACTGAAAAACGATGTCATCCCCAGCCGAAGACGAGGGATCCTTCATGGAGCCGGAAAGATCCCTCACTGCGTTCGGGATGACACAATTTACTGCGGTTACAGCTAGCCCAGCAGCACCAACCCGTCGACGGCAACCACGCCTTCGCCGTCCGGCTTGACCAGCAGAGGATTGATCTCGGCTTCGGCCACGCTGGCGAACGCCTTGTGCGCCAGCGTCGAAAACGCCGCGATGGTCTTCGCCAACGCCGCGACATCACCCTTCGGCAGGTTGCGATAACCGCGGATGGTGGCGAGGCCCTTTACCTCCTCGATCATCTGCCCAGCCTCGGCTTCGTCGACCGGCGCAATCCGTGTCGACGCGTCCTTGTAGATCTCGGCCAGCACGCCGCCGAGACCGACGGTGATCGTGGGGCCAACCAGGGGATCGCGGCGAAAGCCCAGGATCACCTCGGCCAGGCCGCGCTCCATCTTCTGGATCAGGAAGCCGTCGAGCTTGGCGTGAGGCGAATGCGCCTTCACGCGCTTCTCGATCTCGCGCGCCGCGACCGCGGCGGCCTGGCCATCCATCAATCCGAGGGCCACGCCGCCCGCTTCGGTCTTGTGCGCGATATCGGCCGACAGGATTTTCAGCACCACCGGCGCGCCAACCTCGGCCACGGCCGCCGCGACGCGCTTAGCATCCGGAATCGCCATCGACTTGGCCATCGGGACACCCAGCGCCGAGAAGAGATCGGCCGCCCGCCGCTCGTCGAAGCCGTTGACGCGGCCCGCCTCGAGCGCATCGAGCGACGCGCGCGAGGGCTCGGCCAACGCGGGCAGCGGGTGCGGCGCCCTGCGCAGCAGGCAGATGGCCATCGCCTCGCTGCAGGATTCGGGATGGCGGAACGCCGCCACGCCCGCCGCCGTCAGCAGCGCCAGCGACTTTTCCGCCGTCGGCGTCAGCGACACGGCGAAGGGCTTGGCGGTGCGGGCAAAGCGCAGCAGCGGCTCGACCGCGAGTTCGGGATTGAACTGCGCCGAGGAGCCGACCACGAAGATCACCGCGTCGTTGCCGTCGTCGGCCAGCAACCGCTCGATAGTGCCGGCCACGATCTCGGGCTTGGCGCCGGCCAGCGTGAGATCGATCAGCTTGCCCTCGCCCGCCGCGATGCCGAGCGGCTTTAGCCAATCGACCAGCGCCTGCGGCGGGTCGGCGATGTCGAGGCCGGCCATCGCCATGTTGTCGACCACCATCGCCGCCCCGCCGCCGGTCGTGGTCGCCACGGCGACGCGTTTGCCGTGTGTGGGTGGGCGATCGACCAGCAGCGCCGGCACATCGATCAGCGATTCGAACATCGACACACGGGCGATGCCATGGCGACGGCAGAACGCATCGAACGTCGCGTCGGAGCCGGCGATGGCCCCGGTATGCGACTTCGCCAGTTCCTGACCAATCTCCGACCGGCCGAGCTTGTAGGCGATCACCGGCTTGCCGGCGGCATGGGCGCGCCGCGCTGCTCGCGCCAATCGATCGCCGTCGCGCAAAGTCTCCATGAACAGCAGGATCGCGTCGGTCGCGGGATCGTCCACCATCAGGTCGGCAATTTCGCCGACCGCGAGATCGACCTCGTTGCCGACCGAGATCAGTCGCGAGAAGCCGATGCCGCGCGCATCGGCGCGCGAGAGTAGCGCTCCAATGAGGCTACCGCTCTGGCTGACGACAGCCCAGCGCCCGGTGCGCAATTTGTCGATGGCGAAGGCCGCGTTGGCCGTCAGCACCATCGGCGGATTGGTGCTCACCGTGCCGATACTGTTGGGCCCGACCAGGCGGATGCCGCTCTCCGCGACGATGCGCGAAAGATCGTCCTGTAGCGACGCGCCCGCCGCGCCGGCATCGGCGAAGCCGCCGGCCAGGATGGACGCGACCTTGACGCCACGCTTGCCACAGGCAGCCAGCGCGTCGACGGCGCCACGACCATTCAGCAGGATGTAGGCGTGATCGATCTCGCCTCGGATCGAATCAAGATCCTTGTAGGCCATCTCGCCCAGGATTTCGCTGCGCGACGGATTCACCGGCAGGATCTCGCCGGTAAAGCCATGCTTGCGCAGGAAACGTTGCGGCCGCGAGGTCGTCTTGGTCGGATCGGCCGAGGCACCGATCAAGGCAATGCGTTTTGGCTCGAACAGGGCTGCGAACAGCTTCTTGGGATCGCTCATGTGGCGAGTATACTCACGCCATGATCCCTCGCCGCACTTTCGTTGCCACGACGCTTGCCGGGTTCGCCCTGCCAGCCCACGCCCAGGCCCCATGGCCCAACAAGCCGATCAAGCTCGTCGTGCCCTATGCGCCGGGCGGGTCGACGGACGTAGTGGGCCGGGTGATCGCCGAATATCTCGGCCAGCGGCTGGGCCAGAACATCGTGGTCGAGAACCGGCCAGGCAAGGGCGCGTCGATCGGTACGTCGCAGGTCGCCAAGGCCGCGCCCGACGGCTACACGCTGCTTACGTCGAACATCTCCTCCTTCGCGATCGCGCCGCCGCTCTACGGCGATCTCGACTACGATCCGGTGAAGGACTTCACGCACATCACGCTCGCGTCGTTCAATCCCAGCGTCCTCGTCGTCAATCCGAGCTTCCCGGCCACGACGCTGGCCGAGTACGTCGCCTACGCCAAGGCCAACCCCGAAAAGCTCGCCTTCGCGACCTCGGGACCGGGTTCGAGCAATCACATCCTCGGCACGATGCTGGCGCTGGTCAGCAATACCAAGCTGGTCCACATCCCCTATCGCGGCGCCGGACCAGCGATGCAGGACGTGATGGCCGGCAACGTGCCGTCGATGTTCGATTCGCTGCCCTCGGCCGCGCCGCACATCAAGGCTGGCAAGGTGCGCGCAATCGCGGTCAGCGGCGAGAAGCGAAATCCCAGCTTCCCGGATGTGCCGACGATGAAAGAGTCCGGCTATCCGGACCTTGTCTCTTATTCCTGGTTCGGCCTGTCCGGCCCGGCCAACTTGCCGGCGCCGATCGTCGAGCGGCTGGCGAAGGAGATGCAGGTCGTGCTGAAGGACCCCGCCGTGGTGAAGCGCTGGGCGGACATCGGCGCCGAGTCGAGCACCATGACGCCCGAGGAATACACCCAGTTCGTCAAGACGGAACTCGAGAAGGCGACGGTCGCCGTGAAGGCGTCCGGCGCGAAGCCTGGAGAGTAGAGGAGGAATCCATGACCATCCGTCGCGTGACTTCGCCGACCGTCCCCGAGCCGCCGCCTGAGCGCTGGTCCAACTGCCTCGTGTCCGACGGCATCGCCTATGTCTCGGGCATGACGGCGCGCGCCGGCAACACCGTCGTCGGCGACGACGAGTACGAGCAGTCGAAGGCGATCTTCGGCAAGATCAAGGGCATGGTCGAGGCGGCCGGTGGCGCGATGGCCGACGTGGTCAAGATCACGGTCTACGTCACCAACATTAAGAACAACGTAAAGGTCTGGCAGGCCCGCCGCGAGTTCTTCACCGGCGATTTCCCGGCCTCGACTCTGGTCGAAGTGAGCGCGCTGGCGGCACCCGAGATCCTGGTCGAGATCGAGGCGATCGCCCACATCGGCAAAGGCAAACGCTAGAAGCTAATCGAGCTTCACACCCACGCGCTTGATCAGCGCCTGTGCCTTCGCGGCCTTACCCTGCAGCAGGGCCGCGAAATCGGCCGGGCTGTTCAGCACGACCTCCGAGCCGTCGCCGTCCAGCGCATTGCGGAAGGCCGGGTCCTTCAGCGCGTCGGCCAGGGTGGCGTAGAGGCGTGCCACGATCTCCGGCGGCGTGCCCGCCGGTGCCGCCAGCGCCAGCCAGCCGTCGAGCGCGAAGCCGTCGGGCATGGCTTCGAGCAGGGTCGGCACGTCGGGCATCGCCTTGGTGCGCTTCGCGCTGGTGACCGCCAGCGGACGCAACGCGCCCTGCTGGGCCTGTCGAAAGGCGGTCGGCATGGTGGGAAAACCGACCTGGACCTGGTTGGCCAGCAGGGCCAGGACGATGTCCGGCGCGCCCTTGTAGGGCACATGCACGTAGTCGATCCCGGCCGCCAGCCGGAACGCCTCGGCCGAGAGATGCGCCAGGCTGCCGATGCCGCCCGAGCCATAGTTCAGCTTGCCGGGCATCGACTTGGCCAGCGCGATGAATTCGACGACGGTTTTTGCCGGCGACACCGGCGGCACGACCATCAGCGAGGGAATGCGGGTGATCATCGTCACCGGGGCAAAGCCCTTCAGCGCGTCGTAGTTCACCCTGGCGTAGAGGTACGGATTGAGAAGGTGACTGCTGGTCATCAGCATCAAGGTGTAGCCGTCGGGCGCCGCGCGCGAGGCGACCTCGGCGCCGATGTTGCCGGCAGCCCCCGGCTTGTTCTCGATGATGAATTGCTGGCCGAGGCCCGCAGCCAGCCGCTGCGCCACCTGGCGGGCCGCCACGTCGGGCGCGCTGCCGGCAATGAACGGCACGATAATGCGCACGGTCTTGTCGGGATATTGCTTGTCGGGATATTGCGCCACTGCCGGGCCCGCCATCACGAAGGACGCCACCGCCGCGAGAAGAACCAGCAATCGCATCGTCATCTCCCTTGCGACGACGAGACGCCGCGCCGTCAGGTGTGTGAGAACATCTTCTTTCCGCCGACAGGCATGGTGGCCTTGAGGATGGTGCCGGCCGCAATCTTTTCGCTGCGGCGCGAAACGACGACATAAAGGTCGTTGCCCGAAAAAGCGATGTTGGTGCAGAAGATGTCGTCGCCGCAGTCGACGTGATGCGTCGGCCGGCCGAGGGCGTCGAACCGCCACGCCGTGGTGCTGGGATGGGCGACGACCAACCCGCCCTCCTCGTCCAGCGCCATGCCGTCGGGGCCGGCATGGCCGCCGCTCATCTGGATGAACAGCCCGACCTTGCTCGCCGTGCCGTCGCCCATGATCGGCAGGCGCCATACGGCATTGCCGCGGGTCACGCCGACATAGAGAACAGTCTCCGACTTGTTCATAACCAGACCATTCGGACTGGGCACGGTGTGCACCAACAGGGTGAGCCTGCCCGCCGTGTCGTAGCGATAGACCCGTCCCGTCGGATCGTGCAGCCCGGTCTGGCCCTGGTCGGTGAAATAGAGATCGCCATTGGCAGCGAAGAAGAGATCGTTGACGCCCCTGAAGCTTTCCGACCCACGGTGATCGATCACCGGTGTCACCTTGCCATTCGTGGGATCGAGCAACACGATGCCGCGCTTGTAGTCGGTGATGAAAATGCGGCCGTCCTTGTGGATCTTCAGTCCGTTCGGCCAGCCGTCGTACTCCGTCACCAGCGTCCACTCGCCCGCCGGGCTGATGCGGAACACGCGGCCGAACGGAATGTCGGTCACATAGAGATTGCCGGCACGATCGAAACTCGGCCCCTCGAGAAAGGAGTCGAGTTCCATGCCGGCCGCATTGGCATCGCCCCAGGACGTGCGACGCGGCTTGCGAAACCTCTCTGGCAACCGCGTGAACTCGGTCGCCGGCACCGGCTTTGTCATTCCATACATCTCATCTCCCTTTCTCCCTCGATGACGGGGGAGCAGAAGCTAAGCCGCCTTCACTTCGCGTTCGGCCTTCAGCGCCCGCACGGTCTGGCGCAGCGCATGGACGGTCTTCTCGATCTCCGCACCGCCGTGAGTCGCCGACACGAAGCCGCCGGGCGCGCCCATGACGTCGACGCCATGCGTCATCAGGCCCATGCGGATCTTGCCGGTGAGCGGGCCTGCGCCACGCGCGCCCTTGAGCTTGGCGAAAGGCACCTTGTGCGGATCGAAGGTCGCGGGATCGATCGGATCGTTGAACGGGTTGGAATAGATCAGGAAGGTCGAGCTCTGGCCGTAGATACCCCACGGCACGCCTTCCTGCACCAGCACCTCGGTCAGCGCCTTGCGCAGCTCGGCCGCCGTCTTGTTCGCTTTCTCGGCGAGATCCTCGTCACGCAGCAGCGTGAGCGCCGTCACCGCCGCAGCCGCCGACAGCGGGTTCGCGTTGTAGGTGCCGGGATGCAGGATCCGCTCGATCTTCTTCGCCGCGGTCGCATCGTGATCGATGCGGTCGAGGATGTCGCGCTTGCCCGCAACCGCGCCGCCCGGCAGGCCGCCGGCCACGATCTTGGCCTGGATGCAGAGGTCGGGCGTAATGCCGAGTGCCTTCTGCGCGCCACCCGAGGACCAGCGATAGCCGGTGATGACCTCGTCCATCAGCATGACGACGCCCTTCTTCCTGGTGGCGTCGCGCACCGCCTGGATGAAACCCGGCGGCAACGGCGCCTGGCCCCACGACGCGCCCGACGGCTCGAACATCACCGCGGCGATGTCGTCGCGCTCTTCGATCAGCTTCACGACCGCGGCGACATTGTCGCTCGGCATCACGATCGAGAGCGCGCTCACCTCCTGCGGCACGCCCGGCGTGGTGCCGCCGTCATAGGCGGCGCCGACGCCCGCCGTCACGTTGTCGTGCCAGCCATGGAAGTGGCCGATGAAGCGCACGATCTTGTCCTTGCCGGTGTAGGCGCGTGCCAAGCGGATCGCCATGTGCGACGCCTCGGTGCCCGACGCAGTGAAGCGCACCCTCTCCGCGCACGGCGTCAGCTCGCAGACGAGTTCGGCCCAACGCACTTCGAGTTCGTGGCTCGAACCGTAATGCGTGCCGAGCTCCATCTGCTTCTTCACCGCCTCGACGACGGCGGGATGCGAGTGGCCCAGCAGCATGGCGCCGTGACCGCCGAAATAGTCGACATACTCGTTGCCATCGACGTCCCACTTGCGCGCACCCTTGGCCTTGGCGACGTGGATGGAATAGGGATCGAGATAGCGGGCGTCGTGGGTGATGCCGCTGGGCAGCACCTTGTGGGCTCGCTCGAACAGGGCGCCGGAGCCCGGCGTGCGGGCTTTATAGTCGGTAACGATGGCGGAGTTGGTCGGCGCGATTGCGGTCATGAGCCCTCACATTAACTAATGGCAGAGCATCGCAAGCCTCGCTTGCTTCGCCAAGTGCCGCGAGCCTAATGTCCGCACCTTTCGCAGACCGGAGCATCGACGTGAACGCCAAACCGCGCGGACGCCAGTTCTTCAACAATCCCGGCCCCACCAACATCCCCGACCGCGTTTTGCGCGCCATGGATCGGCCGGTCCTCGACTTCATGTCGGACGAGTTCCTGGCCATCCAGCATGCCTGCCATGCCGGCGTGAAGCGGGTCCTGAAGACCGACCAGACGCTCTACATGTACAACGCCAGCGGCCATGGCGCCTGGGAAGCAGCGCTCGCCAACCTGTTCTCCGCCGGCGACACCGTGCTGATTGTCGAGACCGGCTACTTTTCGCTGAGCTGGGCCGAGATGGCGGTCAATCTCGGCATCAAGGTCGAGACTTTCGCCGCCGACTGGCGCACCGGCGCCGATGTCGCCAAGCTCGCCGAACGGCTGGCCAAGGACAAGGCGCACGAGATCAAGGCGGTGCTCACCGTCCACAACGAGACCGCGACCGGCATGGTGCTGCCGGTGGCCGACATCCGCCGCGCCATGGACGAGACCAAGCATCCCGCGCTGCTGCTCAGCGACACGATCTCCTCGCTTGCCTCGATGGAATACAAGATGGACGCCTGGGGCGTCGACGTGACCGTGGGCGGCAGCCAGAAGGGCCTGATGCTGCCGACCGGCATGTCGTTGACCGGCGTCAGCAACAAGGCCATTGAGGTCTCGCGCAAGAACAAGGCGCCGCGCCATTACTGGAACTGGGAGATGATGAACGGCCGCGCGCCGCAGAAGTTCGTCGGCACCGCGCCCGTGCACATGTTCTTCGGCCTCCAGGAATCTCTGAAGATGCTCGAGGAAGAAACCCTCGACGGCGTGTTTGCCCGCCATGCCCGCCTGGCCGACGCGACTCGCGCCGCGGTGCGTGCCTGGGGCGCAGACGGCAAGGGCCCGACGCTCTATGGCCAGGCTGCGGACCGTCTCTCCAATTCGGTGACCGCCGTGATGATGCCGGAGGGCGTGAGCTCGGACGGCTTCCGCAAGATCGCCGTCGATCGCTACAACCTGTCGCTGGGCGGCGGGCTGGGGCCGCTGATGGGCAAGGTCTTCCGCATCGGCCACATGGGCGACCTCAACGAGCCGATGCTGCTGGGCTGCCTGGCCACGACCGAACTGGCGATGAAGACCGCCGGCGTGCCGTTCGCACCGGGCGGCGTGGACGCTGCGATCGCCTCGCTGGCGAACTAGTAGATCCCAAGGGCCGTCAGAACGCCGGCTTCGTGGCCGCGATCGCGGCCACGAAGCGCTCCGGCGTGATCGATGACAGCGCCGTGCCGGGACCCACGGTCGGCTCGACCGAAAAGCCCACGACCGGATCGAAGACGGCCGTCGCGGGATTGAAGGCATAGAGCTGGCCCTTGGTCATGTTGAACCACCAGGCGTGCAGCACCAGCGTGCCGGCTTCGACCTTGTCGGCGATCCAGCGGAAACTCATCAGGTTCTTGACGCTGTTCAGCACCGCAGCCTGCTCGACGGCGCGGGCGACCTCGTCGCGCGGCCGGCCCTTCAGCTCCTGGACCACGAGATCGCGCGTGTCCTGGGCGATGCTGGTCCAGGTCGAGAGATAGTCGTAGTCGGCATAGACGCTGCCCCGGCCATCGACGAGAGCCCCGATGCCGCCGCACAGGGCATGTCCCAGAACGACCACATGCTCGACGCCGAGGCCGCGCACGGCGAACTCGATGGCCGCCGATGTGCCGTGGTGGCGGGCGTCGGGCGGGAACTGCGCCGGGGGCACCATTGCCGCCACGTTGCGCACGGTGAAGAGCTCGCCGGGCACCGTCTGCGTCAGGATCCCCGGATCGACGCGGGCATCGGCGCAGGCCACGATCAGGATCTTCGGCGACTGGCCTTCCGACGCCAGACGATCGAACAGATCGAGATGCTCGCGATAATAGCCCAGACGGAAGTCCGAGAAGCCTTTTAGAAGCCGTTCCAACGCCATGGTGTCTCGTCTACGATGCCGACCGATGATGGGACCCTGAAATGAACCAAGAACTGCTCTACGACAAGCGCGGCGAGGTCGGCTGGATCACCTTCAACCGACCCCAGGCGCGCAATGCCCTTACTTTCGCGATGTATGAAGGATTGGCCGAGATCTGCACCGGCGCGGCCGGGAGCGGGATCAAGGCACTGGTCATAACCGGCGCCGGCGACAAGGCCTTCGCCGCCGGCACCGACATCGCCCAGTTCAAGACCTTCGAAAGCGGCGAGGACGGCATCGCCTACGAGCGCAAGATGGACCGCATCCTGGATGCCATCGAGCGCTGCGCCGTGCCGACGGTGGCCGCCATTGCCGGCTTCTGCACCGGCGGCGGTGCCGCCATCGCCGCGGTCTGCGACCTCCGGATCGCCTCGGCCAACGCCCAGTTCGGCTTTCCCATCTCGCGCACGCTCGGCAACTGCCTCTCGATGTCGAACTATGCGCGCCTCGCCGCCCTGATCGGCCCGCAGCGGGTGAAGGAAATGATCTTCCTGGCCAAGCTGATGGACGCCCCGACGGCGCTGGCGGCCGGCCTGGTGAGCGAGGTTTTACCCGATACAGCGGCCCTGCAGGCCCGCGCCGGGGAGGTGGCCCGCACCGTCGCCGGCCATGCCCCCCTCACCCTGCAGGTCACCAAGGAGGCGCTGCGCCGCCTGCAGGCCCGGATCGCCGACGAGAGCATCGACGACCTGATCCGGTTGGCCTACGGTAGCGCCGATTTCCGCGAAGGCATGGCGGCGTTCCTGGAGAAGCGGGCGCCTAAATGGACGGGCGCTTGATTGACTGCGCCCAGGACTGTTCAACGAGGAGGAAGCGATGGTTAAGGTTGGATCAACTCTTGCAATTCTGGGCCTGTGCGCTGCCGTCGCCGCCTGCCAGAATCCGCAGCAGGTCATCGGCAACAAGGAAGACATGATGGCAGCGGCCGGCTTCAAGTTCGTCCCGGCCAATACGCCGGCACGCCAGGCCTCGTTCAAGAACCTGCCGCCGCACAAGTTCTCGCGCGAGATCAAGAACGGCCAGGTCTTCTACGTCTATCCGGACCCGACCGTCTGCGTCTGCCTCTATGTCGGCAACCAGGCGGCCTACGGCAAGTATCAGGCGAACGTCTTCCAGAAGAACATGGCGGACGAGCAGCAGATGACCGCCAACATCAATTCGATGAACGATTGGGACTGGGGCCCGTGGGGTGGCTACCCGTATCCCGGCTGGTACTACTAGCCCTCACGCCTGCCAGAACCACTTAGAAGCCTCCGCGCGCTGCTGCGCGCGGGTGAGGCCTGTATCGTCGAGATCTCGCGCATCGAGCCGCGCGAGATGCCGGCGTGTCCGGCGGCGGCGGCGCCAGATCGCCAGAGTGGCCAGCAGCGATGGCCCCAACAGGGATGGCAGGAGCCCGGCGCCCCGCGGGGCGGCCGGAAGAACAATCAATCGAAGCGTCTGTTGCATGGCCGGACAATGCCCGGCCAGCATTGCCCGGTGTTACGGTCGCGGCCGAAGACTCAGAACGACGCCTCGACCGTGCCGAGGCCAACAAACTCGCCGTGCGCGCGGCTGCCGGGCGGGAAGTAGCGCAGGCCGGTCCACGATCCCGTCGTGATCGCCTGGCCCTTGCGGATGCCGCCGCGTTCGCGCACGGCGTGGTCGATCATCCAGGCGAGCGGCCGCACCGGATCGACCGAACCGAGACCGCCCGCCTGCTCGACGATGGTCTTGCCGTCGACCACGAGCCTGACCTGCAAGCTCGCCCAATCGAGTCCCTTCCAGTTCTTGATCGATCCGCCCACGACCAGCGCATGGTTCATCTGGTTGTCGGCCAGCAGCCACTCGGGATCGACCTGCTTGAAATTGGCGAGGCGCGTGTCGACGATCTCCATGCCGACGAAGGCATCGCCCACGGCGGCGAGCGCCTCGTCGCGGCCGACCGGTGCTGCGCGCGCGGCAATGTCGGCGGCAATGTGAAAGGAGATTTCCACTTCCACGCCGATCATGTGCATCGCCTTGCCGTCGAACGCAGCCGGCGACGGCACCAGGGCGCCCGCCAGCAGCGGCGCGGGATTGGGCTCGGCCGTCGGCGTGCGCGCGCCCACCTTCCAGCCCGCGACCGGACCAGTGGCTAAAACCACGCCGTCCTGGATAGCGTAGACCGCAGGGCGGTCCGGCAGCGCAAAGGGTGGCGCCACCTGCAGGCCGCTGCGCCGCGCCTCGAGCAGGGTGCGCACCGCGTAGGAAATGTCTGGGGTCATGCTAAGCTCGCGCAAAAGAAGTCGGACCGGAGAGGACAATGCCTTACGCCAGCGGTCGCGTCATTCACGACGCCGACGCCCACATCATGGAACTGCCGGGCTTCCTCGAAGACCATCTCGAAGCGAAATTCCGCGCCGCCGTGACCGACAGCGTCCTGTTTCCACGCCACGAGGGCTTCCACAGCACGCGCCTCACGGCCCAGCTCGCGGCCAAGCCCGCGACCGACTTCGACGACCGCCAGATCATGCTGGCCAAGAACTGGGACGCGCTCGGCTCCAGTGCGAAGCAGGACCGCCCCCGCTCCGTCGACCTGCTGGGCTTCGCCAGCCAGCTCATGTTCACCACGGCGCTCCTCAACTATTCCTCGGTGCTCGAAGGCGGCCGCGACGCCGATCTCACCTACGCCGTGGCCCGCGCCCACACGCGCCACATGGTCGACTTCTGCTCGGTCGACAAGCGCCTGCTGGCGACCGGTTATATCCCGCTGGTCGACTTCGAGCGCACCACGAAGGCCGCGCGCGAGGCGATCGAGATGGGCGCCAAGGCGCTGATGATCCCGTCGCGCTGCCCCGATCATCATTCGCCCAGCCACATCGGCTTCGATCCGTTGTGGGCGATCGCCCAGGAGGCCGGACTGCCGATCGTGTTCCACGTCGGCGGCGGCGGGAAGCTGCTGGAAGATGCCTACTTCAACAACGGCCTGCCGCCGGTGCCCGACTTCCACGGCGGCGACGACAATTTCAAGTCGATCGACTACATGGCCATCGCCTATCCGCCGATGAAGGCGCTGACCGCGCTGGTGGTCGACCGCGTGCTCGACCGCTTCCCGCGCCTCAAGTTCGGCGTCATCGAGCAGGGCGCCTCGTGGGTGCCGGGCTGGATGCGCAACATGGATAGCGCCCACAACGCCTTCTACAAGAACGAGGAGCGGCTGCAGAAGATGTCGCTCAAACCCAGCGAGTTCATCCAGCGCCAGGTCCGCGTCACGCCCTATCCGCACGAGGATGCGGGCTGGATCATCGCCAACTCGGGCGATGAGGTCTGTCTCTTCTCGTCCGACTATCCGCACATCGAAGGCGGTCGCAACCCGATCAAGCGCTTCGAGACTTCCATGGAGACGGCGGGCACCAGCGAGCATCAGAAGCAGCGTTTCTATTGCGACAATTTCATCGACCTGATGGGCGCGGGCCTCGCCCCCGAACTGCACCAACTCCGGGGGATCGCCGCATGACCACCTACACCACCCTCCTCACCGAACAGACTGGCGCAGTGCTCAAGATCACCGCCAACCGGCCCGACGTGCTGAACGCGCAAAGCCGCATCCTGCTGGAAGAACTCGACGACGCTTTTACCGCGGCCACGAAGGACGAGTCGGTGCGCGTCATCATCCTGGCCGGTGCCGGCAAGCATTTCTCGGCCGGCCACGATCTCGGTAGCCCGCAGGAGATGGCCGACCAGAAGGTCAACGCAGTCGAAGGCTTCCAGGCCGAGTACCGGCGCCTGTCGGAGCGGTTCTTCGAGAACACCATGCGCTGGCGCGACATTCCCAAGCCGACCATCGCCCAGGTCCAGGGCTACTGCATCATGGGCGGCATGATGATCGCCTCGGCCTGCGACATCATCGTGGCCAGCGAAGACGCCCAGTTCGCCGACCGCGCCGTGAAGTGGGGCGGCAGCCACGTGCAGTATTTCTCGATGCCGTGGGACTTCGGCCCGCGCAAGACCAAGGAATATCTCTTCACCGGCGCCTTCATCAGCGCCGCCGACGCCGAGAAGGCCGGTCTCGTGAATCGCGTCGTGCCGCGGGCAAAACTCGAGGACGAGACCATGGCGCTCGCCCAGCAGATCGCCGAGCGCGATCCCTTTGCGCTCAAGCTCGCCAAGGCCTCGGTCAACGAGATGCAGGATGCGCAGGGCTGGCGCCACGCCATGGAAGGCGCCTTCAAGAACTACATGCTCACCATCCCGCACCGCATCGAGATGGGGACCTACGGCCCCAGGGCGCGCGAGAAGGCCCCGAAGGACAGGTTCGCCGTTCTGAACAAGAAGGCGGGCTAGGGTCACTTCGAGTCTTCCTCTTCTCTGCTCATGTTCCTCTCCCCCTTGGGGGAGAGGCTAGGTGAGGGGGTCACCGCCTTCTCCCCCTCACCCAACCTCTCCCCCTCGCGGGGGAGAGGAGCTTGAAGGTCGATGGCGGAAACGGGCGGCGCGGCCTCCACGACCTCTGGAGGTGCGATGTCCGCCGGAACGGCGGACAAGTCTTTGATCTCAGCGGATGATTGAGCCTCGACCGGCGCCGCCGAATGCGCGGCAGGCGCGTGCATTTTCGGAGTGGGCTTTTTCGCCTCGATCTCCATCTCCTTCAGCCGGATCTCGTGCGCGCGCTGCAACAGGCGTTCCTCGCGCGCCTCGGCCCGGGCACGCTGGGCGTCCTCCAGCTTCAGCAGGAACATCAGCGCCCGGTCGTCATGGATCACCTGCTCGCCGATCTGCTTGCCTTTGAAGAAATACGGCCGCGTCCGCGGCTCCCCGGCGCGCAGTTTCAGGTCGTCGGCCTTCTCCTGAAAGCGCTCGGCCAGGATCGCGTCGCAGCGCGCGCGAAAGGCCGGGAACTTGGCGCGCCAGCGCCGCACCGTGCTCTCGTCGACGCCGATGCGGGCCGCGGCCTCGCGATAGCTGCCGCAGCGCTTGAATTGATTGAGGAAGCGCACCCGCTGCCGCCAGCCACGCTGTGCCGGCATGGCCCGCTTGGGCGATGGCGGATCGAGCAGCGCCCGCTCGATCGACTTCGGCGCCGCTTCTATGCGCGCCGCGCTCTGCCGCGCCTCCTCGGCCTCGCGCGCCTCGCGGGTCTCCTCCCGCGCCTTG
>CANJHI010000037.1 GCA_947474005.1 Alphaproteobacteria bacterium | reverse complement strand
TCAACTGGCCGCTGGGCGCCGCGGTGGCTGTGCTGCTGCTGATCGCCCTGGTGGTGATCGTGGTCGGCGCCAGCCGACTGGTCGAGCGCCGCTATGCTCAGGTATTCGGATGAGCCGAAACGGTCCCCTGGCGCTCGCGTACCACACGCTGTTCGTGGCCTTCATGCTGGCGCCGATCCTGGTCGTCTGCTGGGTGGCTTTCACGCCCGAGGGCTTTCTGTCGTTCCCGACCGACAACTGGTCGCTGCGCTGGTTTTACGCCATCGCCCGCTACCCTGAGTTCATTTCGGCCTTTTGGCGCAGCCTGTGGCTGGGGGCGCTGTCGTCGGCCATCGCCGTCGGCGTCTCGGTGCCGGCCGCCCTTGCCATCGCGCGCTATCGCTTTCCCGGCCGCGAGGCGATGACGGCGCTCTTCATGTCGCCGCTGATGATCCCGCACATCGTGCTGGGCATCGCCTTCCTGCGTTTCTTCACCCAGATTGGCATCGGTGGCACTTTCGTCGGGCTGGTCCTGGCGCATATCGTGATCGTGCTGCCCTTCGCGCTCCGCCTCACGCTCGCTTCGGCGATCGGCCTGGACCGCGCCGTTGAACATGCCGCGGTGTCGCTCGGCGCCTCGGAGTGGGTCGTGCTGCGCCGCATCACGCTCCCGCTGGTGCTGCCGGGACTGGCGAGCGGCTGGGCGCTTGCCTTCATCAACTCCTTCGACGAGGTGACGATGACGGTGTTCATCGCCGCTCCCGGCACCGAAACTCTGCCGGTGCGCATGTTCCTCTACATCCAGGACAATATCGATCCGTTGGTGACCTCGGTCTCAGCCTGCGTGATCGCCATCACCGTGGCGGCGCTGGTGGTGATGGATCGCGCCTATGGGCTCGAAAAGCTACTGGTCGGGAGGGGTGTCGATGGCCGCTAGCGACTTCGACGTTGCGGTCGTGGGCGGCGGGCTGGTCGGCGTCGCCACAGCCTGGGGCCTGGCGCGCGAGGGCTGCCGCGTCGTCGTGCTCGACGAGGGTGATCGCGCCGTCCGCGCAAGCCGTGGCAACTTCGCGCTCGTCTGGGTGCAGAGCAAGGGCCTCGGCCTGCCCGAATACGCCGGCTGGACGATCCGCTCCTCCAACGCCTGGGGTGGGTTCGCGCAAACCCTGAAGGAGGAGACCGGCCTCGATGTCGCCTTCCAGCGTCCTGGCGGCTTTCATCTGGCGCTCTCGGGAAAGGAGTTGGAGGCGCGCGCCAATATCCTGAAGCGCCTGCACAACCAGCCCGGCATCGTCGACTACAAGACCGAAATCATGGACCGCAGCCAGGTGGCGAAGATGCTGCCCGACATCGGACCCGAGGTGGTGGGCGGCAGCTTTTGTCCGCTCGACGGTCATGTGAATTCGCTCCGCCTGTTCCGCACACTCCATACGGCGATCAAGGCGCGGGGCGTCACCTACCTGCCCAGCCATCGCGTCGAGACCATCACCAAAGAAGGCGGCGAGTTTCGCCTCGCCACGGCCCAGGGCGAGATCCGCGCGGGCAAGGTGGCGCTGGCCGCCGGCAACGCCAACATGCGGCTGGCCCCTATGGTCGGATTGGAGGCGCCGATGAAGCCGGAGCGCGGCCAGATCGTCGTCACCGAGCGGCTGCGGCCGTTCCTCAACCATCCCGTGGTCACCTTGCGCCAGACCGACGAGGGCACTGTCATGATCGGCGATTCCAAGGAAGAGAGCATCGATCCCGCCGGACTCACGCTGGGCGTGAGCGCCACCGAGGCCGAGCGCGCGGTGCGGCTGTTCCCGCTGCTGGCCAACGTCAATGTGGTGCGCACCTGGAGCGCGATCCGCGTCATGACCCAGGACGGTTTCCCGATCTATGACGAGTCCGAGACGCATCCCGGCGCCTTCACCATCTGCTGCCATTCGGGCGTCACCCTGGCCGCCAATCACGCGCTCACCGTGGCGCCGATGATCGCCCGAGGCGCCCTCGACACTTCGCTGGTCGCGCCCTTCAGCGCACGGAGGTTCCATGTTCAAGCGACTGGCTGAAACGGGGGCGGCGGTGGCGATCACTGTCGATGGCCGGCAGATCGCGGCACGGGCGGGCGACACGGTCGCGGCGGCGCTGATCGCGGCCGGCATCGATCATTGCCGCACGACCCCCGTTTCCGGGGCACCGCGCGCACCCTATTGCCTGATGGGCGTCTGCTTCGAGTGCCTTGTCACCGTCGACGGAGTCGGCAGCCGCCAGGGCTGCCTCGTGCCGGTGCGCGACGGGATGGCCGTCGAGACGCAAACGGGCAAGCGCGAGGCCGGGCGATGACAAAGGCTTCCGACCTCGCTCCGTCCTACGACCTCGTCGTCATCGGCGGCGGCCCGGCGGGGCTTGCGGCAGCGGCGCTCGCCGCACGCGCTGGCCTCACGACCGTGCTATTCGACGAAAATCCCGGCGTCGGCGGCCAGATCTATCGCGCCATCACTTTCAGCCCCGTAAAGGACCGTGCGGTCCTGGGTGAGGACTATTGGGCCGGCGCCGAGTTGGCGGCCGAGGCCAAGGCGAGCGGCGCGCTGATCGTGACCGGCGCCACGGTGTGGAGCCTCGATCCCACGCGCCTGGTCGGTGTTTCGATCGCGGGCCAGGCGCGACTGATCGAGGCCAAGCGCGTGATCATCGCCACCGGTTCGCTCGAGCGGCCGTTTCCCGTTCCCGGCTGGACTCTTCCGGGCGTGATGAGCGCGGGCGGGGCGCAGACGGTGCTCAAGGCGCAGGGCCTCGTGCCGAATGGCAAGACGGTGCTGGCCGGCGGCGGCCCGCTCATGTGGCTGCTGGCGGCGCAGATCCTGCGGGCCGGGGGCAAGATCGACGCCGTCCTCGACACCACGCCGCGCAAGAACTGGCTGCGCGCGCTCGCCCATCTGCCGGACTTCGTGCTGTCGCCGTATTTTGCCAAGGGCCTGAAGCTGTTGCGTGAGGTGCGCGCAAAGGTGCGGGTGATCCGCGTCGATCGTCTGGAAGCCGTGGGAGACGATAAGCTGCGCGAGGTCGTGTTTGGCAAGGGCGACAACGAGCGTCGGATGCCGGCCGATCTTCTGCTGTTGCACCAGGGTGTCGTGCCGAACGTCAACCTCGCCCTCGCAGCAGGGGTGGCGCATGCATGGAACGAGCGCCAGCTTTGTTTCGAGCCGGTGCTGGATGAGGATTTCAACAGCTCGGTGCCCGGCATTTCGGTGGCGGGCGATGGAGCGGGCATCGCCGGCGGCACGGCGGCGGCCGAACGCGGCCGCATCGCGGCCATCGCCGCCGTCCGCGCGTTGAAGCCCGAGGCATCGGTGCCCGACCTTCAGATCGTCCGCCAGAAACTGCAACGCGAGGCGATGGGGCGGGCGTTCCTCGACTGGCTCAATCGCCCGGCCGATTCATTCCGCCAACCAGAGGGCGACACAATCGTGTGCCGTTGCGAGGAGGTGACGGCGAGGCAAGTGCGCGACACCGCCGACCTGGGTTGCGAGGGGCCGAACCAGATGAAGGCCTTCCTGCGCTGCGGCATGGGGCCGTGCCAGGGCAGGCTGCGCGGCCTCACCGTCACCGAGCTGATCGCGGCCCAACGCGGCACGACGCCGGCGGAGGTTGGCTATTACCGGCTGCGCCCGCCGGTGAAGCCGATCACGCTGTCCGAGCTCGCCTCGCTGCCGATCGCCGAGGCCGAGCGCAAGGCCGTGGAGCGCTAGCGATGCGCACCGCCGACGTCGTGGTGATCGGCGGCGGCATTCACGGCTGCGCGACGGCGCTGCATCTGGCGATGCGCGGCCTGAAACCGATCCTGGTGGAGAAGGATTACGCCGGCCGGCACGCCTCGGGCGTGAATGCCGGCGGCGTGCGCCAGCTTGCGCGCGATCTTGCGGAAATCCCGCTCTCCATTTCCTCGATGGCACTATGGGAACATATCGAGGAGTTGGTCGGCGACGATTGCGGCTTCGAGAGCCACGGCACAGTGCTGGTGGCCGAGAACGAGACTGAACTCGCGAGCTTTCGCGCCCGTGTCGAAGATCTTCGTCTGCGTGGCTTCACCCACGAAGAGCTGATCGATCGTGCCGAACTGAAACGCCTGGTGCCGGCGGTGGCCGATCATTGTCCCGGTGGCGTGGTCTCGCGCCGCGATGGCGCTGCCGATCCGTTCCGCACGACCCAGGCTTTCCGTAGGCGCGCGATCGAGAAGGGCGCCGAGGTGCTGGAAGGCGTCACCGTGACCGGCCTGTCGAAGGTCGGTGTCAACTGGCGGGTCGAGACGAGCGCCGGCCCGATCGAGGCGCCCAAGATCGTGAACGCGGCGGGTGCCTGGGCTGACCGGATCGCGGCCATGCTGGGCGAGCCGGTGCCGCTCACCGTCGTGGCGCCGATGCTGATGGTGACCAGCCGGGTGGCGCCGTTCATCCAACCGGTCGTCATTCTGCGCGGGCGAAAACTTTCCTTCAAACAGCTCGGCAACGGCACGGTGGTGATCGGTGGCGGCCATCTGGCGACGCCTCATCGCGATCGCAACGAGACGGTGATCGACTGGGACAAGCTCGCCATCAGCGCCCGCACCGTGTGGGAGCTGTTCCCCGCCATGCGCGCCGCCACCATCGTACGCGCCTGGGCCGGCATCGAGGCTTTTATGCCCGACGGTATCCCGGTCGTCGGACCCAGTTCGACGTCCGAGGGCATCTATCACCAGTTCGGCTTTTCCACCCATGGCTTCCAGCTCGGGCCGGGGACGGGTGCGATGATGGCCGAGCTGGTGGCGACCGGATCGACCAACACGCCGATCGACGGGCTCGGCATCGACCGGTTTAGCCAGAGGAAAGATCCCTCGCTGCGCTCGGGATGACACCGTGCGCTTCAGCAAGATTGTCATCCCGAACGTAGTGAGGGATCCTTATTTTGCGCGCCGCCAGTCGTAGCCCAGGCGCGGGAAGTGCACGGCGATGCGTCCGACGTCCTGGTCCTGGCGCAGCAGCGCGATCTCGTGGGCGTTGATGAACAGTACCTCGCCCTCGACCCAGTCCTTGGCATTGTCGGCCGGCCGCACGCTGGCGCGTTCACCGGGCTTCGGATCGCCCTCCTGCGGCTGCGACGGCCGTGGGGTTGCAGGCTCGGTGGCGCGGGCTTCGGCCAGCGCCACGTCAGCATCGATGTCGGCGCGCATACCATGGCCGATGGCGGCCATACGGTCGCGCCAGGCGATCAGCCTGGGATAGGGATCTAACACGGCGCGACAATCGATATGCCGCCCGCGGTAGAACCAGACGACGTGATAGGCCGCGAAGTCGGCGATGCACGGCACCGTGCCCAGCAGGTGGGGTCGTCCATCGGCCAGCATGTCGGCAAGCCATCTGATCTGCGGTTTCACGAGATGAAGGTTGCGGAGGGCGGCGGCCCGCACCGCCTCGATCGACGGCACCGGCAGGCCATGCACACGGGCGCGGTCCTCGTGCAGTCCAGCCGGCATGTGATCGGCGTTGATGCCCGAGACATAGAGCGCCGTCGGCCTCATGAACTGCAGCTCGGCCCAGCGCGTCAGCGCCTCGTCGGCACCGGCGGTGATGGCGGGATAAAAGGTGGGCGAGGGGACGCGCCGTTCCAGCTCGCGCGCGATCAGGTTGGTATCGCACCAGATGTCGGCGCCGTCCTGCAGCACAGGCGTGCGACGATAGCCGCCCGTCAGTGGCGTCAGCTTGGGCTTGGGCGAGATCGGCGGAATTTCCACGCCACGCCACGCCAGGCCCTTGAAGCCCAGCATCAGGCGCGCCTTCTCGGCGAAGTTCGAGAAGTCGTAGTGGTGGAGGATGAGGCCGCTCACGCTGTCGATATCACGCGACTTTCAGCACGCCCTGATCATCCTCGATCGGCAGCGCGTTCCAGTTCCGCGACACTACCCAGTCGGGCCGCGGGTCGGGGCCGAGTTGCGGCTTGTTGGCGACGGTGTTGCACGAGACGTAGATGTGCCAGCGGTCGTCGGCGGAGAGATTGTGGCCTGAAGCATGCAGGACGTTGCAATGGAACAGCACCGAGGTGCCGGCGCGGCCGGTGACGGCCACCGGCTCGGGCGAGCTTTTCAGGATCTCGATCATGCGCTGCTTGGGCATCGCCCAGAACTTGTACGAGGTTGATTCGTCGTAGACCGGCTCGATGCGGCCGAGCTTGTGGCTGCCCGGGATGAGATAGAGCGCGCCGCCCATCTCGTTGGTGTCGGTCATCATGACGTTGAAGGTCGCCATGTCGGGCCTGGTGCAGCCGTCGCGCATCCATGAGCCGTAGTCCTGGTGCCACTGCCACACTGTGCCTTCTATGGCCGGCTTGGTGTTGATCTTGGTGTGATAGACATAGACCGCGTCATCCTTCAGCACCTGGCGCACCGGCTGGAGCAGTCGGGGCGTGCGGACCAGCGCATGGAAGGGTTTTGAACGCGTCGGTCCGTCATTCTCGTGGACGCGAAAGATGGTGCGGACGCCGCCAGTATGCTCGCGCACGACCTCGTCGCCCTCGATCTGGCTGAGGCGCGCCACTTCGCGGCGCAGGACGGCCACTTCGTTGCGGTCGAAAAGATCGGGAAAGACGAGAAAACCGTCGCGGTCGAACTGCTCAAGCTGTTGGGCGCTCAGTTCCATGGCGCATCCTCCGTTTGTCGCGCCAACGCTAACTCAAGGGTCCATCACGTAGTAGACCTTTTTCTCGCGCCGCATGCCGAGACGGTCGTAGAAGCGCTGCGAGCCGCTGTTGTCTACGCCGGTCGTCCAGATCACCCGCGTGTCGCCGCGCTGCCGGGCGAGCGTCCGGATGGCGTCGACCAGCCTCTCGCCGACACCGGTCGAGCGCGCGTCACCGGTGACATAGAGCTCCTTGAGGAACAGGCCGTGTGTCAGGTTGGGGCCGGGGAAATAGGGGTTGAGGATGGCGAAGCCCATCAGCTGGCCTTCCCGTTCCGCGACCAAGTATATCGTACCGCCAGGCGACGCGTCGACCAGGAATGTGGCGCCGCGGGCGCCTGCGCCGTCGGCGACTGCGTTTCCATAGTGGCGTTCGTGGTCTTCCAGCAGAAAGGCGAGTTGGGCTTCGTCACCGCGTTTTGCGTGTCTGATTTGCATGGCAGTCTGTCTAACATCGCTGGCCGGGAGCCGGAAAGATGGTCAAAATCCGCCCAAAGCACTGCCTGCAGGCTACCGGGGGAATGGAATCGTCATGAACGGCGTGGTGAATATCGACGACCTGCGCAAGCTGGCCAAGAAGCGGCTGCCCAAGATCGCCTACGACTTCATCGAGGGCGGCACCGACGATGAGGTGGGCCTCGTCACCAACGAGCAGGCCTTTCGCCAAGCGCGCATCGTGCCACGCTACCTGGTCGACGTCTCGGTGCGCGATCAGTCGACGACGATCTTCGGCCGCACCTATTCGAGCCCCATCGGCATCGCGCCGACCGGACTCGCCGGCCTATTTCGCCACGGCGCCGACCTGATGCTGGCGGAAGCCGCGCGCGACGCCAACGTGCCCTTCATCATGTCGGGCTCCAGCACCGGTTCGATCGAGGATCTTGGCAAGCTGGCGCCGGACCATGGTTGGTATCAGCTCTATTCCGCCAAGGACCAGGCCGTCTCCGAGGACATGATCAAGCGCGCGGGCGACGCCGGCCTGCGCACGCTCGTCTTCACGGTCGATGTGCCCGAAGGTTCGAACCGCGAGCGCAACGCGAGGAACGGCTGGGGCCGGCCGCTAAAACTCACCTGGAAGACCAAGTTCGAGGCGCTCCGGCATCCGGCCTGGATGATGCAGTGGCTGCGTCATGGCACGCCCTATTTCAACAATTGGGCCAAGTATGCCGGACCCGACGCGACGGCCGACAAGGTGGCCGATCTCGTGGCCTACCAGAACCGCGCGCCGATGACCTGGAAGAACGTCGAGCGTTACCGCGAGCTGTGGAAGGGCAACTTCGTGCTGAAGGGGATCATGCATCCCGACGACGCGATCCGCGCCCATGCGATGGGTGTCGACGGTATCATGGTGTCGAACCACGGCGCGCGTCAGCTCGACATCGCGCCGTCGCCGCTCGAAGTGCTGCCGGCGATCCGCGACGCGGTCGGCGACAAGATGACCGTGATGTTCGACGGCGGCATTCGCCGTGGCATGGACGCCGTGGTGGCGCTGTGCATGGGCGCCAAGTTCGTGTTCGTGGGCCGGCCGACGCTCTACGGCGTGACGGCGGGCGGTGTTCCGGGTGCCTCAATGGCACTGCAGATCTTCCGGCGCGAGATCGACATCACCCAGGCACAGATCGGCGCGCCCACCATCGCCGATCTCGGCCCGCAGTTCCTGATGTGGAAGGATGTCGAGGATCTGCGCCGCAACAAGCGCTGAGCGTAGCGACCGAAGCGCGGGCGCCGCGCAGGGCAGAAAATATCTCGGTGCCGATACTACCGGGCGTCGTGACCCCTCCGTCGGCGTAAGACGCCGACACCTCCCCTTGGCGAAGTCCGCCAAGGGGAGGGAGTTACAACGGCTACTGCACGACCTCGAACAGGCCGGCGGCGCCCATGCCGCCACCGATGCACATGGTGACGACGACGTTCTTGGCCTTGCGGCGGCGGCCCTCGATGAGGGCGTGGCCGGTGCAGCGCGCGCCGGTCATGCCGAAGGGATGGCCGATCGAGATCGAACCGCCGTTGACGTTCAGCTTGTCGTTGGGGATGCCGAGCTTGTCGCGGCAGTAGAGCACCTGCACCGCGAAGGCCTCGTTCAGTTCCCAGAGGTCGATGTCATCCATCTTGAGGCCGAAGCGCTTGAGCAGCTTGGGGATCGCGTAGACCGGGCCGATGCCCATCTCGTCGGGCTCGCAGCCGGCCACGACCAGGCCCTTGTAGATGCCGAGCGGCTTCAGGCCGCGCTTGGCGGCCTCAGTGTCGCTCATGATCACCGCGGCCGAGGCGCCGTCGGAGAGCTGGCTCGCGTTGCCGGCCGTGATCCACTTGTCGGGACCCATCACCGGCTGCAGCTTGGCCAGGCCTTCGATGTTGGTGTCGGGACGGTTGCCTTCGTCCTTGGTGAGCTTCACCGTCTTCTTGGTAGTCTCGTTGGTGTTCTTGTCGGTGACCAGCATCGTGGTTTCCATCGGCACGATCTCGTCGTCGAACTTGCCGGCCTGCTGGCCCGCTGCGGTGCGGAGCTGGCTCTGCAGCGAATACTCGTCCTGCGCCTCGCGGCTGATCTTGTAGCGCGCCGCCACGGTGTCGGCGGTGGTGATCATGGCGTGATAGATGCCGGGCACATGCTCCTGCACCCACGGGTTCACGAGGCGGTTCTTGTTGCCGCCCGGCGGGCCCTGGACCAGCGAGACCGACTCGAGGCCGCCTGCGATCATCACCGGCACCTTGTCGACCAGCACGCGGTGGGCTGCCATGGAAATGGTCTGCAGGCCCGAGGAGCAGAAGCGGTTGACCGTGACGCCCGAAACGCTGACCGGGGCGCCGGCGCGCATCGCCGAGACGCGGGCGACGTTGGAGCCGGTCGTGCCCTCAGGTGCGGCGCAGCCCAGGATCACGTCCTCGACTTCGGCCAGGTCGACCTTCGCGCGCTCGGCGGCGTGCTTGATCACATGGGCGCCCATGTCGGCGCCGTGGGTGTCGTTGAACACGCCGCGGAAAGCCTTTCCGATCGGGGTGCGGGCGGTGGAGACGATGACGGCATCAGCCATTGGATTTTCCTTCCCTCAAACTCGAATTGATCAAACCGTAGAGAACTTCTTGCCTTCCTGCACCAGCTTCTTGAGCAGCGGGGCGGGCTCCCAGAACGGGTCGCCGGAAGCGTCGCGATACTTCAGAAGCGCGTCGTGGATGGTTTTTAGGCCCACCACATTGTCGGCCCACCACATCGGGCCACCGCGATAGACCGGCCAGCCGTAGCCGTTGACCCAGATCACGTCGATGTCGAGTGCGCGCTGCGCCATGCCTTCTTCCAGGATCTTGGCGCCTTCGTTAACCATTGGATAGAGCGCGCGTTCCAGAATCTCCTGGTCGGAGATGGCGCGGCGGGTGATGCCGAGCTTCTTCGACGTTTCCTCGATGATCTTCTCGACCTCGGGATCGGGGATCGGCGTGCGGTCGGGGAGATTGTACTTGTAGTAGCCGGCGCCGGTCTTCTGGCCGAAGCGGCCGAGTTCGCAGATCGCGTCGGCGACGTAGCCGGTGTAGCGCACGTTGCGCTTTTCCTTGTCCTTCTTGCCCTGGCGAATGCGCCAGCCCACGTCGTTGCCGGCGAGGTCGCTCATGGCGAAGGGGCCCATCGGGAAGCCGTAGTCGTAGACCACCTTGTCGATCTGCTGGGGAAGGGCGCCTTCCTCCATCATGTAGGCCGACTGGATGCCCCGCATGCGCAGCATGCGGTTGCCGACGAAGCCCTCGCAGACGCCGACCAGGACCGGGATCTTGCCGATCTTCTTGGAGAACGACATGACGGTAGCGATGACGTCCTTTTCGGTCGCCTTGCCGCGTACGTTCTCCAGCAGCTTCATGACGTTGGCCGGTGAGAAGAAGTGCATGCCGATCACGTCGCCAGGCCGCTTGGTGTAGGTGGCGATCTGGTTGACGTCGAGGCCCGATGTGTTGGTGGCCAGGATCGCGCCTGGCTTGGTCACCTCGTCGAGCTTCTTGAAGACGATTTCCTTCACTTCCATGGTCTCGAACACCGCCTCGATCACGAGGTCGACATCCTTGAGGTCGTTGTAGTCGAGGGTCGGCGTGATCAGCGCCATGCGCTTGTCCACGTCCTCGGCCTTCATGCCGCCGCGCTTGGCGGTGTTCTCGTAGTTGGTGCGGATCGTCTTGAGGCCGCGATCGAGCGCCTCCTGCGACGTCTCCAGCATGGTGACCGGCACGCCGGCATTGGCGAAGTTCATGGCGATGCCGCCGCCCATGGTGCCGGCGCCGATGATGCCGCCGGTCTTGATCTCGCGCTGCGGCGTGTCGGACGGAACGTCGAGCACCTTGGCCGCCTCGCGCTCGGCGAAGAAGTAGTAGCGCTGCGCCGCCGATTCAGAGGAGGTCAGCAGTTCGACGAACAGCTCGCGCTCGCGCTTCATGCCCTCGTCGAACGGCAGCTCGACGGCGGCCTGCACGCACTTGATGATGTTCCACGGCGCCTTGAAGCCGCGAGCACGCCGCGCGATCGCCTTCTCGGTCTCCTGGAACAGGTCGGGCGATTCGAGCGTCGCGGTGAGGTCGCGAACGCGGCGCAGCGGCGCCTTCTGGGCCAGCAGCATCTCGGCATGAGCAATGGCGCCCTTCAGCAGGTCGCCCTCGACGATGGCATCGACGATGCCGCGGCTCTTAGCTTCCGGCGCCGGGATGTGGCGGCCCGAGAGGATGGCGTCAAGTGCGTACTTGGCGCCGGTCAGGCGCGGCAGGCGCTGGGTGCCGCCGGCACCCGGCAGCAGGCCGAGATGGACTTCCGGCAGGCCGAGACGAGTGGTCGGCAGCGACACGCGGTAGTGCGCGCCCAGCGCCGTCTCGAGACCGCCGCCCAGGGGCGTGCCGTGAAGTGCGGCCACGATAAGCTTGGGCGAGTTCTCCATGGTGGCGATAACGTCGTTCAGGTTGGCGCCCGAGGGCGGCTTGCCGAACTCGCGGATGTCGGCGCCGGCGATGAAGGTCCGGCCGCCGCCGATCAGCACGATGGCGTCGACATTGGGATCCTTGGCGAGAGCTTCGACGCCATCCTTGATGCCGTCGCGCACGGCGGCCGCCAGCGCGTTCACCGGCGGATTGTTGATGGTGAGGATCCCGATGCGCCCCTCGGTGGAGCGGATGACTGCGTCGGACATGGACGTTCTTCCCTGATGAATGCCGTTTTCGATGGATGGTCTTAGCAATCCCTGCGGGCCCCGCCCAGCGGGCATGGGTTCCGCCATGCGGAGATAGGTGCAACTACACAGCCTAGCCTCCCGGGGGTGCAGCCGCTATGCATCGCCGCCTAAAAAGAAATCGGGAGGACATGAGCGATGTACAACACGACGACCCGCCGCGGCCTGCTTCGTACCGGCGCCGGCGTGGGCCTGGCATTCGCGGCCCCCTCGATCGTGCGCGCGCAAGGGAGTGCAGCGGCGGCATGGCCCAACAAGCCGATCACCATCGTGGTGAACTTCCCAGCCGGCGGCCTCACCGACGGCATCGCGCGCGCCTTCGGCCAGCATGTCCAGCAGGCGACGGGCCAGCAGGTGATGATCGACAACAAGCCGGGCGCCAGCGGCAACATTGGCGCGGCGCTGGTCTCTCGCGCGCCGGCCGACGGCTACACCTTCCTGCATTCGGTCTCGAGCACGCTCATCCAGAACCGCGTGATGTTCAAGACGCTGGGCTTCGACCCGGACAAGGACCTCACCATCGTCTCGGGCACGTCCTCGGGTGTGCTGCCGGTCGTGGTGCACAAGTCGCTGCCGCCCGAGGTCAAGGACCTCAAGTCGTTCATCGAGTACGCCAAGAAGAACAAGGTCAACTTCGGCTCGTGGGCGCTGGGTTCCTCGGCCCACATCTTCGCACAGAGCCTGAACGAGAAGTACGGCCTCACGATCGAGGTCGTGACCTACAAGGGCGAGGCGCCGATGTGGCAGGACATGGGCGCGGGCTCGCTGCAGGCGGCCATGGGAAGCCCGCAGGCGATGAACGCGCTGCTGTTCAAGGGCGACGTCCGCGCGATCGTGGCGCCCTCGCGCGTGCGCTACGTCAAGCTACCCGACGTGCCCACGTCGGAGGAGCAGGGTTTCACCGATCCGTCCTTCACGTCGCGCGGCTGGCTGGCGCTGGCGGCTCCGGCCGCGACGCCGAAGGAGGTTGTGAAGCGGATGTCCGACCTCTGGGTCGCGGCCGCCGATTCAGAGCCCGGCAAGAGGATGATGGACAGCTTCGGCCTCACCGAGAAGCCGCTGAACCACGAAGAGGTCATGAATGACTACGAGTACCTCAAAACCATCCTCATCCCGCGCATCGTGGCGCTCGGCATCAAGCCGGAGTAGTCGCGTTCAGGCGACGACAGGCTTCACCGCGGTCGCGAGCCAGCGTGCAAGGCCGGTCATCCGCGCATCCTCGTGCTGCTGGCCCATCACCTGGATGCCCACCGGCATGCCGCCGACGCTCATCAGCGGCACGGTCACCACGGGCGCGAACAGCATCGAGCTCGGCGCATTGAAGACGAAGTCGCCGGTCGGCCGCGGCGCCAGCGGTTGGCCGGGCACGTCGCCGGACCAGATCGGTGCCGGGCCGGGGCAGGCCAGCGTGATCGCGGCATCGCCGAGCTGTGCCAGGGCGCCATGGATCCGTTGCGCGTTCTCGCGTGCCAGGAGCCACATGCGATAGTCATCCGGTGTCATCGCCTCGGCCTTTGCGAGCGTGGCCTTCGCGCGCTGGCTGACGCCGGCCGGATCGTTGTCGACGATGCCGCGCTGGTACCAGCGGTTCTCCCAGCTCGTGACGCCGTTGCAGACGGCGCGGCCGTTGGCGACCGACTGCTCCAGCGCTTCGACCATCGGGTGATCCTTGCGGCGGATCAGGGCGACGCCGGCATCGCGAAGCTGCTTCAGCAAGGCTTCGAAGCCGGCCTTCGTCGCATCGTCGACGAGCGACCATCCTTCCGTCTCCAGGACGACGAGCCGGTTGGGCTTCACCGCAGCGGGCAGGGTCGAGGGACCGACCAGGCCGATCGAGCCGCGGTCGCCGCCGGCACGGTTCGCAATCTCGATCGCCACCTGCCACATGTCTTCGAGGCAGCCGGCGTGTGGGCCGTGCGTGCTCATGCTGGTCGCCAACCGCTCGCCGCGATTGATGCCGCCTTGAGTGGGTTTCAGGGCGAAGTTGCCGCAATAGGCGGCGGGCCGGATGATCGAGCCACCGACCTGCGTACCGATCGCAGCCGGCACCATGCAGGCGCCGACGGCGGCGGCCGAGCCCGACGACGAACCGCCCGGCGTGCGTACTGGATCAAACGGGTTGGTGGTGGCGCCGGGATGCGAGCCGCCCAGTTCTGCCGTCACGGTTTTCGCCAGGATGACGGCGCCGGCCTGGCGCAGCGCCCAGACGGCCGCATTGTCGCGCTTGGGGAAATTGCCCTTGAAGGCGTCGCAGCCCATTTGGGTGGGCATGTCCTTGGTCTCGAGCAGATCTTTTATGGCGACGGGCATGCCGTCGATGGGAGAGAGCGGCTGGCCCGCCTTCCAGCGCGCTGTGCTGGCGTCGGCCGCTGCGCGCGCACCGGCCTCGTTGATTGCCGTAAAAGCCTTCACCACCGGCTCGCGCTTGGCGATCGTCTCCAGGCACCGTTCGAGATAGGCGCGTGGCGTGTCGCTGCCGTCGCGGAACCGCGGAACGGCATCGTGGAAAGTGAGCGGCTTGTAATCCTGGTACGCGGTCATCGGTCGTCTCTTTCTCGTGAGGGCAGGGGTATCGCTATATTCCGTCGTCCCGACCGTAGCGCGAAGCGCGGAGTGGAGGGACCTCGCTTCAACATCAACGGTCCTTGGTGATGAAACAAGGTCCCTCGGCTACGCCGCCCTTTGGGCGGCTCCGCTCGGGACGACGGGGTATGGGCTCAGCGTATGCGATGACGATCGACCGCATCGGGATCGAAGGTGAAGCCGAGACCGGGCCGGTCGGGCACGGCGACATGGCCGTCCTCGACCACGATGGGCTCGCGGTAGAGCATCGCCGTCCACGGCATGAACTCCAGCCAGGTGGCGTTGGCGAACGCGCCCAGCAGGCAGATGCTTTGCTGGGTGAAGAGGTGGTTGGAAATCTCGATGTCGTGCGCGGCGGCCAGGTGCGCCACCTTGATGAATTCACTGACGCCGCCGACGCGGCCCAAGTCGGCCATCCAGATGTCGGCGGCGCCGGCCGCCAGCATCTCGCGAAAGCCGTAGCGAGTCGCCTCGGTCTCGCCGCTGGCGATCGGCGTGTCGAGGGCGGCGGCGACGCGGGCCGAGCCGCGATGGTCGTAGGGCGCGACCGGCTCTTCGAACCAGGCGAGATCGAAGTCTTCGAGCTTGCGGCCTACCCGGATCGCATTGTCCGCCGTGAAGCCGCGGCTGGCGTCGCACATCAGCGACACCCTGGGCCCGATCGCCTTGCGGACGGCGGCGACGCGCTCGACGTCCTCGTCCACGTGCTTCTTGCCGACGCGCATCTTCACGCCGCGGAAGCCTTGGGCCACGTAGCCGGCCGCTTCGGCCGCCAGTTCGTCCGGTGTCGCCGACAGCCAGAGGCCGGCACTGCAATAGACCGGGACGCGGTCGCGCGCCGCGCCCAGCAGATGGGCGACCGACTGGCTCAACGCCTTGCCCTTGGCGTCCCAAAGCGCGGTGTCGATGGCAGCAAGGCCGAAGATCGTGACGCCCTTGTGGCCGAGGAAGTAGAGCTCACGCCACAGCCGGTCCCACACCCGCTCGGCGTAGCGGATGTCCTCGCCCACGATGGCAGGCTTCAGGCTGGCGACCATGGCTTCCAGCACTTCGATGCGGCGACCGCCCAGGGTGAACAGGAAGCTCTCGCCCGTGACGCCGATGTCGGTGTCGATGAAGACCAGGACGCAGCCGATGCGGTCGTTGCTGACGCCGCTCGCGTTGCGGGTCGGCCGCTCGAGCGGCAGCTCGACGATCATGGTCCTGAGATCAGTGACGCGCATTGCGCTCTCCTTCATTTGTGAGCCCGGCCATGACGATATCGAGGCCGGCGCGGAACTCCCTGTCGGCACCCACTTTGGCGGCGGCGCCCGCGATCTCGATCAGGTGCGGGAAGCGTTCGGCCGCGAGCGCCTGGGCCCGCTTCACATCCGGGTTCGCGCCGTCGTCCTGGGACGACAGCGGATCGGCGAGCTGCGCCTGCGCCAGCCCCATGACAAAGCCCGAGACGGTGCGGAAGGCGACCAGCAAGTCGACGCCGGTGCGGCCGCTCCTAGCCAGCGCGCGCAGCAGCGCCTCGGCCCATTCGAGGGTCGTCTCGTGCAGGGTGCGGCGGGTGAGCGCCAGCGGGATGACGTTGGGATGGCGGCGCACGGTGCGCCACGTCGCCTCGACGATGGCCCGCACGTCGGCCTGCCACGTGCCGCTCTCGCGCGGCAGCCGCACCTTGGACATCACCGCCTCGACCACCAGCGCGTCGAGATCGCTGCGGTCGCGCACGTAATTGTAGAGCGTCATCGGCCCTGTCCCCAGCGCAGCCGCCAGAGTGCGCATGGAGAGGGCTTGTAGGCCCTGCCCGTCGACGATCGACAGGGCCGCGTCCTGCAGCTTGGCGCGGTCGAACTTGGCTTTGGGTGGCATGGGGCTCCCTTGACGGCGTACGATGTACGTAATACTTCGTGATTTATCACGTACACTGTACCTCAAGGAGGCGGTCATGACCATCCGTACGACATTCCGCTCCGGGACCGAGACCTGCGCCGCCTGGCTTACCCTGCCGGACGGCGCCGGCCCGCACCCCGTGGTGCTGCTGATCCACGGCGGCGGTGCCACCCATTCCATGATGCTCGATCAGTACGAACGCTGGTTTGCCGCGGCGGGCCTCGCCGTGGTGGCGTTCGACTTCCGTCACCTGGGCGAATCGGCCGGCACGCCGCGCCAGCTCATGAGCATCAGGCGCTACTTCGAGGACATCGATGCAGCCCTCGCCTTCATTCGCGACCGACCCGAGCTCGATGCATCGCGCGTGGCGCTCTGGGGCACCTCGTTTGGCGCCAGCCACGTCGTGGCGACCGCCGCGCGGCGGCACGATATCGCGGCCGCGGTGGTGCAATGCCCGATCCTGCAGGGACGGGCGCCGGCACTGCGCTCCGGCCTGGTTCATCTGATGCGCTTCACCGTTCCAATTTTCTCCGACCTGGTTCGCGGCGCCCTGGGGCTGGGCCGGCACTATGTCCAGATCGTCGGGCGGCCGGGTGAGATCGCCTTCATCAACCGGCCGGGTGCTTACGACGGCTGGATGTCGGTGGTGCCCAAGGGTGTCACGTTCGACGGCCGCATCACGGCGGGCGCCGGACTCTCGATGCTGTTTTACGATGCCGCCTCCCAAGCCAGGCGCGTGCGCTGTCCCCTGCTGGTCTGCGTCAGCGACCGAGAGGATCTCATGGATCCTGCGATTGCTGCACGGGCCGCGCGCGCGGCACCGTGCGGCGAAGCAATCCATTATCCGACGGATCACTTCGAGGTCTATCACTCGCCTTTCGTCGAACGCATCGTGGCCGACCAGATTGCGTTTCTGAAACGCCATCTCAAGCTCGCGTGAGCACGCTTTGGTTGCCTTCGTTTTCGATCACTATTGGGTCACGTAAGCGTGTGGCGCTGAGGTGAACCGTGTCGGCGAGGCGGGCGTACCAGACTGTGACGGTGAGCGCGCCATCGTCGCCTCGACCTCTGCAAAGACCATACGTCTGTAAACCCCAAACTGGAGTCATTCATGCTCAAGCGTCATACGCTGATCGTCGCGGCCGCTCTTTCGTTGCTCGCAGTCGCGCCTGCCGTCGCGCAGAACCCGATGGTGGGCGGCGCGCCGATGTACGAGAACAAGAACATCGTCGAGAACGCGGTGAACTCGAAGGACCACACGACGCTCGTCGCGGCAGTCAAGGCAGCCGGGCTCGTCGAGACGCTCTCCGGTCCCGGACCGTTCACGGTCTTCGCGCCGACCAACGCCGCTTTCGCCAAGCTGCCGCCGGGCACGGTCGAAATGCTGGTGAAGCCCGAGAACAAGGCCAAGCTCACCAAGATCCTGACCTGCCACGTCGTGGCCGCCAACGCGCTGTCGCCGGCGATTGCCAAGATGATCAAGGATGACAAGGGCACGCACCCCGTGAAGACGGTCGGCGGCTGCACGCTGCAGGCCAAGATGACGGGCGAGAAGATCTCGCTGACCGACGAGAACGGCAATGTCGCGACCGTGACCATCGCCGACGTGAAGCAGTCGAACGGCGTCATCCATGTGATCGACACCGTGCTCCTGCCGAAGGGCTGACCTTCAGCCTCGAAAGCGGAAGCGGCGGGGTTTTCCCCGCCGCTTTCATTTGCGCTAGGATAAAGCCCCGATTGACGGGATCCATTGGCCGGGCGAGCTCGCTATACGAGGCGCCACCGTCGGCGCGATGGGCGTCTGAGAGGCTGAGCATGGCAATGAAGCGTCCCCGGATCGAAGGTTTCGCCATCGTCTCGCGCGAGGGGATGATCGCGGGCTCGGACAGCTCGTTTCCCGAGGCCCTGAAAATTCCAGCCGATCAGGCGTTCTACCAGGCCTCGCTCGACCGGGCCTCGGCGGTCGCCAATGGCCGCCATTCGGCCGAGGGCGGCCCCAAGGAGGCGGCGCGGCGCCGGATCATCCTGACGCGGCGCGTGCAGCGGCTCATACCCGATCCGAACAATCCGCTGGCCGTGCTGTGGAACCCGGCGACGGCGCCGTTCGAGGAGGCCTGGCAGCGGCTCGGCGTCGACGACGGCATGCTGGCGGTGGTGGGCGGAACCGACGTGTTCGGCCTGTTCCTCAACATCGGCTACGATGCCTTCTTCCTCAGCCGGGCCGAGGCGAGCGTGCCGCGCGGCCGGCCGGTGTTTCCCGGCGTCGGCCGGGACAAGACCCCGGAGGATGTGCTGAAGATGCACGGCCTCGTGTTGCGCAACACCCGGCCGCTCGATGCCGCGACGAACACCATGCTCGAGGAGTGGGGCCCGAAGGGCTGACCGCCCCGGCTTAGAACTCGACGATCAGCCCATCGTGGGCCGCTTCGCAGGCAATCTCGCTCTGGCGGTCCAGAAGCTCGGCACTCATGTGGGTGATGATGGTGCGCTTGGCGCCGATGTCGGGCAGGCGCTTCATCAGCGTGCTGTAGTCGACGTGGTACTTCATCGCCTTGTCGAAGAAATAGGCCTCGCAGATGAAGAGATCGGCGTCACGGCCGGCCGGGATCAGCTCGTCCACCCATTCGGTATCGCCGGAGTAGGTGAGCACCTTGCCTTCGGTCTCGATCCGGAGCGCATAGGACGGCGCGCCGCTGAAATGCTTCATCAGGTAGGGCGTGACGGCGAGTCCATTGATCTCGGCACGCTCGTGCAGCTCGAGCTCACGAATCTCGAGCGCGAACTTGCGCGGCGCCGTGGTCGAGCCCGTGAACATCGCCTCCATGACGATCATCAGTCGCTCCTCGAAGCCCGGCGGACCGGCCAGCAGTAGCGGCGCGGTCCGCCGGCTCACGAGCTGGGCGTCGAGCAGGAAGAAGGGCAGGCCCGCGAAATGATCGCCGTGCAGGTGGCTCACCAGCACCGTCGAGATCGAATTGGGCTCGACCTCCCATTTGCGGATCGCCACCATCGAGGAGGCGCCGCAGTCGATCAGCACGTTGCCGTGCTCCTGGCGCTCGAGATGGAAGCAGGTGTTGAAGCGGCCGCCGCTGCCGAAGGCGTCGCCGGAACCGAGGAACTGGAGGCGCATCAGGTCGCTACGGCGCCTGCTCCAGGCTCGACACTTCATTGGTGAGTGTGGTTCTGCGCATGTCGCGGACTTCCTTGGGATCGTAGCGCCGGGCGCGGTGCATGGTGGCACGGTTGTCCCACATCACGAGGTCCCACGGCTTCCAGACATGGGCATAGACGAACTGGCGCTGCGTCGCGTGTTCGGTGAGGTCGCGCAGGAAGGCGCGGGCCTCGGGCACCGGCCAGCCTTCGATGCCGCCGGCATGGGAGGCGAGATAGAGCGACAGCCGTCCGCTACCGGGATGGCGCCGCACCAGGCGCTGGCGCACCGGCACCCACTTCAGGCGCTCGGCCTCCGTGAAATCGTCGAACCCCAGGATGCCGCGTGAAAAGACCTGGCTGTGAGCGCAGATGAGATCGTGGACTTCGCGCTTAGTCGCCTCGTCCAGCGCATCGTAGGCCGCGCGCATGTCGGCGAACTCGGTGTTGCCACCGGTCGGCGGGATCTTGCGGGCCGACAGCAGCGAATACTTGGCCGGCACGTCCTTGAACGAGCTGTCGGAGTGCCAGAGCTGGTTGCCGAGGCCAAACAGGCGACGACGGTCATCGCGCGGCAGCACCTCGCCATGCTTGTCGAGATTGGAGATGTCGTTCAGGTCCATGCTCATGCGGCGGTCCTGCGGGGCCGCGATGTCGCCGGTCGCCTGTTCCAGCGGCCCGAGCTGGCGGCTGAAGGCGAGCTGCTGGTCGTCGCTGAGTTGCTGGTTGTGGAAGACCAGCACGCCGTAGCGGTCCATGCCGGCGTGGATGGCGGCCACCTCTGCGTCTGTGAGGCGGCGGGTGAGGTCGATGCCGGAGACAACGCCTGCGAAGAAGGCGCGCGAGACCGGATCGATGGGTTTGATGTCGATGGTCATATCCCCAGTCTACCCTGCCGGGCGCTCCTTGGGGAGCGCCGACCATTCACGAAACAGCCGGCCGTTGTCCTGGTCGAAATGCTCATCCAGCACCTTGGACGACTGGATGCGCTCGACGCGGAAATTCCGGTAGTCAGCTCGGAGCTCGCACCAGGCCCCGACCAGCGTGACATCGACGTAGTAGGCCATGGCGATCGGCCAGATCGTGCGGTTGCTGCGCCGGCCGGTGACGTCGGCATAGGCGATATAGAGCTTCCGGCTGTCGCGGATGGCGGCGCGCATTTCGGCGAGGTCTGCGCCCTGCGCCTCGGCCGCAATGCCCGGGGAGACATAGATCGGTGTCGCCGAAAGATGGCTACGCATCCGGTCGGGCAGCACGACCGTTACCTTGGCCAGCACCGCGTCGGCGGCCTCCTGCAGCTTGGGATCGCGCAGGCGCCGGACGAGGCGGGCGCCCACGGCGATCGCCTCGACTTCGTCGATGGTGAACATCAGCGGCGGCAGGTCGAAGCCCTTGCGCAGCACATAGCCGATCCCGGCCGCGCCCTCGATCGGCACGCGGCGCGCCTGGAGCGTGGCGATGTCGCGATAGACCGTGCGCGGGGTCACCTCGAGGCCGGCCGCCAACGCTGCCGCCGTTACCGGGCCTGACGCTGTGCGCAGGCGCTGGATGATGTCGAACAGGCGGTCGGAGCGACGCATGAGGCCTATTTTATAGGCCTTTTTCACTACTGACACAACGTTGTCAGGAGTGGGTGTCTATAGCGATGAACCGAACTCAACGGAGGCTCTCATGCTCACAAATTGGATCCCGCCCGACTCGCTCGCCGCCCTGAACGATGGCTTTGTCGTCGCGATCATGCTCGAGGCGAAGGAAGGTGAGGCGGAGGCTCTTGCCGAGATCCTGCGGGTTCTGACGGAACCCACGATGGCGGAGCCGGGAGTCAAACTCTTTCTCTCCTACCGGTCGCCGACAAACAGGTCGCTGTTCTTCATTTTCGAACTCTACGCCAACGAGGCCGGCTGGGCGGAGCATGAGGCGACCGACCACTTCAAAGCGGCGATCAAGGAACTCATACCCCGGGTCACACGGCGCGAACGCGTGCCCTTCGTTCCCTTCCTGTAGGAGAGTCTGATGATCGAGATTTCCAAGCCTGACGTTCCCGCGCTGACGAAGTTTGCCGAGCGCAACAATGTGCCGACGTCGTCGGTCGTTCGGGCGGGCGATTGGGTCTATGTGTCCGGCATGCCGCCGGTGAATCCCGAAACAGGCGCCTACGACATCCTGCCCATCGACCAGCAGGCCAGGCGCGTGCTCGAGCATCTGAAGAGCTGCCTCGAGGCGGCGGGTTCGGCGCTCGACCGGGTCGTGAAGTGCACGGTCTATTGCTCGAATCCGGCCTATTTCGCGATCGTGAACGGGATCTACGCCGAATATTTCGGCGCGCATAAGCCCGCGCGCACCTTCTTTTGCCCCGGGGGATGGTTTGGCCCATTCGACCTGGAGATCGACTGCGTGGCCCTTGTCAAATAACAGGCAGAACAAGAGCGCCTGGCTCGGCACGGCGCTGCTCGCAGCGTCGGCCGCCGCCTACTCGAGTGGCGGCTTCTACACGCGGCTGGTCGACGTCGACGCCTGGACGATGCTGTTCTGGCGTGGCCTGTTCGGCGGGCTGCTCCTGTTCGTCGTCTTGGCATACCGCGAGCGCGGACGCGTTGTCCGGGCGATCCTGGACATCGGCCGGGACGGACTGCTGACAGCGCTCTGCTCGGCGGTGGCGACGGTCTGTTTCCTGAATGCCTTGAAGCTCTCCAGCGTGGCCGACGTGCTGGTGATCGACGCCACGATCCCCTTCGTGACGGCGGGCATGGCCTGGCTGGTGCTGGGCGAGCGCGAGGACAGGATCACGCTGATGGCCACGCTGGCGGCGCTGCTGGGCGTCGCGGTCATGACGGGCTTCGCCGGCGCGGACGGACACCTGGCGGGCAATCTGTTGGCCTTCGCCATGGCCGTCCTGATGGCGATGGTCCTGGTGCTGATCCGGCGCAATCCCGGGATCAGCATGTTGCCGGCCGTCGGACTGTCAGCCCTGTTGTGTGCGTTGATCGTGTTGCCGTTCGCCCGGCCCTTGTCGGTGAGCGGCCAAGAGCTGTTCCTGCTGGGCCTGTTCGGCACTAGCCAGTTCGGCCTCGGCCTGCTCCTGCTGGCGCTGGGTACGCCGCTGGTGTCGGCGACGCGCGGCGCGCTGATCGGCGTGCTGCAGACGCCGCTCGGCACGCTCTGGGTATGGCTGGCATTCGGTGAGACACCGGCCGCCGCCACACTTGCCGGTGGGGCGATCGTGCTGGCGGCGGTGGTCGTCGATGTCGCGGCCCGACGCCCGGTCGTCCCTAATCAGGCCGGCAGCTTGTAATTCTCGAACTGCTTGCGCAGCGCCGTCTTCAGGATCTTGCCGGTGGCGCCGTGCGGGATGGCGTCGATGAACTGCACGTCGTCGGGCATCCACCACTTGGCGATCTTGCCCTCGAGGAACTTCAGCACGTCGCCCTTGCTGACCTCGGCCTCGGGCCGGCGCACGACGATCAGCAACGGCCGCTCGTCCCACTTGGGATGCGGCACGCCGATCACCGCGGCTTCGGCCACGCCCGGGCAGCCCATGGCGGCGTTTTCCAGGTCGATCGAGCTGATCCACTCGCCGCCCGACTTGATCACGTCCTTGGAGCGGTCGGTGATGACGACCGAGCCATCCGCTTCGATCTTGCAGACATCGCCGGTCTGGAACCAGTCGTCGGCGCCGAACTGGCTCTTGCCATCGCCCTTCATGTAGCCCGAGACGATCCAGGGGCCGCGCACCACCATGTTGCCCGAGACGCTGCCGTCCTGCGGCAGGTCATTGCCCTCATCGTCGACGATCTTCATTTCGCAGCCGAACACCGGCCGGCCCTGCTTGGCGGTGATGGCGAAGCGCTCGGCGTCGGGCAGATCGCGCTCGCCGCGGTTGAAGCGCGTCGTCGTGCCGAGCGGGCTCATCTCGGTCATGCCCCAGCCCTGGATGACTTCCGCGCCGTGTTCCTTCCAGAAGCGCTCGATCATGCTGATCGGTACGGCCGAGCCGCCGATCACGGTGCGCTTGACCGACGACATCTTGAACTTGTTCTGGGCGCAGTAGTCGAGCAGGGCGAGCCAGACCGTCGGCACGCCGGCGCTCAACGTCACCTGTTCCTTGTCGAGCAGCTCGTAGACGCTGGCGCCGTCGAGCTTGGCGCCGGGAAACACCAGCTTGGCGCCGCAGATCGGCGCGGCATAAACGAGGCCCCAGGCATTGGCATGGAACATCGGCACCACCGGCAGCAGCGTCGTGTCGGGATTCATCGCGATCACCGAGCCGTTGGACGCCATCATGGTGTGGATGAGGGTCGAGCGGTGCGAATAGAGCACGCCCTTCGGATTGCCCGTGGTGCCCGAGGTGTAGCAGAGCGACGAGGCCGTGCGCTCGTCGAAGTCGGGCCACTTGAGCGTGCCCGGCTTGTCGGCGATCAGCTCTTCGTAGCACAGCAGCTTGGGGATCTTGGACGAGGCCGGCATATGTGCGCGGTCGGTCATGACCACGACATGCTTCACCGTGGTCAGTTTGTCGAACACGCCCTCGACGATCGGCAGCAGGTTGAGGTCGACGAAGATGAGCTGGTCCTCGGCATGGTTGGCGATATAGGCCACATGCTCGGGCGCCAGCCGCGGATTGAGCGTGTGCAGCACGGCGCCGATGCCGGAGATGCCGAAGTAGAGTTCGAAATGGCGGTAGCCGTTCCAGGCAATGGTGCCGACGCGGTCGCCGAGCTTGATGCCCAGCCCCTGTAGCGCCTCGGCGAGCTTCTTGGCGCGCTTCTGGGCGTCGCGGTAGCCGTAGCGGTGGATCGGGCCCTCGACCGTGCGCGAGACGATCTCGACATCGGAATAGTAGGCCGCGGCGTAGTCGATGATCTGCGAGATCAGCAGCGGGCGGTCTTGCATCAGGCCGAGCATGTTGTTTCCTCTTCGTTTCTTAGACGTGCCGCTCCAGGTGCAGGGTTCTGAGGGCGGCGAGCGATTTGATGTCCGGTTCTAGACCGAGTCCTTGGCCTCCGGGAAGGGACACGGCGCCGTCGCGCACGGTCAAAAGGTCGCCCAGCAGGCCTTCGCGCAGTGGATTGGCATTGGCGTCGACTTCCAGCAGGCCGGGGCCGCGGACCGCCGCCAGCAGATGGAGCGAATGCAGGAGGCCGAGCGCGCCCCCCAGGAAATGCGGGCAGTAGGTCCGGCCGGCAGCCAGCGCAGCGCGTGCCACGGGCAGGCAACCAGAGTGGCCGCCCCATTTGGCCGCATCGGGCTGGATGATGCCGAACAGGCCCGAACCGATCATCTCCTGGAAGGGACCGGCGCCGCGCAGGTTTTCGCCGGCGGCGATCTGTGTCGGCGCCACGGCGGCGACCTGTGTCCACTCGGCCATCGGCCGGTCGGCCGCCAGCGGCTCCTCGATCCAATGCAGGCCGAACTCGGCGAGCTTGGGCGCCATGGTGCAGGCGGTGCGGAGATCCCAGCCCTGGTTGACGTCGACCATCAGCCGTTCGCCGTCGTCCAGCGCCCGCGCGACCGGCCGCAGCGTGCCGAGATCGGTCGCCGCGCCAAACCCGACCTTTGTCTTGAAGGCGCGGTAGCCCGCGGCCCGCAGGCGCTCGACGGTGTCGAACGCACCCGGTCCGGGATTGAGGCCTGAGCCGTAGACCGGCACCGGCCGGTCGTCACTCCCACCAAGCGCCCGCCACAGCGGCAGGCCGCGCTTGCGCGCGCGGAGATCGTGGATCGCGAGGTCGAGACCCGCGGCGGCGGCCGACAGCGCGCCGGCATCGCCGCTCTGCACGCGCAGCACATGCAGCGCGCGGTCGATCTCGCCCCACAGCGCCACGGGGTCGTCGAGCGAACGGCCAAGCGCCCGCGGCGCCACGATGTCGGCGAAGATCAGCGCGCGGTGCTCGGCGCTGGCGGTGGGGAAATTGCACCAGACCTCGCCCCAGCCGCGCGCGCCGTCGGAATCTTCCACGCGCACGAACACGGCGACGCGCTCGGTCATGGTGCCGAACGAGGTGCGGATCGGTTCCTTGATCGGCGTGCGGAAGACGTGGGCTTCGACGCGGGCGAGGGTGGCCTCGCTCATGTGCCGTCCCTCATTTGGGCGCTCATTCGAGCTTGATGTCCTTTTCCACGATGATCTTGCCGTAGCGCACGCGGTCGGCGTCGATCAGGGCCTTGAACTGGGCCGGCGTGCTGCCGACCGGAATGGCGCCCTGGTCGACGAACTGCTGGCGCGTCGCCGGCTCGGTCAGGACGGCGTTCACGTCGGCCGCGATCTTGTCGACGATCGGCTGCGGCGTGCCGGCCGGCGCCAACAGGCCGATCCACGAGATCGAATTGTAGCCGGGCAGGCCGCTTTCGGCGGCGGTCGGAACGTCGGGCAGCGCTGGCGAGCGCTTGTCGCTGGTGACGGCGATGGCGCGAAGCTTGCCCGACTTGATCTGGCCGCTGGTCTCCAGGACGGTGGCGAACGACATGCTGACATGGCCACCCATTAGATCCTGGATCGCCGGCCCGCCGCCCTTGTAGGGCACGTGCGTCAGCTTCAGCCCGGCCTGGTTCTCGAACAGGGCGGCGGCGAGATGCATCGAACTGCCGTTGCCCGAGGTCGAATAGGTGAGGTCGCCGGGCTTGGCCTTGGCCAGCGCGATAAGCTCGGCGGTGGTCTTGGCCGCGGTCGCCGGATTGATCACCAGCACCAGCGGCAGTTCGGCCACCAGCGTGATCGGCGTGAAGGCGGTGTCGGCGTTGTAGGGCAGCTTCTTGTAGAGCGAGGGATTGATCGCCTGCGTGCCGATGTTGCCCATGACGATGGTGTAGCCGTCGGGCTTGGCCTTGGAGGCGATCTCGACGCCGACGATGCCGGCAGCACCCGGCTTGTTGTCGACGATGACCTGCTGGCCCCATTTGTCGGAGAGCTTCTGCGCCAGGAGACGCGCGCCCGTGTCGGTGCCGCCGCCCGGCGGAAACGGCACGATCATCGTGACCGACTGCTGCGGATAGGTCTGCGCCTGGACGGCTGCGCCGACCAATATCGCAAGGCCGGCGGCAATCAGCCTGACGCACCAGCTCGTTCGCATATTCCTCCCTGACGGCGGCCTTGCTTGGCCACGCTCATGTCTCGACTTTTGTCTCATCTTTCTTGGCAGGCGGCGCGGCCAACGACAAGACGCAGCGCCGCTCCACGTCGCCCTGATCGTCGCCCGGCGAAAAAGCTGCCGCAGTGCATGGTCCGGCGTCGCTGCGATGATAGACGGCGATGCCGGAGCCGGGACCGCCGCCCGTGTGGCCGACGACCGTCATGTCGCCCTCGGCGCCACCAATCATCAGGCCGAGACCGTAGGCTGGCGTCAGCCACGGCCGGCCGGCGATGGGGCCGCCGACGGAATGACGATCGAGCATCGCGGACAACAGCTCGGGCGGCAGCAGCCCGCCCGTCATCAGGCGATCGAGCAGGAGTGCTGCATCCTGGAGCGGCCCGACGAGCAGGCCGTGATAGACTCAGCGCGGGTCGTAGTCGCAGGTCTCGCCCATCGCGACCGTCGCGAGGTCCTCCCGCCGCTCGGCGAGGCGAACGCCCTCGATGCCGAGCGGCTGCAGGACGAGACGCGTCAGGGCCGAGCCCAGATCTTCGCCGGTCGCCGCCTCGATCAGCCGTCGGACCAGCAGGTAGCCGATATTGGAGTAGGCCCAGCCTTCGCCCGGCCGATAGATGAGTTGATCGGCGTCGGTGCGGGCGAGAAGTTCGCTCGCCGGCCAGGCATCTGCGCGGCATGCGACCGCATCATGGTAGGTGGCGAGTCCGCCGTAGTCGGCGAGGCCGGCGCGATGCTGCAGGAGTTGGCGGAGCGTGTAGGGTTCTCCGGCAAGTGGCGCATCGAGCACCAGAAGCCCGTCGCGCACGAGCGCCAGGGCGGCCGCGGCGATCACGGTCTTGGTGAAGCTCCACCACGGCACGTCAATTGCCACGTCGATTTGAGGGCCATGGGCCGAGACGACACGCCCTTCGCGGACGATAACATCGGCCGGCGTGTTCAATCCGCGGCCTGTACGTCGTCAGCCAACAGATCGTAGGTCCGCTTCTGATAGAGCGTCATGTAGTCGGTGTACCAGGTCGTCGGATATTTCGGCGGCTTGTCGGGCCCGACCGTGGTCGGGACCGCCGCGATCGGCCAGTCGATGGTGCTGTCGCAGAAGAAGGCCAGCGCATAGCGCTCGCCGCCGCTCCTGTTCACGGCGCGATGCGGCGTGGCGAGGCAGAAATCGTTGGTCCAGCGCTGCAGCAATTGCCCGCCGTTCACGAGATAGGCGCCGGGCAGGACCGGCGCGTCGATCCATTGGCCATCTTGTGTGCGGATCGACAGGCCGGGCACGTCGTTGGGCGCGAGCAGCGTCAGGAAACTGGTGTCGGTGTGCGGGGCGATGCCGAAGTCGTCATCGTCGGCCGCCGCCTGGTTCGGATAGTGCGTCATGCGCAGCTTGTATTGCGGCTCGCCGAAGGGGGCGTCGAAATATTCCAGCGGCAAGTCGAGGGCGCGGGCGTAGAGCCGCACCAGCCGTTGCGCCAGCCGCTCCATGGCCTCGCAATAAGCGACGACCGATTCGCGGAAGCCCGGCAGGTCCGAGGGCCAGCGGTTGGCGCTACGAAAGCGCCGGTCGGCGAGCACGTCGGGATGATCGTGGGCCAGGTCGCGCGCCACGAACAGCGCCTCGTTGAGGTTGGGCTTGGTGACGGCCTGCACCGTCGAGGTGCGCAGCGTGTCGCCGCGCATCGGCAGGTAGCCGACATTGTGCTTGTCGATCCTGACTTCCATTTTCTTCTCGAGCGGCTGGGCGTGAAACCGCGCCGCCTGATCGAAGATGTCGCGGACCTGTGCCGATGGCACGCCGTGATTGACGATGAAGTAGAAGCCAATTTCCGTGAGCGCCCGGCGCAGCTCGGCGGCGGTGCGGTCGATCGCGCCCGGCTCCCCCGCGAGATAGGGGCCGAGATCGACGATGGGAATGGTGTCGGGCATGGTGGCGGTGGGCGCGCTCATTCCGCGGCCTGCTGCGCCTCCGTGTTCAGCACGTCGTAGTTCCGCTTGAGGTACCAGACCATGTAGTCGCTGTACCAGGTCGTCGGGTACTTCGGCGGCTTGTCCGGGCCGACCGTGGTCGGCACGGCAGCGACCGGCCAGTCGATGCCGCTGTCGCAGAAGAAGGGCAGCGCATAGCGTTCGCCGCCGCTCTTGTTGATGGCGCGGTGCGGCGTCGCCAGGAACAGGTCGTTGGTATAGCGCTGCAGCATCTGGCCGCCGTTCACCACATAGGCGTTGTCGATCGCCGGCATGTCGATCCAGGTGCCGCTCTGGCTGCGGATCGACAGGCCCTGCACCTCGTTGGGCGCCAGCAGGGTGAGGAAGCTGGTGTCGGTGTGCGGGGCGAGGCCAAACTCGTCGTCGACTGGTCCGTCCTGCGGCGGATAGTGCGTCATGCGCATCGAGAACATCGGCTCGGAGAACGCCGTGTCGAAATAGTTCGCCGGCAGATCGAGGGCGTGGGCGTAGAGCCGCACCATCTTCTGCACCAGCCGTTCCATGTCGTCGCAATAGTCGACCACGGTGTCGCGGAAGCCCGGCAGGGCGGGCCAGCGGTTCAGCCCGCGGAAGCGGCGGCCCGAGAGCACGTCGGGATGATCGGCCGCCATCTCGCGCTTCACGAAGAATGCCTCGTTGAGGTTGGCCTTGGTGCCGGCCTGCACCGTCGAGGTGCGCAGCGTGTTGCCGCGCATCGGCAGGTAGCCGGTGTTGTGCTGGTCGAGCTTGAGTTCGAGCTTCTTCTCGACCGGCTGGGCGTGGAACCGTTTCACCTCGGCGAACATCGCCGCGATCTTTTCGCGTGCGATGCCGTGATTGACGATGAAGTAGAAGCCGATCTCGGTCAGCGCATGGCGCAGTTCGCCGGCGGTGCGGTCCATCGCGCCGTTTTCTCCCGCGAGATAGGGGCCGAGATCGATGACGGGGATGGTTTCGGTCGCCACGGCGCGCTCCCTGTTTTCTTCGCAATCGGCGTCTGGATGAACGATACTGCCGCAATTGGCGCATGGTCCAGCAGACGATGCACGACGAGGGGGCCCTTCACGACATGAGTGATCACTACGTCATGCATATCCAGTCGAGTCTGACGCTGGCCCAGGCCGAGCGCATGATCGACGGCGCCCTGGCCGCGGCGCGCGCCGCCGACCTGCTGCCGCTCACCGTGGCGGTGCTCGATTCCGGCGGACAGCTCGTCGCCTTCAAGCGCGAGGACGGCTGCGGCGTGCTGCGCTTCGACATCGCCTTCGGCAAGGCCTGGGGCGCCCTGGGCATGGGCATTTCCAGCCGCACCATCCGCGACCGCCTCGGCAACCGTCCGGCCTTCCAGGGTGCGCTTGCGGCGGCGTCGGGCGGCCGGTTCGTGCCGGTGCCGGGTGGCGTGTTGGCCCTCGAGGGTGCGCGCACCGTGGTCGGCGCGATCGGCATCAGCGGCGACGCCTCGGACCGCGACGAATATGCCGCCATCATGGGCGTGCGCGCCGCCGGGCTCGCCTCCCACCCCGATGAACCCGCCGAGAACTGGCAGGCGGCCGGACTTTGAATCACAGAGGAGTCGTCATGCGCCGTCGCTCAGTCCTTGCTGCCGCCGGTGTCGCGCTGGCGAGCCCCGCGATCGTCCACGCCCAGGCTGTCCATGCTCAAGCCTGGCCGGCGCAGCCGGTGCGCCTGGTCGTGGCCTTCCCGCCGGGCGGGCCGACCGACGTCTATGGCCGCCTGTTCGGCGAGCGGCTGGGTCGCGCGCTCGGCCAGCCGGTGGTGATCGAGAACAAGGCGGGCGCCGCCGGCATCATCGGCAGCGCCGGCGTCGCGCGCGCCAAGGCCGACGGCTACACGCTGCTGTTCGGCACCGGCTCGACGCAGGCGCTCTATGCCTCGATGACCGACAAGCCCGAGTACGACATCCTGAAGGACTTCACCTACGTGGGCCACATCGGTGGCGGGCCGGCGGCCTTCGTCGGCAATCTCGCCCAGCCCGATTCGCTGAAAGGGCTGCTCGATGCCGCACGCGCCAAGCCCGGCGTGCTCAGCTACGGCTCGCCCGGCACAGGTACGCTGCTGCACCTCACGACCGAGCGCCTGAAGGCGGCGGCGGGCGGCGTGGAGATCACGCATGTGCCCTATCGCGGCAGCGGCCCGGCCATGACCGACCTGCTGGCCGGGCAGATCGCGATGATGGCGACGACGCTGGGCAGCGCGTTGCCGTTCCAGACATCGGGCAAGGCGCGGCTGCTCGCCGTCGCCACGGCCCAGCGCACGGCGCTGGCGCCCACGGTGCCGACGGTGTCGGAGACGCTGGGCGGCGTGCCGTTCGAAGCCGTGCTGTGGCATTGCCTGGCCGGACCGGCGGGCCTGCCGCCTGAGGTCGTGGCACGGCTGGCCGCGGCGACGCGCGAGACGATGAACGATCCGGCGCTGCTCAAGGCGCTGGCCGAGCAGGGCATCGTGCCGGTCACGGACTCGACGCCCGAGTCGACGGTGGTCTTTGTGCGGGGTGAAATCGAGCGCTGGGCGCCGATCGTGAAGGCTGCCGGCGTCAGGATGGAGTGACACGAGACATGGTGTTCGGTCTTCTGGCACTGATCGTGGCGGCGCTGTTCGCGGGCGCCGCGCTTTATATCAATGTCGCCGAGCAACCGGCGCGGCTCGGGCTCGATGACCGCGGGTTACTCGCCCAATGGAAACCGGCCTACGCGCGCGGCTATGCCATGCAGGCCACCCTGGCCGTCGTCGGTTTCCTGCTCGGCGCCGCCGCCTGGTGGACGACCGGCGAGGTGCTGTGGCTCGCCGGCGCCGTCGTGCTGGTTGCCAACTGGCCCTACACGCTGATCTTCATCATGCCGGTCAACAAGCAGTTGAACGCGATCGGGTCGGAACAGGCCGGCCCCGAAAGCCGGGCGCTGATCGTGCGCTGGGGCGGCCTGCATGCGCGACGAACGATGCTGGGCGTCGTCGCCACCGCGCTCTTTCTCTGGGCCGCGCTGGCGATACGATAGATCGTCGATCACCCCGGGTCGTCTGGTCTGGATTGCCGATTTGTCCTAGGCTCGGACAACGATCCTTGGGGGAAAACGGATTATGAGGTCAGCAAGAGGGCTCGCGGCGGTCGCAGGCGGCCTGATTTCCGTTTGGGTACTCCCGGTCGCCGCTCAGGTGGCCGAGGCCAAGGCCAATGGCGGCCCGTCGTTCCTCGATATCATTACGGCGAAACTGGAATTGGCGATCTCCCATTTTCCCTCTCTGATCGCCCATTTGCTGCGCCTGCCCGAGATCATTTCGGGCGCCCGGACGGCGCTGCTGCTGGCCGCCATCGTCATCGCCGGGCTCGTGGTGGAATACGTCGCGCGGTTGCTGCTCCGCAGTGTGCGGAACGGCAGCTTCGGTGGTGCCTCCGCGGTGCACGGTTTTGTCCGGGCTTTCTTGCTCGATGCCGCGGCCCTGGCCGCGCTCTGGGTCGCGGGCCGGCTGGTCGTCGGTCAGATGGGAGACAGCCAGAGCATCGGTGGCCGGCTCGGCCAGCAGCTTCTGATGGTGTTGGTCTACTGGCGGGCCTTCAACCTCGTGTTTCGTGCCTGGTTGCGTCCCGAATCGCCGGCCGGGCGTATTGCGCCAGTCGACGATGCGACGGCGCACCGTCTGATGATCGCCCTCAACCTCCTGATCGTCCTCCCGCTCGCCGACGATTACCAGGAGCGTGCCCTCAAGGTGACCGGCGCCGGCCCTCATGCCATCGAGGTCTCGAATCTGTTCTTTACCGTGGCAGTCTCCTTGAGCCTGCTCGCCGTCGTCTGGCATTGGCGGCGCGACATGGCGGCCTGGCTGTCGGCGTTGGTCTCCGAAGCCGGAGTTGGCCGGCAGCTGAAGCTCGATATGGCACGCAACTGGTGGATGGTCGGCCTTGCCTTCTATGGCCTGACCGGCGTGGCCGAGCTCTACGGTGAGCTGATGGGCAACGAGGCCGGTCCCACCGGGATGGACGTGATCGAATCGTTGCTGATCGGGCTCCTGCTGTTCGAGACGCTGATGTTCCGGGTCACCCGGCATGTCGTGTCGGAGTTGCCGATGGCGGGCGATGTCGCGGCTGACTGCCTCAGCCTGGCTGTCCGCCTCTATGTCGCGATCCTGATCGTCAATGCCTTCATGGTGCAGGTGGTGGCGGCAGCGACGCCGGCCGAATGGGCGCCGCACGACCGCGGCGCCAAGATTGCCGCCATTACTGCCGTGGCGATCTATGCGCTGTGGCGCTTCATCCGCTACCGCATGGACTCCTACGTCGCCTCCAATCCGCTGCCGTCGGCCGATGCCGGTGGCGACGCGGAGGAAGACGTCCAGGTCTCAGCCTCGCGCCTCCGCACCCTGATGCCGCTGCTGCGCGTCGTGGCGGGGGTGACCATCGCCGTGGTCGGCACGCTGCTGGTGCTCTCGGAGCTGGGTATCAACATCACGCCGCTGATCGCCGGCGCCTCGGTGCTGGGCCTGGCGGTGTCGTTCGGCAGCCAGTCGCTGGTGCGCGACGTCGTGTCGGGCGTATTCTTCCTGGCCGAGGATTCGTTCCGCATCGGTGAGTACCTCGACTGCGGCAGGGTCAAGGGCACGGTCGAGGGTTTCAGCGTCCGTTCCCTCAGGCTGCGCCACCAGAACGGCCAGCTTCATATCGTGCCGTTCGGCCAGGTCGCCCACATCACCAACTTCAGCCGCGACTGGACCGCGGTGAAATTCAGCCTGGCCTTCACCCACGGGACGGACATCGAGCTCGTGCGCAAGACGGTGAAGAAGATGGGCCTCGACATGATGGAGGAGCCTCAGTTCAAGTCCGTCCTGCTGCAGCCGCTCAAGATGCAGGGCGTCGTCGACATCAAGGACAGCACCGTCATCCTGCGCTTCAAGTACATGGCGCGGCCGAACAACCCCGGTATCGTTCAGCGCGTCGCCGTCCGCCGCATGTACGACAAGTTCCCCGCACTAGGCATCCAGTTCGCCCAAGGCACCACCACGTTCCAGATGCCGGCGGGCGGCTTCGCGCCGGCCGCCGCATCCGCACCAACGCCCGCGCCGGCCGCCAAGGCGGCCGAGTAACCGATCACGTACACGTAACGGAGAGAGATGACATGGAAAAGCGCAAGCTCGGCAATTCGGGCATCGAGTTCGCCCCCATCGCCTTCGGCGGCAACGTCTTCGGCTGGACGGCTGACGAGGCCACGTCGCACAAGCTGCTCGACGCTTTCGTCGATGCCGGCTTCACCTTCGTCGATACTGCCGACGTCTATTCGCGCTGGGTGCCGGGCCATACGGGTGGCGAGTCGGAGAAGATCATCGGCAGCTGGCTGAAGAAGGACCCGGCCAAGCGCGCGAAGGTCCAGATCGCCACCAAGTGCGGCATGGTTCCGGCCTCCGGGGCGCTCACGCGCGCCCACATCGTGAAGTCGGTCGATGAATCGCTGCAACGGCTCAACACCGACCGCATCGATCTCTTCCAGTCGCACAAGGACGATGCGGCGACACCGCAGGAGGAGACGCTCTCGACCTATGGCGAGCTGGTAAAGGCGGGCAAGATCGGCGCGATAGGCGCCTCCAACTTCGACGCCAAGCGGCTGGCCGAGGCCGCCGCCATCTCCAAGGCCAAGGGCCTGCCGCGCTATGAGAGCCTGCAGCCGCACTATAATCTGATGGAGCGCGGCCTGTTCGAGGGCGAGCTCGAGAACGAGTGCCTGAAGGAGGGGATCGGCGTGATCCCGTACTATTCGCTCGCGAGTGGGTTCCTGACCGGCAAGTACCGCGCCGAGTCCGATGTCGGAAACGCCCAGCGCGGCGCCGGCGTCAAGAAATACATCAACCCCAAGGGCATGGCGGTGCTGAAGGCGCTCGACGAGGCAGCGAAGAAGCACAATTCCAACCCGACACAGGTGGCGCTGGCCTGGCTGATGCAGCGGAAGTCGATCACCGCGCCGATCGTGAGCGCCACCAGCCTCGCCCAGCTCAAGGACCTGATCGCCTCGCCCGGCATCAAGCTCGATGCAGAGTCGGTCGCCGCCCTCGACAAGGCGAGCGCGCCGGCCTGACGCGGGAGAGCGGCGCATGCTCGTCTTTCGCCAGCTCTTCGATCCGACGTCGTCGACCTACACCTATCTGCTGGGGTGTAGCGTCTCGGGCGAGGCGGTGCTGATCGATCCGGTGTTCGAGCAGGTCCGCCGGGACGCCGCCCTGATTGCCGAACTCGGGCTGAAACTCCTGTGGACGCTGGACACTCACGTCCACGCCGACCATGTGACCGGCGCCTGGCTGCTGAAGGCGAAGCTCGGGGCGGGCATTGCATTGTCCGCCCAGAGCGGCGCCGAGGGCGCCGATCGCCTGCTGGCCGACGGCGACCGCGTCGCCTTCGGCAAGCGGAGCCTCGAAGTGCGCGCCACGCCCGGCCACACCAGCGGCTGCGTCACCTACGTGCTCGATGACGAATCGATGGCCTTTACCGGCGACTGCGTGCTGATCCGCGGCTCCGGCCGTACCGATTTCCAGCAGGGCGACGCCCGGGCGCTCTATCGCTCGGTGCGGGCGCGCATCTTCTCGCTGCCCGATTCGTGCCTGCTCTATCCAGCGCACGACTATCGCGGCCTCACCGTCACCAGCGTGGCCGAAGAGAAGAAGTTCAATCCGCGCCTCGGCGGCGAGATCGCCGAGGCCGACTATGCCGGCTACATGAAGAACCTCGACCTGCCTCACCCGAAGAAGATCGACGAGGCGGTGCCGGCGAATTTGCGCTGTGGTCGGCCTGGTGAAGGGGGCCCGGGCAACGAGGCGGGCGCGCTGCCTGCCGATCCGGCATGGGCGCCGCTGCGTTTCACCTTCTCGGGCGTATGGGAAGTCGAGCCCAACTGGCTGGAGGAGAACCTCGCCAAGGTCCAGGTGCTCGACGTGCGCGAGCCGGCGGAATTCACCGGCCCGCTCGGCCACATTCGCGGCGCCACCCTGATCCCGCTCGGCGAGCTTGCGGTGCGGGCCAGGGAACTGCCGCGCGACAAGCCGATCGTCGCCGTCTGCCGCGCCGGCAGCCGCTCGGCCCACGCCACCGCAATCCTGCAGAAGGCGGGCGTCGCCGACTTCGCCAATCTCCCGGGCGGCATGCTGCGCTGGCGCGCCGAGGGCCGCGGCGTCGAGGGCGGCGCAGCCTAGGTCAGAAGCCGTAGAGCTTCGAGGGCGTGTCGACCAGGATGGTGCGCCGCATCGCCTCGTCGGGCACCCACTCCTCGAACCATTTGAGCATCTTGGGATAGGTCGTGACGCGATCGAGGCCGGTGTCGGTGTGCGGCCAGTCGCTGGCCCACATCAGCCGCGCCGGGCCGAAGGCGTCGAGCAGCATCGGCGTCGCTGCACGGGCACGTTCCGGCCCGACGCGATAGGCGCCGCACATCACCACCCAGACGCGTTCACTCGCAGCACTTTCCAGCAGGAACTTGAAGCCCGGATCGCGCGCCGGTCCCAGCGTGCGGTCGAACATGCCGTAGTGCGGGATCACGACCTGGTGCCCGCCGTCGAGCAGCAGCGGCAGGATCTCGGGCAGGCGCTTGCTCTCGACATAGAGATGGATCGGCCAGTCGCGCTTCAGCGCCTCGTCCAGCATGTCGCGATAGGCCGACCATTGCGGCGTCGGCAGGCCCAGGATCGGGAAGCGGAGACCTTTTACGCCGATCTGCGCCAGCCCTTCCCAATCTTCCGGGCTGATCTCGATCGAGGGCGATATCCAGGGCACGCCGCGGAAACGGCCGGGCTCGGCGCGCAGTGCTTCGAATAGATAGGCATTGTCGAAGCCGAGGAACGAGGGCTGCAGCAGCACGGCGCGGCCGACGCCGTTCTTTTCGGCCAGCGCCAGCAGCGTCTGCCACGAGGCGTCGTAGTCGGGTGCATAGCGGGCGTCGGTGGCAAGCTTCAGCCCGCGCACGAAGACGTGGGCGTGCGCATCGATCGAGGCCGGCTCGGCCGCCGGAGCAGGCCGGGCGACCGGCAGCACAGCGGCCAGCGCGCCGGCGGCGAACGCAC
>CANJHI010000036.1 GCA_947474005.1 Alphaproteobacteria bacterium | reverse complement strand
GCTCGGGATGACAAAAACCTTTGGCCATGCCCCGCCCGGCGCGCCCGCCGGGTATAGTTCCCTGGAGGACCAGGGGAGGTCCCGCGGCAGTTACCGGGGAGTCGGTACCCGAATAATGAGCCGTGAGTAGCAAGCAAAGGCTGCCCCGCCGCATTGACTGTCCGGCAGGTGGGTGGACCGAGGCGCGAAAAACGCGTCCGAGGACTGATTCGACGGTCTTCTGCGGCTGCCCGAGGCGGGGCCGCAGGGTCAGATTTTCTGCAATGTCACAGGTGGGCGCTCAGCCTGTGTCACAACATTTGTCTCAACTTGGTGTGACAACTTTGGATGTGACACCGCCGGTCGTGTCAGCTCGCAGCTGCCTGAGCCGGTACCGGCAGAGCCGGTGTCGGGGTGGCAGCCGCATCGGTTGCGGGATCGCCCGCCGACGCCGCGACAGGGCCGGTTTGCACGACCACGGCCGCGCCCTCCTTGGCGAACTCGATGCCCATGCCCGGGAAGGTGTTGAACATGCGCTTCACCGCCTCGCGCTGGATAGCAGCGGGGTTGCCGGGCTTTGCCGTGAACTTGAAGCGGACCAGCAGCGCGTTCTCGGCGACGTCGGCCACGCCCTGCATCTTGAAGGGCGCCAGGAGGTCGGCCTTGAAGGCCGGCATCTCGGCGATGTCGGCGCCGATCTTCTTGGCCGCCTTGCGCAGCTTCTCGATGTCGGTGTTGCCGGCGAAGCGCATGTTGAACTTCACCGTGATCCAGTCGCGGCTGAAGTTGGTGATCTGGCCGAGCTGGCCGAACGGGATGGTGTGAACCTGGCCGTTCTGATGGCGGAGCTTGATCGAGCGCAGCGTAAAACCCTCCACGGTGCCCTTGGCCTTGCCGCAGTCGATGTAGTCGCCGACCCGGAAGGCGTCGTCGGACAGGTAGAAGATGCCCGAGACGATGTCCTTGACCAGCGTCTGGCTGCCGAACGAGATCGCGATGCCGAAGACCGAGGCGCCGGCGATCAGCGGCGTGATGTTCACGCCGAACGACTCGAGCGCCACCATGACGGCGATGACGGTGATCAGGACCGCCGTCGCCGCACGCAGCAGCGGCATCATGGTGCTGATGCGGGACGCCGGGGTGCTCGCGGCATCGCCGTCGACGATCGCTTCGGCGGCGCTCTTGTTCTTGCGCGCCATGTAGGGATCGGTCGAGTACTTGAACAGCTCCCACAGCACGTAGGCCAGGAACAGGGTGACGCCGGCGGTGCGCGACGAGCGGGTGATCTGGTCCCACTCGTTCTCGTCGGCGAGCGCGAACACCTCGACGACCCAGGTCTCTGCGATCGTCACGGTGACGCCGATCAGCACGGCAACCCGGATGCAGCGCGCCACCACGTCGGGCAGCTTGGGCGCGTCGCTGGCCGGCGTCCTGCCCTTGAGCTGTGAATCGAGCCGGCGGACGAGGGCCTGCATCAACGTCTCGAACATCAGCACGCCGACGACGAGGACGAGGGTGAGCACCATGGCGTTGCCGACATACACGCGGCCCGAGACTGCGCCGTAGATCTGGGTCAGTCCCAGCGCCACGAAGAAGGTCGAGGCGAGCGGCACCCAGTTGTTGCCGAGACGACCGATGATCGGGGCCAGTTCGCCCAATCCGCCGAACCATTGGCGCGCGGCCTCCCTGGAGCCGACGACCAGCCAGAGGAAGCCTGTCAGATAAACGGCCACGCCCAGGACCTGAAAGGCGCCCATGGCCTCGATCGGCGTGCCCATGGCCAGCAGGATCTGCCCCAGGATGCGCGCCAGGATGATCAGCAGCATCACCACCGAGATCCGCCGATACATGCCGCGGGCATCGTCGTCGCGCACGTCGCAGAGGCGCGCGTTGGTCATGTCGGGCTGCAACACGATACGGAACAGCAGCACGTAAAGGCGCCAGCTGAAGATGCCCTTCAGCACCGCGACGGCCAGCTTGTCCTGCGGCGTGCTGCCGGTGAACCAGGCGCCGACGGCGGCATGGCAGATGAGGAAGACGGCCAGCACGCCGAGCCCGTCGAGCAGCGCCAGCAGCACGAGATGAGCCAGCGAGCGCAGGCCCTGTTCCGGACCGGCGCCGGCGGCCATCCGAGCCCGGAACACGCTCAGGAGCCGGCGCAGGATGGATTCGGCCGTAACCGCGACGACGGCCACGAGGGCGAGCAGCAGCAGCAAGGCGCCCGCCCCGCCGCCGCCCACCGCCCGCTGGTCGAGCAGGCTCGGAATGGTGGCCAGATGCCTGCCGAGCACCGGCACGGCCAGGACGACCTGGCCCGCGCGCTGGAAGAAGACGGCGAATTCGTCGGGCCCCTCCTTCATCGGAGTCTTGATGATCTTGGGCGGCGGCGGCGCCTTGGACGACTTCGACGAAGCCGCCGGGGCCGGCGCCGCGGCTGCGGCCGGAGGCGCGGCGGCCGGAACGCCCTCGGCCTTGAGCTTCTCGGTGACCGAATTGCTGATGGCGTCGACCAGCGCGTTGAACTGGTCCTGGGTCATGCCGGGCGGCACCGCCACCGGCGCCTGGGCGCGCGCCGGCGCAAGGGACGCGCACAAAAGGCTGATCGCCAGAACGATCGAGCGTAGTGCAGACATAGGCTTTCCCCTCAACGGCAAGGCATCACCTGCCAAGGCGTGTCTACCCGTTTTTGCCGCAACCGTGAAGGAGGGTCGCTAGGCCGCGTACCTGCTCGACGTCAGCGCCGGCCACAGTGCCTGCGGGCCGGCCTTGGCCACGGCGGCGCCGATCTTCTCGCCCCAGAAGCTCTCGCTGCCGAAGTCGCGCCGCCATACCCAGAGCCTGCGCGTGTAGTGATGCAGGATGTGCTCATGGGTAAAACCCATCGCGCCCATCGACTGGTGCGAAATGGCGCAGATGCGCTGGGCGAAGTCGGAGGCCTGGGTCTTGGCGGCGGCGATCGAGAAGCTGCCGCCGTCGGTCAGCCCGCCCTCGTCGGCGTCGCGCGATGCTGCCTCGGCCGAGGCGATGGTGGCGGCCACGCAGCTCGCCAGTTCGGCCAGCATGTGCTGGATCGCCTGGAAGGTCGAGATCGAGCGGCCGAACTGCACGCGCTGCTTGGAGTATTCCACGGTCGTGGCCAACACCTTGTCGGCCGCACCCGCCATCTGCATGGCGCGCGCGAGGGCGGCGAGTTCGAGCGCCCGCTCGGCACTCACGGCCGAGGCGCCGGAGAACGCGCAGGCGGCCTTGTCGAAGGCCACGGTGCCGTAGGGCTCGCCGGCATGGCTGGGCGCGGCCGTCACCTTGGCGTTGGCCTTGTCGACCACGGCCACGACGACTTTGCCGCCTGAATTGGCGACCGCGACGAAACGATCCGCGACCGACGCGAACGGCACGCGATCGACCTTGCCGGAGAGCCGTCCGTTGTCGACGGAAAGGTTGCCCAACACGATCGTGGCCGGTCCCGGTCCGGGTGTTCCGCCGGCCGCCGCGACCAGCAGATTGGCGAGCGCGGTCTCGGCGAGCGGCACCGGCACGGCATTGGCGCCGGCCAGCCGCAGCACGGCCATCAGGTCGGCAATCGTGCCGCCCACGCCGCCCTTGTCCTCGGGCACGGCGGTGAGCGGCAAGCCCATCTCCTCGATTTCCTTCCAGAAATCGGCGGGCCATACGCCCTTCTCGACTCCGTTCACGATGTCCTTGCCGCAGCGCTCGGCGAAGAACCGGCCCGCGGTGTCGAGCAGCATCTCGCGTGTGTCGTGATCCATCGCCGATCTCCTAACGAAGGCCAAGGCCGCGGGCGACGATGCCGCGCAGGACCTGGGTAGTGCCGCCCTGGATCGTGTACGAGGGCGCCATCATGGTGGCGTACTGGGCGACGTCGAGGAAATCGGCCATGTCGTCCTCGGTGGTGGCATCCGACTCAGCCAGCACGCGGGCGATCTCCGGCAGATCCTGCTGGTAGATCGTGCCGAGGTCCTTCACCAGCGCCGCCTCGATGGCGGGTGACTTGCCGCCTTGCATCATGCCGGCGACCGCGACCGACATCTGGCGCAAGGTCCACAGCCGGGCGACGATGCGGCCCAGGATCGACGTGGCACGTCCGGCCGGCTGGCGTCCCAGCACGCGCACCAGTTCGCGCAGGACGTGGAAGTTCTGCATGAAGCGCTCGGGGCCGCTGCGCTCAAAAGCAAGCTCGCTAGTGACCTGCAGCCAGCCGTCGCCCTCGTTGCCGATCAGGCATTCCTCGGGGATGAAGCAGTCGCTGAACGTCACCTCGTTCCAGTCGTGACGACCGGCGAGATTGATGATCGGCCGGATGGTGACGCCCGGCGTCTTGAGATCGACCAGGAGCTGGCTCAGGCCCTTGTGACGATCGCCATGCTGGCCGGACGTGCGCACGAGCGTGATGCAATAGTGATTGTGATGCGCGCCCGAGGTCCAGACCTTGGTGCCGTTGACGCGAAAGCCGCCCGGCACCGGCTCGGCGCGGGTGCGTACGGAGGCAAGGTCGGAGCCCGAATCGGGCTCGCTCATGCCGATGGAGAAATAGCATTCACCCGCGGTGATCTTCGGCAGGATGGCCTGGCGTTGCTCCTCGCTGCCAAAACGCAGCAGCAGCGGACCGGACTGGCGGTCCGCGACCCAATGCGCGCCGGCCGGCGCGCCGTTGCCCAGCAGTTCCTCGGTGACGACATAGCGATCGAGAAAGCTGCGCTCGCTGCCGCCGTATTGCTTGGGCCAGGTGATGCCGATCCAGCCGCGCTTGCCCAGCGCCTTGCTGAAGTCCGAGGAGCGCGTGTTCCAGCTCGAGAAGCGGTCTTCGCTCTTGAGGCCGGGCAGCGTTTCCTTGAGGAACTGGCGCACTTCCCCGCGCAGGGCCTCGGCTTCGGGCGGCAGGTGGAACGGCGGGAATTCGAGCTTGGGAATGGACATCGTCATTCTCTGAGGTTGGATGCCTCTTCTGTGTCGGCTTATCCTAGACGGCGCAACCAGGGAGTTTCGAGGGTCGAATGCCGCGCCGCCCACCCCGCCTGCCGCCACTCCTGGCGGAATTCGACGACGAGGAACGCGACGCCGTATTGGCGGCCAATCGTGCGTTCTATCGCGCCTTCAACGATCGCGACGCCACCGCGATGGACCTGCTCTGGTCGCCCACCGGATCGGTCGTCTGCCTGCATCCCGGCCAGGCGGCGCTGCATGATCGCGCCGACATCATGGCGAGCTGGCACGCCATCATGCGTCACCCCGAGGCACCGCGCGTGCGCTGCACCCAGGAATGGGCGGTGGGCCGCCCCGGCCTCGCCATCGTGGTCTGCCGCGAGATCCTGGCCAACGGGCAGCTCATGGCGACCAACACCTTCGCGCGCCTCAGCGACGGCTGGCGCATCATCGGCCATCATTCCGGCCCGGTGCCCTCGGTCGAGACGCAGCAGCCGACGCCTGCAACCCCTTCCACGCCGACGCGAGACCGGCGCAAGCTTCACTGATTGATCGGGCCCGCCTCGCGCAGCAGCGGCTTCAGCTTCGCGTATGGAATGTCGACCGTGTAGGGCCCGGACGAATAGGGCCCGACCTCGTACTGGTTGAAATAGATCTGCAGCTTGCCGGCCTGCCAGCAATAGTGGCCGCCCTCGCGCAGCGTCTTGGCGAGCTTCGCGGGTTCCAGTGCATCGTCGAAACCGGGATTCTCGACGAACTGCTTCTTGAGGTCGGCCGCCACCATCGTGACCAGTTGCGTCAGCCACCGGTCCCCCGCCACGAAGACCGCCGACGGCGGCACGACCTTGCCGGTGCGCAGGTCGATCAGCGTGCAGGTGATGCTGCCGTAGCCATGCGCGCCGCCGGTATAGGCCCAGAAGCCCGACGACACGGTGATCGCGTCGGGGCCCGGACGGTAGAGCGAATAGCCGCCCTCGGCCGACCATTCCTGCTCGCGATCGACGCCCGCATCGGCGGGCGGTGTGCTCTCGCGCGCGCCCTTGGCTGCATTGTCGGCATAGATCCGGTTGATCACGGAGAAATCGGCGGTTTTGCCGGCGAAGCGCGGATAGCTGATGTCGATCGAGTAGCTCACCTTGCCGGCCTTGCCCTTCTTCGCGATCGTCTGCTCCTCGACGAAGGGATAGATGCCTGTGCCGGACGCCTTGAGATCGGCGATGCGGTTTTCGTAGCGCGTCGTGAGGCAGCGGGTCATCAGGTCGGCGTCGCTGCTGGTGCAGCCGCGGTTGCGATTGGCGATCCATTGTACCTGGCTTTTCTGGAGCGCCTCCTTGGCGGGACCGCTCAGGCGTCCAAGCAGCATGCTGTAGAGCGTCACCATCTCGCGGTCGGCCTCGGCGAGGTCCTTGTCCTTGCAGATCGCGCGGTCGATGGCGTTCGAGGCCTTGGCGCAGTCGAAGCTCGGACCGCCTTGCGCCTGGGCCGGCACAGTCTCGATGACGGCGAGAAGCACGGCCGTCGCAAGAAACCGCCTCACGTCCGCTGCCATGCCTTGAGGCGGCGCACCGCATCTTCCATTTCCGCGGTCGATCCGGCGAAGGAGATGCGCAGCGTGCCGGTGCCTCGCGCGCGGTCAAAATCGACCCCCGGTGTCGTCGCCACGCCGGCCTCGCGCAGCATGCGGCTGCAGAATTCGCGGCTGTCGTTGGTGAGGTGGGAGACGTCGGCATAGATGTAAAAGGCGCCCTGCGCCGGCGTCAGCCTGTCGAAGCCGGCCGTCGGCAGGCCCGCCATCAGCAGGTCGCGGTTGATGCGATAGCGCCGGACATGGCCATCGAGCTCGTCGCGGCACTCGAAGGCCGCAAGTGCCGCATGCTGCGAAAGCGTCGGCACCGAGATGAAGAAGTTCTGCGTCAGCCGCTCGATCGGCCGAACGAGGTCGGGCGGCACCACCAGCCAGCCGATCCGCCAGCCGGTCATCGAGAAGTACTTCGAGAAGCTGTTGACCACGACTGCGCTGTCGGAGACCTCGACCGCCGACGCGGTTTCTCCTTCATAGACGATGCCGTGATAGATTTCGTCGGAGATCAGCCGCACGCCGTTGCGCTGGCACCAGTCCGCCAATGCCTTCAGTTCAGCGCGATCGACCATCGTGCCCGTGGGATTGGACGGGCTGGCCAGGATCAGGCCGTCGATCCGGCCCGCCTTCTCCAGCGCCGCCACGGTCGGCTGGAAGCGATCCGCGGCCGAGGTCGGCAGGTCGACGGCCTCGAGATTGAGCGCCGCCAGGATATTGCGATAGGCGGGGTAGCCCGGCGCCGCCAGCGCCACCCGGTCGCCGGCATCGAAACACGCCAGGAAGGCCAGGGGAAAGCCGCCCGACGAACCGGTCGTCACGATCACGCGTTCCGCCGGGACGTCGGCGCCATAGAACTCGCGATAATGGCGGGAGATGCGTTCGCGTAGCGCCGGGATTCCCAGGGCCGCGACGTAGCCGATGCGATCCGAGTCGAGCGCGGCGCGGGCCGCCGCCAGTGCGCCCTTTGGCGCCGGCGTGCTGGGCTGGCCGACCTCGAGATGGATGACCGCGTCGCCCGCGGCCTCCTTCTCGGCCGCCGCCGCCATGACATCCATCACGATGAACGGATCGACGGCGCCGGACCGGCGCGACAGTTTCCCCGACATGGACGCTCGCCCTAGCGTTGAACGGCGCTCAACGCGAGCCCAGCACCGGCTGGATCGATGGCGCCCTGGCATGTGACCGCGCCGCCACGCAATCCGCTCGGACAAGCGATGGCGTTGACGAAGCCACCTTGGCCCCGGCGCTGGGCCAATACAGTGGCCAGATTCTGACCCGCCTCGATCGTCGCCCGCGCCACGATGCCCGTCGCCTGAGCCGCCGTCGGCGCCCCACCGCCGGCGCCGGCAAAGATGAATTCGCCGTTGCCGGGATAGGCAATGATCACCGGGCTCACGGAAGCAGCCTCCGGCGTCGGGGCGCCAAGCAGGATGCCGGTTCCCGGCACGACCATGCGGGCACCGAACAATTGGCCCATGGACAGGCTGCAGGCGACGGCATTGGCTTTGCTGTCGACTGCGACCAGACCGGCGAAGCCACCCGAATCGGTCGGCGTTCCTCCGCTCGGTGCCTGACCGCGCCAACCCGCCAAGGCAGCACCACCCGCCATCGGCGGCGGCGCGACGTAGATACGCTGGCGTCCGAAAACACCGAAATTCTCGCCAGCCGGCGGCCCCGCCTGGGGCACCGCTCGGCGCAGGGCATCCAGGGGCAGGCTGCCACCCATCTGCGAGATCTGGTCGGACAGGGTCCGCGCAAATGTTCCCTGGAAAAAATCAACACCGCCGCGCGAACGGATCACGCCCAACGTTCCAGCGAGTTCGGCCTGCACCAGGTTGCTGCCCTCCGCCAATGCGCCACCGAAGATACGCTGCGCCTCGCGATCTGCCCCAAGAAGCGCACCGCCGGCCTGGAGGTCGCGCGCCAGGGCCCGCGATACCGGAACGCCAAACCGGGCCATACGCTCTGCGGCTGCGACCGACTGCTCCCAGCGGCCCTGGCCGTGGCGGACATGCATGAGCGTCATGGCGCGCACGCTGGTCGGTATCATGAATGACACACCGTTGACCGCGACGGGCGCCGCGACGGGCGCAAATACGAACGATTCGCCCGCCATGGTCTTGCTGTTGTGGACGATGCAGGCGCCCGAGGCGCCCAATCCACCCGCTGACGGCAAGGTAACCGCGAGGGTGAAATACATGGCGATTGCAGCGTCGACGGCATTGCCGCCGTTCAACAGGATTTCACGCCCCACCTCCGCCGCGCGGCTCTCATCGGCCGAAACGGCAGCGAACAAGGAGCCGCTAAAAACTCCCGACAGACCCGATCGGCCGACACTCCGGCCAGACGGATTGGAGGCATTTGAGGCGTCCTGGGTCGCCACATCGGTCTCACTTCTGCCACAAGCCGACAGCAAAAGAACACCAACCAGCGCCAAGCTGCGCAATTGACGTGGCCGCCGCGCGTTCCTAGCCTGTTTGTCAGCCGTGCCGCCCGTGTTCAAACGCATCACCATCCTCATTTGCCTCTCGCTGCTCGCGCTGGCGCCGTTTCGTGCCGCCCACGCGCAACGGCTCAATCTCATACGCGACGCCGAGATCGAGAACACCATCCGGATTTTCGTCATTCCGATCTGGAAGGCGGCCGGCCTCGACCCCAACGGTGTCGAGATCATGATCGTCCAGGACGGTTCGCTCAACGCCTTCGTGGCCGGCGGCCAGCGGATCTTCATAAATACTGGCCTGATCATGCGGACTGAGACGCCCAATCAGCTCATCGGCGTGCTGGCGCACGAAAGCGGTCATATCGCGGGCGGGCATCTGGCGCGTATGCAGGAAGAGCTGCGGTCGCTCTCGACCATGCAGATCATCGAGGCGATCCTCGCCGGCGGCGCCATGGCAGGCGGCTCGGTTTCCGGAGGCGGCATCGGTAGAGGCGGTCCAAGCGGCGGTGGGAACAAGGCACCGGGATCGATCATGTCGTTCCTGAAGTATTCACAGACACAGGAGTCGGCCGCCGACCAGGCTGCCATGAGCTATCTCCAGAAGACCGGGCAGTCGCCGAAGGGATCAATCGAGTTCCTGCGTACCTTGCAGAAGGAGGAGCGTCTGGCGATGACGCAGCGCGACCCCTATCTGACGACCCATCCGCTGACGCCGGACCGAATCGACGCCTTCGAACAAGCTGCCGCACGGTCGCCCTACGTCAATACGCCCGATACGCCGCAGAACCTGGCCATGCACCACCGCATCGTTGCCAAGCTCTATGGCTTCGTGTCACCCGACGTGGCCCTCCAGCGTTTCAGCGAAGCCGACCGCTCTGTACCGGCGCGCTACGCCCGGGGCATTGCGCTCTATCGCAAGGGTTCGCTGGGCTCGGCGCTGCTCACCATCGACGGACTCCTGAAGGAATATCCCAACGATCCTTACTTCAACGAGGTGCGCGGCCAGATGCTGTACGAGAACGGCCGTGCCGCCGAGGCCGTCATCTCCTACCGCCGCGCCGTCCAGCTGCTACCCGGGAGCGGATTGCTGAAAATCGACCTGGCGCGCGCCCTGCTCGATACCAACAACGCCGAAAACGACCGCGAGGCCCTCCGCAATCTCGAACTCGCGGTGCAACAGGAGAGCGGCTCCTTCGACCTGTGGCGGCTGATGGCGGCCGGCTATTCCAAGCAGAACAACGCCGGCATGACCTCGCTGGCCCGCGCCGAAATGGCAATCCTGCGCGGCCAGCGCTCGGAAGCGCAATCCCACGCGGCGACGGCGGAACGCAGCCTGCCGCCGGGAACACCGTCATGGCAGCGCGCCCAGGACATCAAGGCCTACATCGACTCACGCCCGAAGCGCTAGCAACCCGCCCGATCGTGCGGCCGGCGCCCTCACTTCTTTCCCCCGGAGTTCAAGACAATGCGCTCGCTCCTTCTCGCTCTTTGTGCCGCCCTGATCGTGGGCGGCGCGCTTCTCGCCACTGCGGCGACCTCACCGGCCCGCCTCGCCGCACCGGCTGCCACTGTGGATACCGGTGACAAGGCCGGGTTCGGCCGGAAGATCCGGGAGTACCTGGTCGCCAACCCCGAGGTGCTGGTCGAGGCGATGCAGGAGTTCGAGCGCCGGCAGGATACCCAGCGCGACTCGGTGGCACAGAAGGCGATCACCCAACACCAAGCTGAGTTGCTCTCCGACCCCGAAGCCCCATCCGAAGGCAGCGGCGACGTCGTTATCGTCGATTTCAACGACTATCAGTGCCCGTACTGCAAGCGCGCCCACCAGGCCTTGAAGTCGGTGGTGGCCGCCGACGGCAAGGTCAAGGTCATCTACAAGGACTTGCCGATCCTGGGAGAACCGTCGCGCATTGCGGCCCTCGCCGCATTGGCTTCCGTCAAGCAAGGCAAGCACCTGGCCCTGCACAACGCACTGATGGAGTTCTCCGGCAAACTCGACCGCGATCGCATCCTGGAGATCGCCGCGTCTGTCGGCCTCGATGTGGCCCTGCTCCAGAAAGACATGGAAGATCCGAAGTTCAAGCAGCTCATCGAGCGCAACATGGCCCTGGCCGGCGCATTGGGCGTACGGGGAACGCCCGCTTTCGTCATCGGCGACCAGTTCGTCCCTGGCGCCGTCGATGCCGCTGCGCTGAAGCAGCTGATCGCCGAAGCCCGCAAGCGCTAGCGTTCTCTACCGCGACTGCGTCGCCGTCAGCCCGAGCGCGCTGACCAGATCGGCGCCAGGACTCGTCAGGTAGTCGATCCGGTCGATGGCCAACGGAGGTTCGGGCCGGGCGTCGAACGTGAGCGTGCCACCCTTCTCGATGAAGCGCGCGACGGCTTCGAGCAGTTGCGTCAGGCTCTGCGTGATCAGCAAGCCCGCAGGCTGAAAGCGCCTGATATCACGCGCGAGATTGGCCCGCACTGCCGACGCCGGCTGGCCTGTCGTCGCGGCGAACGCCTTGAGCCCACGGTCCAGCAGGCCGCCGTCGGCCAGCATCAGACGGGCCGAGGCAAGGGCCGCCTTCGAATCATAAATCGCGGCCGTATCGCCATCATCGACGGCAAGCCAGAAGGCCTCGTCGGCACCTACGATCCGGGCGGTGAAATTGATCTCGGCGAGATCAGGACCCGAGAGCGCGCAACGATCGATGGTGATTTCGGCCTGTTCTCGATCCTCGATGCCGGCACAGTCGAAGCCCAGCTTGAGTTCCCGCAGGCCCATCGCCTGCAAGGCCACGCGCAACTTCAGAGCCTCCATGTTGCGTAGCGGCGGTGACAGCACAAATCCGTCGATGCGCGTCCGCGTGCGGCTGACCTTGTCGCTTTCGCGAAGCGTCTCGATAGTCACCGAGCCCAGCGACACGCCATACCGGGTGAACATTTCGCCGCCGAAGCCGGCGGCGACGGCACGTTCAACCTTCAGCCGCCCGATCGGGGCATCGGGATACCAGTCGGTCGACGACAAAGCTGCCAGGACTCGACGCGCATCGAGACCACGGACGTCGATGTTGGCCATTCGGTACAGCGGCGCGCGGCCTTCGCTCGCCGTGACCTCGATACCGAGGGCGGTGGCGGACGCCATGCGGCCGCCCTCGTAGCGGTCGACGTCGATCTTCGACGCACCGAAGGTATCGCCACTTCGCGGCAAGGCGAAGACGGTTCCAATCTGCTCGAAACGTCTGAACGACAGCGCGCCCATCGCGCGGGCAAGAATAACCACGCCACGATAAGGCCCGTCTTCCGAAGCATCGAAGCGCGCGAGGTCGACGTCCTCCAGGACGAGCTTTTCAACACTCCATGTTCCGGTGGTCCCGCGATCGCCGAAGCGCACTTGCTGCAGTTCGACGCGATCCGCCTTCAGCGGGCTTCCCCAATAAAATCCGGCAAGAGGCGTGCGTCCGCGCAGCAACTCCGCGAGCGGCCAGCCCAGCCCCGAGACCTCCCAGTGGCCAACAGACAATCCGGCGGCATGGCTCGACTTGATATCGGCAAGCGTCACGCGGCGCGCCAGAAGACCGACCCCCACCTGCCCCACTGTCGTGGTCCCGTCGCGCTCGATCTCGGCCTTGATGCGCGACGCGGCAAATCCCTCCACAAGCGGGATCGCCGCCACAGCGACGCCCACCAGGGCGATCGCGGCGACGACGGCAATGACGCCTTTCTTCACGCCTCGGCGTCCGGTTGTTTGGCCGGTTGGGCGGCGTCGAAAGCCGGAAGTCGCATGCAGGCATCATAGATGCGCTGGATGGTCGGGTACTTCTTCATGTCGACCTTGAAGCGCGCGGCGTTGAACACCTGCGGGATGAGGCAGAGATCGGCCATGGTCGGCGCATCGCCGTGACTGAAAGTGCCTGTCTTCGCATCCTTCGCAATCGTTGCCTCGTAGGCATCGAAACCCGTCTCGATCCAGTGTCGCGACCAGGCAAAAGCGCTTTCCTCGGTCTGGCCGAACTTTTCACGCAGATAGCCCATCACGCGCAGGTTCTGGATCGGATGGATATCGGCGGTCGGAATCAGGGCCAGTGCCCGCACGCGCGCGCGGCCCACTGGATCCTTGGGCAGCAGCGGCGGCTGAGGATGGGTCTCCTCCAGATACTCGAGGATGGCGAGCGACTGGGTCAGGACCTCGCCCGAATCGAGTACCAGAGCCGGTACCATCATCTGCGGATTGAGCGCCGCATAGTCCGGCGCCCTTTGCTCGCCCCTGCGCAAGTGCCGCGAGGCGTGCTCGACCACGATACCCTTGAGATTGAGCGCGATACGCACGCGATACGCCGCCGACGAACGAAAATAGCCGATGAGCTTCATGACCGCCTCCGGCATCACCCTAGCACGGCTCAGGCCGGCGGCGTGTAGCGCACCACTTTCTGGTCGATGGCACCGAAAATCGACCGGCCGCCGAGATCGAACATTTCTATGCGGATACGGTCGCCGAACTTCATGAACGGTGTCACCGGCTTGCCGCCGTCCAGCGTTTCGCGCACCCGCCGCTCGGCAATGCACGAGCAGCCCGCCGCCGCGTCGCGATTGGCGACCGTGCCCGAGCCGATGACGGTGCCGGCCTCGAGGTGCCGTGTCTTGGCGGCATGGGCGATGAGCTGGCCGAAATCGAACGTCAGATCGGTGGCGGCATTGGGATGACCGAACTCCGTGCCGTTCAGTGTCGAAATCAGTGGCAGGTTGAGCCTGGCGCCATCCCAGGCATCGCCCAGTTCGTCCGGAGTCACTGCGACCGGCGCGAAGGCCGTGGCGGGCTTGCCATGGAGGAAGCCGAAGCCCTTGTTGAGTTCGGCTGGGATCAAGTTGCGCAGCGACACGTCATTCAGGATCGTGACGAGCTTGATGTGCTTTCGCGCGGCGGCGGCCGGGGTTCCCATCGGCACGTCGTCGACGAACACTGCGATCTCGCCCTCGAAGTCGATGCCCCAGGCCTCGTCGCCGGCCTCGATCTCATCGGCCGAGCCGATGAAGGAGTCGGAGCCGCCCTGGTACATCAGCGGATCTGTCCAGAACGACTGCGGCATCTCCACGCCACGGGCCTTGCGCACCAGCTCGACGTGAACGACATAGGCCGATCCGTCGACCCACTGGTAGGCACGCGGCAGCGGCGCCGCGAGCGCGCTGCTGTCGAGTTCGAACGAGCCCGGCGCCTTGTCGTCGGCAAGCTGCTCGGCCAGTGCGCGCAGGCGCGGCACGACTTCCGCCCAGTCGTCGAGCGCCCGCTGCAGCGTCGGCGCCACGTTGGTGGCCCGCACCGCCCGCGTCAGCTCACGGTTGACCACGATCAGCGTGCCGTCGCGGCCGCCTTCCTTCAGCGTTCCCAGTTTCATTGATGCCTTCCCTACTCTGCGGCCTGCTTCATTTCCGGCGGCCGCCAGGACTTCACATAGCCCTCGAACTCCACGCCGGCCGGCATGTCGGCGACATCTATCGCGTCACGCGTGTCGATCATCACCGCGACCTCGTCGGTCTCGGTCTTGCCGCCTTTCGTTGCCGCATTGAATGCCTTGGGGTGCGGGCCGTGCGTAAAACCCGTCGGATGCACCGTCATCATGCCGGGATGGATGTTATCGCGGCTAAAGAAGCTGCCCCTGTGATAGAAGATTACTTCCTCAAAATCATCGTTGTTGTGGAAGAACGGCAGGCGCAGTGCCTCGGGATCGCTTTCCAGCGGTCGCGGCACGAAAGTGCAGACGACGAAGCGGCCGGCGACGAAAGTGGTGTGTGCCGACGGCGGCAGGTGGGCGCGATGGCTCATCAACGGCCTCAAATCACGCCAGTTGATGCGCACGACGCTCAAGTCGCCGTGCCAGCCGATCGCATCGAGTGGATTGAAGGGGAAAGTCACGGTCGAGAGCTTGTTGCGACGCTTCACCGACACCTTCCAGGTGCGCTCGTCCTGCTGGGCACGGAAGGCGTCGTCGATATGCGGTGTATCGAGGATCGCCGGATCGAAGATCGCATGACGGCCGACCAGCCCCTTCTCCGGCAGGGTGAAGTGGTCGTTGGTGGCCTCGACCATCAACGAAACGGTGGGCTTCGTTGGCTCCAGCCGCCACATCGTGCCGCGCGGAATCACAAGGTAGTCGCCCTCGGTGTAGTCAAGGTGGCCATAGTCGCAGAACAACGCGCCGGCGCCTTCATGGATGAACAGGAGCTGGTCGCCGTCGCTGTTGCGCGCCAGCTCGGTCATCGCCTTGTCCAAGCGCCAGATGCGCATTTGCAGATGGGCGTTGCCCATGACGAGCGGGGCCGCCCAAGGGTTGCCCGTGGGTGTCGACATCTTGTTGAGGTCCAGTGCCCGTGGGCGAATCGGCCCATCGAACTCGACCCAGTCGGTCGGCTTGTGCTTGTGGTGGAACTGCGCCGAGGGGCCGAAGAAGCCTTCCTTGCTGATCTCGCGCTCGAAGGTGCCCTCAGGCAGCCGGACATGGGCTTGGCGCGAGGCGGTGCCTTCGACCTGGCGCAACGGGATCCAATTCCTGGCCATGCTGTCCTCCTATTCCTTCAGGACGCCGCGACGGATCTGGTCAAGTTCGATCGACTCGAACAGGGCGCGGAAGTTGCCCTCGCCGAAGCCTTCGTTGCCGCGGCGCTGGATGATCTCGAAGAAGATGGGCCCGATCGCCGTCTGGGTGAATATCTGCAGCAGGAGCCCACCGCCCTCAGTCGGCGCACCGTCGATCAGGATGCGGTCGGCAGCCAGCCGCGCCAGGTCCTCACCATGCCCGGGCAGGCGTCCGCCGATCTGCTCGTAATAGGTATCGGGCACGGTCTGGAACGGCACGCCCTTGGTCTTCAGCGTTTCGACGGTCTCGTAGATGTCGCCGGTGCTGAGCGCGATGTGCTGGATGCCCTCGCCGTGATAAGCAGAGAGATATTCCTGGATCTGCGATTTGTCGTCGGTGCTCTCATTGATCGGGATTCGGATCTTGCCGCAAGGGCTGGTCATCGCCTTGGATTTCAGGCCGGTGAGCTTGCCCTCGATATCGAAGTAGCGGATTTCGCGGAAATTGAAGAGGCGCTCGTAGAAGGACGACCATTCGTCCATGCGCCCGCGATGCACATTGTGGGTCAGATGGTCGATATAAGTGAGGCCAACGCCCTTGGGATTGTGATCGACGCCGGGCAGGAACTCGAAGTCGACGTCGTAGATGCTGCCTCTCTCGCCATAGCGATCGACCAGGTAGATCAGCGAGTCGCCGATGCCCTTGATCGCCGGGATGTTGAGTTCCATCGGACCGACCTTGTTCTCGACGCCCCAGGCACCGAGCGACAGGGCGCGCTTGTAGGCGAAGGCGGCATTCTTCACGCGAAAGGCGATGGCGCAGACGCTGGGACCGTGCACACGGGCGAAGCCCTGGGCGAAGCTCTCCTTTTCGCCATTGACGATGAAGTTCACATCGCCCTGGCGGAACAGCGAGACATCCTTGGAGCGGTGCCGGGCCACGCGTACGAAGCCCATCTCCTCGAACAGGGCGCCCAGCGCCGCCGGATCGGGGGCTGTGTATTCGACGAATTCGAAGCCGTCGGTGCCCATCGGGTTCACCGGATCGGCCTCGAGAACGGCTCGTTCGCTGATGCTGGCCATGTTTGACCTCCCGTCTGAATTAGTTTCAAATGTAACTATTATGGCGAACGCTTTGCAAGCCCTCGAACTGGAGAAATTCCTCCCCTACCGCCTCTCAGTCCTGGCCCAGCTGGTGAGCGAATCGCTGCACGACCTCTACGCCCAGCCCTTCGGCCTGTCGGTCACGCAATGGCGGGTCATGGCAGCCCTTGGGCGCTTTGCGCCGCTCACGGCTTCGGATGTGGGGCAGCGAATCGTCATGGACAAAGTGGCGGTCAGCCGGGCCGTCGCAGGCCTGATGAAAAGCGGCCTGATCGAGCGGGCGACCGACAGCCACGACCGTCGCCGGGCCTCGTTGAAATTGAGCGCCCGCGGCCGCGCCATGCATGCGCGTATCGTGCCGTTGGCGCTTGCCTATCAGGAACGTCTCCACGAGGCGCTCAGTCCCGATGAAAGACGGACCTTCGATGCCTTGTCCGACAGGCTGTTTGCGCGGGCCCAAGCTCTGCGCCAAGTGGGCTAGAGCCGTCCCTGCCTCCGCCTTGTGGCGCTGACTCGCCATGCTATAACGCCCGCGATTGTGAATTAGGGAGGCAGGCTTGGCTGCAAAGGCTGCCCGGAGTCGGCCGGCACTGAAGCCGGTGCTGATACTCAACGGGCCCAATCTCAACATGCTGGGCAAGCGGCAGCCTGAGATCTATGGCCACGAGACCCTGGCGGACGTCGAGAAGGCGTGCCGGGCCGAGGGGCTGCGCCTGGGCCTGCCGGTCGAGTTCGCCCAGAGCAACCATGAGGGCGTTCTGGTCGATCTCATTCAGGCAGCGCGCGAGAAGAACGCCGGCATCATCATCAACGCCGGCGCCTACACCCATACCTCGGTGGCCCTGCTGGATGCGCTGAATGCCGCCGAACGGCCGACCGTCGAGGTTCATCTTTCGAACATCTACAAGCGTGAACGCTTCCGGCATCATTCCTACATCAGCCCGGCAGCGATCGGCGTGATCGCCGGTCTCGGCACGCAAGGCTACCTTCTGGCCCTCCAGGCGCTGGCCCGCCTGCTGGTTCGCTGACATTCATCCGGGAGCGATTCTCCATGGCAAAGTTCGAGATGGATACTGAGTTCGTCCGCAAGCTCGCGGAGATTCTCGAGGAGAACGATCTCGGTGAAATTGAGCTGGCCGATGGCGATCGCCGGATCCGGATCGCCCGGCCGACGGTGACCTACGCCGCCGCAGCCATGCCCGCACCCTCTGCCTCGATACCGGTTGCAGCAGCTCCCGCCGTTGCTGCCGCCACCGCCGGAGACCTCGCCAAGCATCCCGGCGCCGTGAAGTCGCCGATGGTGGGCACCGCCTATCTCGCGCCGGAACCCGGCAAGCCCAACTTCGTGGCGGTAGGCGACAAGGTCACTGCCGGTCAGACGGTTCTCATCATCGAGGCGATGAAGACCTTCAACCCCATCAAGGCTCCCAAGGCCGGCACAGTGACGCAGATCCTGATCGACAACGCTCAGCCGGTGGAATTCGGTGAAGCGCTGATGATCGTCGAGTAAGGCGGGCCGGCGCCATGTTCGACAAGGTCCTGATCGCCAACCGGGGTGAAATCGCGCTTCGCATCCATCGCGCCTGCCGCGAGATGGGGATCCAGACCGTGGCGGTCCACTCGACGGCCGACAGCGATGCAATGCATGTTCGCCTGGCCGACGAATCGGTTTGCATCGGCCCTCCGCCGGCGCGCGACAGCTACCTCAACATCCCCGCGATCCTGTCGGCGGCGACCATTGCCGGCGTCGACGCCATCCATCCGGGCTATGGCTTCCTGTCGGAAAATGCCCGCTTCGCCGAAGCGGTTGAGGCGCACGGCTTCACCTTCATCGGTCCGACACCCCAGCACATCGCGATGATGGGTGACAAGATCGTGGCCAAGCAGACTGCCAAGGAGCTCGGCCTGCCGCTGGTGCCGGGCTCGCCGGGCCCGGTCAGCACGGTCGAGGAGATCGTGGCGCTCGGCACCAGGATCGGTTGGCCGGTCCTGATCAAGGCGGTGGCAGGCGGTGGCGGTCGCGGCATGAAAGTCGTGGACGATCCCGAGGGCGCGGCCGAGGCCTTCTCGCTGGCCCGCACCGAGGCAAAAGCCGCGTTCAGCAACGACTCGGTCTACCTCGAGAAGTACCTGCCGCGACCGCGCCACATCGAGATCCAGGTGCTGGGCGACGGGCTGGGCGCGGGCGTGCATCTCGGCCAGCGCGACTGCTCGCTGCAGCGCCGCCACCAGAAGGTGCTGGAAGAGGCGCCCTCTCCCGCTCTCAACACCGAGCAGCGTAACCGGATCGGCGAATTGGCCGCCGACGCCGTGCGCAAGCTCAAATACCGCGGCGCCGGCACGATGGAGTTCCTTTTCCAGGACGGCGAGTTCTACTTCATCGAGATGAACACGCGCCTCCAGGTCGAGCACCCGATCACCGAGGCGGTGACCGGCATCGATCTTGTCCGCGAGCAGATCCGCATCGCCTCCGGCGCGCCGCTCGGCATGACCCAGAAGGACATCGTCATCCAGGGCCATGCGATCGAGTGCCGGATCAACGCCGAGAACCCCGAGACTTTCGTGCCGTGCCCCGGCCTCGTCACCGACTATCACTCGCCCGGCGGGCTGGGCGTGCGCGTCGACTCCGGGCTCTATGCCGGCTACTCGATCCCGCCCTACTACGATTCGATGGTGGCCAAACTGATCGTGAACGGCGGCAGCCGCAACGAGTGCCTGATGCGACTCCGCCGCTCGCTCGAGGAATTCGTGATCGGCGGTATCGACACGACCATTCCCCTGCACCGCCGGATCATCGGCGAACAAGCCTTCATCGACGGCGACTACGACATCCACTGGCTGGAGAAGCTGGTCGGCCTCAAGAAGTAGCTGCCGCCATGCCGGAGATCACCGCCGACCTCCTGCTGCAAGCCTACCGCGTCGGCGTCTTTCCCATGGGCGAGCGGCGCGACGATCCCAAGTTGCACTGGCTCGACCCCAGGCTGCGCGCCGTGCTGCCGCTGGACGGCTTTCACCTGTCCCAGCGGCTCGCCCGTACGGTCCGCACGGGAAAGTTCGACGTGACCGCCGACATCGCGTTTGCCGAGACGATGCGTGCCTGCGCCGAGCCGAGGCCGGGACACCCCGAGAGCTGGATCAACGAGCCAATCATCGATCTCTATACCGAACTGCACCGGCGCGGCCACGCCCACAGCGTCGAATGCCGGATCGGCGACCGCCTGGTGGGTGGGCTTTATGGCGTCTCGGTAGGCGCTACGTTCTTCGGCGAAAGCATGTTCAGCCGCGAGCGCGATGCCTCGAAGGTGGCGATGGTCCATCTCGTGGCGCGTCTCATCCAGGGCGGCTTCCGCCTGCTCGACTGCCAGTTCATGACCGAGCATCTGCGGAGTTTCGGTGCTATCGAAATCCCGCGCGAGGCGTTCCGCGCGCTACTAGCCGATGCGATCGACCGCCCGGCGACTTTTCAGCGCGAGCTGGGTGGCGCCGAGCCTTGTGCCATCGTGCAGGCCAACACACGGACGTCGTAGACGCCGTGATCTAGTGCCGAGAGCGACGGCGTGGAGGCGAACATCCAGCCGGCAAAGAGCTTTTCCTGGGCCTGGCCCGGCTTGTTGTCGACGATCGTGAGATAGGCCACCGATTCCGGCGGTGCCTCGGGCACGTTCACCAGACAATCGGCGACTGTGATTTCGAGCGTCCCAAAGCGGGTCGTCTGGCCGACGGGCGCGTAAAAGCGCTGGGTGCGTGCCGTCACCTTGTCGAGGCCCTGCAATTCCGCCACGCGCTTGCCTGACCCGTCGGGGATCGGCCTCAGGTTGGCGTTGCCGGGCCGGGCCGGTGCAGCCGGAGTCTGAGCGACGGCCGTGCCGAGATCCGCGGCCAAGGTCACGATGCCCACCACAACAATCACCAGTCGGCGCATGTTCAGTCTTTTTTGCCGGGGGGCGTCAGCCCGTCGATAAGCGTGTGCAGGGCCGCCTTGATCTGATCGACGTCGCATCCCATCAGGACTCCATCCTCCAGCGCGTCGGCGCAGAGGCTTTCGATCTCCTGCACATTCTGATTCAGGACTTTGATCTTTTCGAGGCACGACACCGGCTTGCCGTCGGCCTGCCGCCAGATTGGCGGCGCCTTGGGGGCGCGCGCGCTCATCACTTGGAGCCGGTGCCGCCGAACATGAACTTGGCGATCAGTTCGGTAAGGGGGATGGAATCCTGGGTGTTCTGGATCTCGCCATCGGCGCGGATCAGCTTCTTGTCACCGCCGGGCTCGAGCGATACGACAGTGCCGCCGAGCAGTGATTCGCTCACGATCTTAGCGTTGGTGTCGGTCGGCAGATCGACATTCGACGAAACCGACAGCCGGACGATAGCCTGGTAGGTCTTGGGATCGAGCGCGATGCTGGTGACGGCACCGACCTTCACGCCGCTCAGGGTGACGTCGGCGCCGCGCTTCAGTCCGTCGATGCGGCCGAAGCGCGCGACGACTTCATAGCCGCTCGGTCCGGTGCGGTCCGACTTGGCGAAGGCGTAGAACACGAAGACGCCGGCCACCACCAGAACCAATGCACCAACGATCGTCTCGACGATATTGCGGCCCACGCCATTCCTCCGTTGCTGCCGACGCGTCTCAGCTCGGACGCCATGCCTCGTAGTGAGGCTTCGGCTTGTCGCCGCTGCCGAGCGCATGGCCCGGCGGACGATAGGCATGATCGGTGCCCGTGAGGTTGGCCTGGTGATCCTTCTGCCACGCCTTGCGCGGCGGGCCGCCGGCGGGCGGGATCACATCGGTCGTGTAGTGGAGCCAGCCGTGCCATTCCGGCGGCACGCGCGAGGCCTCGGCAACACCGTTGTAGATGACCCAGCGTTTGCGCCGACGCCCGGCGATCACACGCTTGTTCTGAAAGTAACGGTTGCCTTCGGCATCGCTGCCGACAGGTGCGCCGTGCAGCTTCGTGAAGAGCCAAGTGCCGATCGTCATGAAGGAACCACGCCTCGAAAAGTGACCGCGCCGCTTGTACGCGCGCGCTCGTCGACGCGCAACGCAACGGCATTCGCGTGCCTTTGGAGTCGTTCGACGACATACGAATCGCTCGATCGGACCACCTGTTGCACACTTGCATCATCTAGTATCATCAACACCATGGTCTACAAAATGTAGTTGCGCACACAAGATTTTGTAATTTACTATCACTCGGTGCCTATATGTGCGTGCTCAATTTCAAGAGAGCACACCCCGCTAGGGAACAAATGACGGGAACTGGGCACGGGGGATCGTCGATGCGCTTCGAGCGTCGGTATACGCAAGCAGGAAAATCACCATTCGAGGGAATGGCGTTTCGTGCTGCCGACTCCGAAATCCGCAATCCCGACGGCTCGATCGTGTTTCAGCTCAAGGGCATCGATGTGCCGGCTGCCTGGTCCCAGGTTGCCGCCGACGTTCTCTCCCAGAAGTATTTCCGTCGTGCCGGCGTTCCCGCGCGCCTCTTGAAGGTGGCCGAGACTGACGTCCCCGAGTGGCTGTGGCGTTCGCAGGCCGACGAGACCACTCTCGCCGAACTGCCCGAAGCGACGCGCTACGGTAGCGAGCGCAGTGCCCGCCAGGTATTCGAGCGCATGGCTGGCGCCTGGACCTACTGGGGCTGGAAGGGTGGCTACTTCGACAGCGAAGACGACGCCCGCGCCTTCCACGACGAACATTGCTACATGCTGGCCGCGCAGATTTGTGCGCCGAATTCGCCACAGTGGTTCAACACCGGCCTGCACTGGGCGTATGGCATCGATGGCCCGGGACAGGGTCATTGGTACGTCGACCACCGCGACGGTGCGGCCTACCCGTCTGACTCGGCCTATGAACGGCCGCAGCCGCACGCCTGTTTCATCCAGGGTGTCTCCGATGACCTGGTGAACGAAGGCGGCATCATGGACCTATGGGTCCGCGAGGCGCGCCTCTTCAAATACGGTTCCGGGACCGGCTCCAACTTCTCGCGCCTGCGCGGCGAAGGCGAGCGCCTGTCCGGCGGCGGCCAGTCGTCCGGCCTGATGTCCTTCCTCAAGATCGGCGACCGTGCCGCCGGCGCCATCAAATCGGGCGGCACGACCCGGCGCGCCGCCAAGATGGTGACCGTCGATATCGACCATCCCGATATCGAGGACTTCATCGCCTGGAAGATGTTGGAGGAGCAGAAGGTCGCCGCGCTCGTCGCAGGCTCCCGCCTCGCCGACCGGCATCTCAACGCGGTGATGCGCGCCTGCCTCGACGGCGAGGCCGATGGAGAAGCGGCGTTCGATCCCAAGCAGAACCCGAAGCTGCGCCGAGAGATCGTGGCCGCCCGGCGGGCGGAACTGCCCGAGAACTACATCCAGCGCGTCATCCAGTTCGCCCGGCAGGGCTACCGCCACATCGAGTTCCCGGCGTTCGACATCGATTGGCAGTCGGAAGCTTACAATTCGGTATCGGGCCAGAACGCCAACAACTCGGTTCGCGTCACCGACGATTTTCTGCGCGCTGTCGAGGCCGACCGCCAGTGGTCGCTGACCGCGCGCACCACCGGCAAGACCGTCAAGACGGTGGGCGCGCGCGATCTTTGGGATCGGGTCGCCGAAGCGGCATGGCATTCCGCCGACCCGGGTGTGCAGTACGACACCACCATCAACGATTGGCATACCTGCCCGGAGTCGGGACGCATCAACGCGTCCAATCCATGCTCGGAGTACATGTTCCTCGACGATACGGCGTGCAACCTCGCCTCCCTGAACCTGATGCGGTTCCGTCAGGCCGACGGTTCGCTCGACGTGGGCACGCTGGAACACGCCGCGAGACTGTGGACGGTGGTGCTCGAGATTTCGGTTATGATGGCGCAGTATCCCTCGCGCACGATCGCCGAACTCTCCTACCAGTACCGCACGCTTGGCCTCGGCTACGCCAACCTTGGTGCCCTGCTGATGGCTTCCGGCCTCAGCTACGACAGCGCCCGGGGTCGGGCCATCGCCGGCGCCGTGACCGCGATCATGACCGGCGCTGCCTATGCGACCTCAGCCGAGATGGCCGGCCTCATGGGTCCCTTCCCCGGCTTCGCAGCCAATCGCGACGCCATGCTCCGGGTCATCCGCAATCACCGTCGTGCCGCGCGCGGCGAAACGGCCCAATACGAAGGCCTGTCGATCGCGCCGGTCGCACTCGATACCGCCAATTGCTCCGACGCCCCCCTCGTCGCGGCAGCCCGGCGGATATGGGACCGAGCCCTGGAACTCGGCGAACGCCATGGTTTCCGCAATGCGCAGGTGTCCGTCATCGCGCCCACGGGCACGGTCGGCCTGGTGATGGACTGCGACACCACCGGGATCGAGCCCGACTTTTCTCTGGTCAAGTTCAAGAAACTGGCGGGCGGCGGCTATTTCAAGATCATCAATCAGACGGTCACCCTAGCACTGCAGACCCTGGGCTACGCCGACGATGCCATTACCCGGATCGTTGCCTACGCCGTCGGGAAGGGTTCGCTGCAAGGCGCGCCGGCGATCAACCACGAGACCTTGACCGCGCGCGGCTTCGATGCCGAAACGCTGGCCCGCGTCGAGAAAGCGATCGTCACCGCCTTCGACATCCGCTTCGCTTTCTCGCGTTACACGCTGGGCGACTCGTTCTGCCGCCAGGTTCTTGGGTTGGACGACGCGACACTCGCCGATCCCAAACTCGACATACTTGCCTGCCTCGGATTCTCCCGGAGCGACATCGCACAGGCCAACATCCACGCCTGCGGGACGATGAGCGTAGAGGGCGCGCCGGATCTCAAGCCCGAACATCTTCCGGTGTTCGATTGTGCGAATGCCTGTGGACGAGATAGCAAGCGCTGCTTGTCTGCAGAGAGTCATATACGCATGATGGCTGCAGCTCAGCCGTTCGTATCGGGCGCGATTTCCAAGACCATCAATATGCCCAACGAAGCAACGGTCGAGGATTGCCGCAAGGCTTATGAGATGTCGTGGAGACTCGGTCTGAAAGCCAACGCTCTCTATCGTGACGGCTCCAAGCTCTCGCAGCCACTGTCTGCGATGGCCATTGGCGACGACAGGGCAGCCAACGACGACCTTGCCGAAATGACTCCCGCCGCACGCGCGCCGATCATTGCCGAACGCATCGTTGAGCGGATCGTCGAACGCGAAGTGCGCGCCGGCCGCGAGCGCCTGCCGCAGCGCCGCAAGGGTTATACGCAAAAGGCCAATGTCGGCGGGCACAAAGTCTACCTGCGCACTGGTGAGTACGAAGACGGCCGGGTCGGCGAGATATTCATCGACATGCACAAGGAAGGCGCTGCCTTCCGCAGCCTGATGAACAATTTCGCCATCGCGATCTCGATCGGCCTGCAATATGGCGTACCGCTCGAGGAGTTCGTCGAGGCCTATACCTTCACGCGCTTCGAGCCGTCCGGGATGGTCGAGGGCAACGACGCGATCAAGATGTCGACGTCGGTGCTCGACTACATCTTCCGCGAACTGGCGATCTCCTATCTCGGACGCAACGATCTCGCCCACGTCGAGCAGGCTGACCTCCGGCCCGATGGCGTCGGCCGCGGCGAGGTCCAAGGCGAACTGCCGTCGCCCGGCACCGATGCCGCGCAGGCCGCGGCCGCGGCGGTCAGCCGGATCGCCAGCGTCGGTTTCGTGCGCAGCAATCTTTACATATTGAATGGCCGAACGGCCGGCAATGTCGCGATCGCCTCCGAGGCGATCGCCGCCGGCTTCGTGCCCACAGGACTGACAGACGGCTCAGCCGTCGCCTTGGCATCAAACGCCCGGGCGGCCGTCGTCGGCGTCGCGATCGGAGAGGTACCCTCTTCTGCCCTTGGTCTCGCCCTCGAGGCGAAATTCAAGGGCTTCGAAGGGGATGCCTGTCCGGAGTGCGGCAACTTCACCATGGTCCGCAACGGGACGTGCCTCAAATGCACGACCTGCGGCGGCACCACTGGATGCAGTTGACGCTGTGACGAAGCGTACCCCGCGTAAGGCGAGGAACCCGCGGTTGGGGACCTCAAAGCTAACCATAGGAGACAGTTATGGCTGCTAAGAAAAAGGCTGCTAAGAAGAAGGCTGCTAAGAAGAAGAAGCAGTAGACAGGAAAGGGCGTAGGCCAAGGTTTACCTTGGCCCCTCTAACCAAACGCCTTTCGGCTTCCGCGTGGGTGCCCTAACGGGCCCCACCGGAAGCCACCTTCAGAAGACGAGCTCAATGCCAACGCGACACCCCCGCTTGCGGAGGTGGAAAGGCGAAACTGGATACAGCGTCCGGCGACCTCGGTCTGCCGGACCTTTTTTTGCTCGCTTCGAATTTCGCCCGCCTTGAAGGCAATCAAGTTCCGCTCTACATAGCGGAATATGAATACTGACCATTCAGTCAATATCTCTCCACCGACACCCCGGACCCGTCGGCCGGAGGATCGCGCCTCCGAAATCGCTCGGGCGGCGCTCGAACTGTTCGTCACGCGGGGCTTTGCCGCCACCAAACTCGAGGATGTCGCCAAGGCCGCATCGGTCAGCAAGGGGCTCCCCTACCTCTATTTCAAGAACAAGGAAGAACTCTTCAAGGCGGTCATCACCGAGGCGGTCGGCGGGCCATTGGCTGAGGCAACGGACATGACCGACCGCTTCGAGGGCCCGAGCGAGGACTTGCTGCGCGAACTCGTCCGCGGCTTCCGCGCTTTCGAGGAAAGCCCGGCCGGCGGCGTGATCAAATTGATCCTGGCCGAGGCCGGCAATTTCCCCGACGTGGCACGCTTCTACTGCGCGCATTTCGATCTGCGCGGACGCGACCTGTTCATTCGAGCCCTGCACCGCGGCATCAGGCGCGGTGAGTTCCGTTCGCTCGAGAACGTTGATGCGACCGCCATCATCATTGCCCAGCCACTTGCCATGTTCTCCGTCTGGAAACGCTCCCTCGCGCCCTACGATCCCACCAACACGATCGACAGCGACCAGTTCTACGCCGCCTACCTCGACTTCATTTTCAAAGGGCTCCGTCCATGAGCACCAAGCGCAAGCTCGTGATCTGCACCGTCGCGGCCGTCGCCCTCGTCGCCGCCGCGGGTGGCGCCGTCGCGTGGAAGAGCGGCAGGGGCGCGTCGGCGCCGGTCGCTGGTGCGGAGACCACCCGGACCGCCGACCGCGTGATCGAGTTGATCCCGGCTGAGCTGCATACGATCAGTCCTCGTGGCCTGGTCGATGTCGTGCGCTTCACCGGCACGACGCAGCCCGTCGACCAGACCATCGTCAAGGCGCGGGTTGCCGGACGCCTGGCCGAAGTGCTGGTGCGCGAGGGCGACCACGTCACCAAGGGCCAGGTGCTGGCTCGCTTCGAGATCGCTGAACTGCAGTCGAAGGTCAACGAACGCCGCTCTGCGGTCGAGGCTGCCCGCGCCGACGCGCGATGGACGGCGCGCGACCGTTCGGACAAGGAATCGCTGGCCTCACGCAACATCGTCTCGCAGTCCGCCGCCGACCAGGCGCGGTCGACGGCCGAAAACAGGTCCTCCATGGTCGCCGTCGCAGAAGCCCAGCTCGAGGTGGCGATGCGCAACCTGACCGACGCCCAGGTGGTGGCTCCTTTCGACGCCGTGGTCGGCGAACGCACCGCCAACCAGGGCGAGTCGCTGCCGATCGACGGCAAGATCCTGACGCTCCTCGATACCAGCCACGTCGAGATCGCGGCCCAAATGCCCGCCGCCGACGTCGTCCGCCTGAAAGTCGACCAGCCGGTGACCGCAACGCTGGAGGGCTTCGACGGCCGCGTCTTCAGCGGTCGCATCACCCGCATCAGCCCGACGACCCAGGCCGGATCGCGTTCGATCCCGGTCTATGTCGAGATCACAGATCGCCACGAGTCGCTGCGCGGCGGTCTGTTCGGCACCGGCACCGTCATCGTCAAGGAAAAGGACCACGCTCTTGCCGTGCCGGTCTCGGCGATGCGCAAGGACGACCAGGACGAGTTCGTGCTGGCGGTCGAAAACGCTGTCCTGGTGCGCAAGCCGGTCGGCGTCGTGCGCACCTGGTCGCGCGGCGAGCTGGTCGAGGTCAAGGGCCTCGATGCGGGCATGCAGATTGTCTCTGCCCCCCTGCCCGGCCTTCGTCCGGGGCAGAGAGTGAAGATCGTCGAGACGAGATAGGCGCACGACGATGAAGCTCACCCAGATCGCGGTCGACAATCCGGTCTTCGCCACCATGATGATGGTGGCGCTGCTGGTGATGGGCCTGTTCTCCTACCGCCAGCTCGGCGTCGACCAATTCCCCAACGTCGACTTCCCGATCGTAGTGGTCACTACCGAGTATCCCGGGGCGTCACCCGAGACGGTCGAGACCGAGATCAGCCGTAAGATCGAGGAATCGGTCAACGCCATCGCCGGCCTCAAGACGCTGACATCACGCTCGCTCGAGGGCCGCTCGATCGTGATCGCCGAATTCGAGCTGTCGGTTCAGTCATCCGTCGCCCTGCAGGACGTGCGCGAAAAGGTCCAGCAGGTCCGCGCTGCCTTCAAGCCCGAAGTCAAGGAGCCGCTGATCCAGCGCTTCAACCCCGACGACCAGCCGATCGTATCGATCGCCGTACGCTCCGATATCCGCTCGGTGCGCGACCTGACGACGCTCGCCGACCAGATCATCGTCAAGCGCCTGCAGACCGTGCGTGACGTCGGACGCGCCACCATTGCCGGCGGCGTCAAGCGCCAGATCAACATCGAAATCGATCCCGGCCGGATGCATTCACTGCGCGTCGGCGTCAACGACATCATGCGGGCGGTCAAGGACGAGAACCAGAATTTTCCCGCCGGCAATGTGGCGCGCGGCAACGACGACCGCATCATCGAGGTCACCGGCCGCATTGGAGAACCGGGGCACTTCGCCGACCTGATCGTGGCCCGGCGCGGCCTGGCGCCGGTCTACCTGCGCCAGATCGCGACGGTGGTCGACGGCCAGCAGGAGCGGGAGAGCGTGGCCACGCTGAACGGCGAGCGGGCACTGGCCATCGACGTGGTCAAGACGCAGGGCTCCAACACCATCGAGGTCGCCCGCGGCGTTCGCAGGGCGATCGCCGAGCTGCAGCCTTCCCTGCCGCCCGACGTCAAACTCGAGATCGTGCGCGACAGCTCGCGCGGCATCCAGAATTCGGTCAGCAACGTCCAGCAGACGATGGTCGAGGGTGGCCTGCTCACGATCGCCATCGTGTTCCTGTTCCTGCACTCGTGGCGCAGCACGGTGATCACCGGCCTGGCGCTGCCGATTTCCGTGTTCGGCGCCTTCATGGTGATGGCGGCGTTTGGCTTCACCCTGAATGTGCTGACCTTGATGGCACTCAGCCTCGCCATCGGCATCCTCATCGACGACGCCATCGTGGTGCGCGAGAACATCATGCGCCACATCGGCTTCGGCAAGACGCACCGCCAGGCGGCGATCGACGGCACCAACGAGATCGGGCTGGCGGTGCTTGCGACCACCTTCTGCATCGTCGCGGTCTTCCTGCCGGTCGCCTTCATGGGCGGCATCATCGGCCGCTTCTTCTTCCAGTTCGGCGTCATGGTGTCGGCGGCGGTGCTGATCTCGCTGTTCGTGTCCTTTACGCTCGACCCCATGCTGTCGAGCATCTGGTACGACCCGCAGGCCCACGGCACCGGCCGCTTCGCCCGTATCGTGAACGGCGCCCAGGACCACGCCAACCGGGTCTATCGCTCGATCCTCGGCTGGTCTCTGCGCTGGCCCAAGATCACCCTGCTGATCGCGCTCGGCACCTTCCTCGGGAGCTTTGCCCTGCCGAAATACATCGGCTTCGAGTTCGTGCCCCAAGCCGACCTCGGCGAGCAGGTCGTGAGCATCGAAACGCCGGTCGGCTCGTCGCTCGAATACACCACGGCCAAGCTCAATCAGGTCGACACTGCGGTACGGGAATTCCCCGAGGTCGACTACACTTACGGCACGGTCAACACCGGCTACGCCAACGGCAAGAACCAGGCGAGCCTCTATCTCCGCCTGAAACCCATCAAGGACCGCAAGCGCTCGCCAGAACAGCTTGCCCAGCCGATCCGCGAACGACTGGCCGTCATCCCGGGTATCCTGGTCTCGATCAACATTCCCGGCGGCCCCGGCGGTGGCGTGCAGAAGCAGCTCCAGCTCTCGCTACAGGGACCCGACACTGGCGTGCTCGACAGACTGTCCCAAGAGGTAATGCAGCGTGCCGCCGCCATCCCCGGCATGGTCGACCTCGACCGCAATCTGAAGGCCGCCAAGCCAGTCCTGTCGGTGCGGCTGCGGCGCGAAGCGGCATCCGATCTCGGCCTCGGCTCCGCCCAGGTGGCGCAGTCGTTGCGGCCGCTGTTCGCCGGCGACGAAACCAGCCTGTGGCGGGCACCCGACGGCGAAAACTACACCGTCATGGTCCGCCTGCCGATCGACGAGCGCACCGGTGTCGCCGACCTGCAGCGTATCTGGTTCACCGCCGGCACCGAGCCGAACGGCCTGCCGCGGATGGTCCACATCGCCCAGATTGCCGACATTGTCGACGACGTCGGCGCCTCGCAGATCAACCGCCGTGATCTCAACCGCGAAGTCCAGATCACCGCCAACGTCTCTGGCCGGTCGAGCGGCGAAGTGAGTAGCGATCTGCAGAAGATCCTGGCTGCGACCAAGCTGCCGCCAGGCTATCGCTTCGTCTTCGGCGGCTCAACCAAGGACATGGCGGAAAGTGCCGCCTATGCCGGCCAGGCGCTCCTGCTCGCCGTCATCCTGATCTACCTGATCCTCGCCTCTCAGTTCGGCAGCTTCCTGCAGCCGCTGGCGATCATGATGTCGCTACCGATGTCGCTGATCGGCGTGTTCCTGGGGCTGCTGATCGCCGGCACCACACTCAACATCTTCAGCGCCATCGGTTTCATCATGCTGATGGGCCTGGTCACCAAGAACGCCATCCTGCTGGTCGATTTCTTCAACCAGGCGCGCGCCCGCGACGTGCCGGTCAACGAGGCTCTGCTCGAGGCCGGGACGATCCGGCTGCGGCCCATCCTGATGACCACGCTCGCCATGGTGTTCGGCATGATGCCGCTGGCCCTGGGTCTGGGCGAAGGCGCCAGCCAGCGCGCGCCGATGGCGCACGCAGTGATCGGGGGACTGATCAGCTCGACCCTGCTCACCCTGGTCGTGGTGCCGGTCGTCTTGGTCTATATCGACCGGGTCGGCGCCTGGAGCCGCAAGCGCTTCAGCCGGTCGGCCGACGACCTGGCGCAGACGCACAAGCCTGCGGAATAGCTGCCCGGCGCGGATTTAGGCTCGTGCTGACACGAATCGCGCTATGCTCGCGTTATGCCGGATGACGCTCCAACGATCGGCCTGCGTGTCGTCGAAACACTCGCCGCGGTCGACCCGCTCCAGTGGGACGCCTGCGCGTTGCCCCCGGGATCGGGCGGCAATCCATTCCTGAGCTATCGCTTCCTGAAGGCGCTGGAGGACTCGAAGTCGGTCGGCCGGCGCACCGGCTGGCAGCCGCAATATCTGCTGGCAGAGGACCCCGAACATGGACTGCTGGGCGCCGTACCTCTCTACGTGAAGAGTCACTCGCAGGGCGAATATGTCTTCGATCATGGCTGGGCACAGGCCTTCGAGCGCGCCGGCGGTCGCTACTATCCCAAGCTCCAGGTCGCGATTCCCTTCACGCCGGTGCCTGGGCCCCGGCTGTTCGCTCGCCCCGGCCCGCTCGCCGACGGCGTGCGCGATGCTCTGATCGACATGTTGTCCAAGATTGCCGGCGACAACGGCATCAGCTCCGTGCACGCCACTTTCTGCACCGAAGCCGAGTGGAAGCGCTTCGGCGAGCACGGCTGGCTGCTGCGCCTGGGGCAGCAGTTCCATTGGCGCAATGACGGCTATCGAACCTTCGACGATTTCCTGGCCGCCCTCTCCTCACGAAAGCGCAAGGCAATCCGCAAGGAGCGCGAGGCGGTCCGGCGCGAGGGATTGACCATCCGGGCGCTGAGCGGTGATGAGATCAGGCCGGAGCACTGGGATGCCTTCTTCGCCTTCTACATGGATACCGGCGGCCGCAAGTGGGGCACGCCCTATCTGACGCGCGCCTTCTTCGATGTCCTGGGCTCGACCATGGCCGACAAGGTGGTCCTGATCATGGCCGAGGCCGATGGGCGGCCGGTTGGTGGCGCGCTCAATCTCAAGGGCAACGACACGCTCTATGGCCGCTACTGGGGCTGCCTGGAAAGCCACGCCTTCCTGCATTTCGAGGCCTGCTACTACCAGGCCATCGACTATGCCATCGCGCATGGGATGCAACGTGTCGAAGCCGGCGCCCAGGGCGACCACAAGATCCAGCGCGGCTATCTTCCGGTACCGACCTATTCAGCGCACTGGATCCCCGACCCGTCCTTCCGCCGCGCCGTCGCCGACTATCTCAGTCGCGAACGGCCGGCCGTCGAGCAGGAGATCGAGGGGCTGATGCAGTCCTCGCCGTTCAAGAGAGAGAACGAGGGCTGAAGGCCACAGCCTACTTGGCCATCATTACGCCGAAGAAGAACACGACGAAGAAGACGAGCGGCTCGGTCAGCGCCGACAGGCCGTAGGGGATCTGCCAGCCGGACTTGTCGACGATCGTGAGCAGTGCCCAGAACACCGCGGTGGCGATCACCGCGGCGCGGAAAGCGAGCCAGAGAGGCTTGACCATTACTGCGCGAGCACCGGTTCCTGGTTGGCCGGCGGCAACTCGCCCCGTTCAGGCGGCAGGAACTCGAAGACGAGCTTGGCTGCATCGCCCTGCCCGTCGACGTCGACCCGCACGGTGCCGCCCTTAGAAAGCTTACCGAACAGCACCTCCTCGGCCAGAGGCTTCTTGATGTGCTCCTGGATAAAGCGACCGAGCGGCCGGGCGCCGAAGGTCTTGTCGTAGCCTTGCTCCGCCAGCCAGCGCCGCGCGCCATCGCTCAGTTCGATGAATACCTTGCGGTCGGCGAGCTGGACCTCGAGCTCGGCCACGAACTTGTCGACGACGCGGCCCATCGATTCGGGACCGAGGCTCGAGAACTTGATAATCGCGTCGAGACGGTTGCGGAACTCCGGCGCGAACATCCGGTTGATCGCATCGTCGTCCTCGTCGTGCCGCTGCTCGCGGCCGAAGCCCAGCGCCGGCTTGGCGATGTCGGCGGCGCCGGCGTTGGTCGTCATGCACAGGATGACGTTGCGGAAATCCACCGTCCGGCCGTTGTGGTCGGTGAGCTTGCCGTAGTCCATCACCTGCAGCAGCACGTTGAAGACGTCGGGATGCGCCTTCTCGATCTCGTCGAACAGCACGACGCAATGCGGATGCTGATTGACCTTGTCGGTCAGCAGCCCCCCTTGATCAAAGCCGACGTAGCCCGGCGGTGCACCGATCAGGCGCGAAACGCTGTGGCGCTCCATGTATTCCGACATGTCGAAGCGGATCAGCTCCAGTCCGAGCAGCCGCGCGAGCTGGCGTGTCACCTCGGTCTTGCCGACGCCGGTCGGACCGGCCAGCAGGTAGCTGCCGATCGGCTTCTCGGGCGCACGCAAGCCGGCACGCGCCAGCTTGATCGAGGCGGCGAGATGCTCGATCGCCTTGTCCTGCCCGAACACGACGGTCTTGAGGTCGCGATCGATGTTGCGCAGCAGCTCCGCATCGTCCTTCGACACGCTCTTGGGAGGGATGCGCGCGATCTTGGCGACGATCTCCTCGATGTCGGTCACCTCGATCGTCTTCTTGCGCAGTTCGGGCGCACGCAGCATCTGGGCGGCGCCGACCTCGTCGATCACGTCGATCGCCTTGTCGGGCAGCTTGCGGTCGTGGATGTAGCGCGCCGACAATTCGACCGACGCCTTGATGGCATCGTCTGTATAAGCGACATGGTGGTGCTTCTCGTAGACCGGCTTCAGGCCCATCATGATCTCGATGGCGTCACTGACGGAGGGTTCCGGTACGTCGATCTTCTGGAAACGACGGACGAGCGCCCGATCCTTCTCGAAGTGGTTGCGGTATTCCTTGTAGGTGGTCGAGCCGATGCAGCGCAGCTCGCCCGACTGAAGCGACGGCTTCAGCAAGTTCGACGCATCCATCGAACCGCCCGAGGTCGCCCCGGCGCCGATGATGGTATGGATCTCGTCGATGAAGAGGACCGAGTTGGGCTTCTTCTTGAGTTCGCTCAACACCGCCTTCAGCCGTTCCTCGAAGTCGCCGCGATAGCGCGTACCGGCCAGCAGCGCGCCCATGTCGAGCGAGTAGATCACGGAGTCCCTCAGCACCTCCGGCACCTCGCCGTCGACGATCTTGCGGGCGAGGCCTTCGGCGATCGCCGTCTTGCCGACGCCGGGCTCACCGACATAGAGCGGGTTGTTCTTGGTGCGCCGGCACAGGACCTGGATGGTGCGCTCGACCTCGTGCTCGCGCCCGATCAGGGGATCGACCCGGCCCTCGCGGGCTTTCTGGTTGAGGTCGACGCAATAGGCTGCCAGCGCCTCGTTGCCCTGCTTGGCCGCCGCCTCGCCTTCCTCCTCGGAGCCGCTGACGCGGCGGGCGCGGGCGCGGCCCGGAACCTTGGCCTTGCCATGACTGATGTAATCGACCGCATCGAGGCGGGTCATCCCCTGGTTCTCGAGGAACGACACGGCGTGGCTGTCGCGCTCGGAGAACAGGGCCACCAGGACGTTCGCGCCCGTCACTTCGTTGCGCCCGGAAGACTGGACGTGAACGGCCGCCCTCTGGACGACGCGCTGGAAGCCGGCGGTCGGCAGTGGCTCACTCGGGGTCTGGGTAACGATGCCTTTCAGGCGATTGTCGACGAAGGTCTCGAGATCGTGCCGAAGGCGGTCGATATCGACCCCGCACGACTTGAGAACGGGCGTCGCATCCTCGTCTTCCGTCATTGCCAGAAGCAGGTGCTCCAGCGTCGCGTATTCATGACGGCGCTCGCCGGCAAGCCCGAAGGCGCGATGCAGGGACTTCTCGAGGTTCTTGGACAACATAGACATCGGACCACCTCGACGGAAAAACTAACTACTTCTTCTTCGAACTACTCTTTCTCCAACGTGCACTGGAGAGGGTGCTGGTTTTTGCGGGCGTAATCCACCGTTTGAGTCACCTTGGTCTCGGCGATCTCGTAGGTGTAGACCCCGCAGATGCCGACGCCCTTCTGATGGACGTGCAGCATGATCTCGGTCGCCTCGTCACGCGTCTTCTGAAAAATATGCTGCAGCACGTCGACAACGAACTCCATCGGCGTGTAGTCATCGTTCAGCATAAGCACCTTGTACATCGACGGCTTCTTGGTCCGCGTCCGCGTGAGCGTCAGCGCCCCGGTCCGCCCGTCGTTGTCGCCGTCCCCGTCCTCGCGACGGGGCGGCTGTTGCGGCGGCCCTCCCGGCGGCTCATTGGGCCCACCCAGGCGGCTGCCCTCGAAGTGCCATTCGCTAGCGGTACGCGCAAAGACCATCTTCCGGTTCAAACTCCCGATGGGAACAGCTTTCAATTATATAGGTAGCCTGGGCGCTTTCGCTACCTCGGCCGCAGCCCATCCTTCCCCACCACGAGAATCCAGCGGTTCGCGCTGCCGGCGTGATACATTGGCGCGTTCCAATCGCGACGGAGACTGGAGGGTTCCAGCTTGCGCGGCCGGTTCACCGGAACCGGCACGTTGTCCCAGGCGAACAGCCGCTCAGCGAATTTCACGTTGGCGAAGCCGTCCGTCGGATAGTGATAGGCCTGAAATCCCCAGACGCCGTTGCGGCAGGAGGCGATGGTCCACCAGAAGTCGTTGTCCGGCAGCTTCAAACCGTCGCGCGGAGGGCCGAAAGCCGCACTTGCCTCCAACAACCCTACCAATTCCCGGGTTTCGTCGGCGCTCAGAATGCGTTCGCCGCGCCTCATACCAACCGACAGAACTCATGACAGTTCAGCCCATCGCCGGCTTGTGATGGATGCGATCCTTTGCGGGGTGGCGAGCAGGTCAGTCCAAGCCTTGCAGCAGGCATCGACGATGGCGTCGTAGGTGTCGTGGATGCGCAGGGCGAGGTTGTTCTTGCGCAGGTACTCCCAGACGTTCTCGACCGGATTGAGTTCAGGTGAATAGGGCGGCAGGCAGAGAAGCGTGACGTTGTGTGGCGGATCCAGAGTGTGGCTGGTGTGCCATCCGGCGCCGTCGAGGACGAGGATGGCATGGGCTCCGGGGGTCACCGCGCGGCCGATCTCCTGGAGATGGAGGTTCATGGCTTCGCTATCGGCGTAGGGCATCACCAGGGCAGCGCCGACGGCACGCTCGGGGCAGACGGCGCCGAACAGGTAGGCCGATTCGTAGCGGGTATCGCGCGGGGCGCGAGGCCGCGAGCCGATGCGGGCCCATATGCGGGTCAGGGTGCCCTTTTGACCGATCCGCGCTTCGTCCTGGAACCAGACCTCTATCGGCTTAGCGGTGGCGGTGGCGGGAAGCGCCTCTTTCACCAGGCCTGCGAAGTTTTTTTTAAACGCCTGCTGCGCGGCCTCGTCGGTCTGCGGATGGCGTGGCCGCACCGACAGACGCGTGAACTTGAGTTGTCCGAGAATCCGGCCGACCTGGCGCTCCGAGAGATCGACATCGAAGCGCGCCTTGATCTCGGCCTGGAGATCGACGCAACGCCAGCGCACGACGCCATGCACCGCAATATCCGGGCCTTCTTCGACCAGCCGCGCAAGCTCGGCCAGATGCACAGCGTTCAGCCGCGGCGGTCGCCCCGAGCGCGGCAGGTCGTGCAGCCCGTCCACGCCCGCCTCGTTGTAGCGGATCACCCAGTCCCGCAATGTCTGGCGGTCCATCCCGCCTGCCCGGGCCGCTTCCGTCCGAGAGGTCCCCTCCAGCACAAAGGCCAGGGCCAACAGACGGCATGCTTGCTGGACGTCCTGACACCGACGGGCGTGACCGCGAAGCCCCTCCGCCGATAAATCCCTCCGCGTGATCGCCAACGACATCCCGACCTCCTCAACGACACTGTCGCTTCAAAGAATCGAGCCCCGACCTCCAGCGCAAATCACATAAGAGTCATCGGTTCAGACGGTTGGTAT
>CANJHI010000035.1 GCA_947474005.1 Alphaproteobacteria bacterium | reverse complement strand
CGGCACGGCCGGCGTGGCGATCGGCGCGGCCGGCCTGCCGGCCCTGCTCGACCTGCGCGGCAATCCCGACCTGTTCGGCCGCCCCCTGCAGGTGAGCATCAGCGGCTTCGCCGATGAAATCGCGGCCGGCGCGTCGCTGGTGATGGGCCAGGGCGACGAGGCGCAACCCGTCGTGCTGATGCGCGGCCTCACCTGGAACGCGCCGGCCAATCCCGCCTCCGAACTCGTGCGGCCGGCCGCCGAGGACATGTTCCGGTGAGCAACAGCTTGGTGGTGGCCCTGTCGGGCGGTGTCGGCGGCGCCAAGCTGGCGCTCGGCCTCAGCCGGGTCCTGCCGGCCGAGGAACTGCTGGTGGTGGCCAACACCGGCGACGACTTCGAGCATCTCGGCCTCACCATCTGCCCCGACATCGACACCCTCACCTACGCGCTCGCCGGCCTCGACAATCCGGTGGCCGGCTGGGGCCGCCGCGACGAGACCTGGTCGTTCATGGAGACGCTCGCGACACTGGGCGGGGCCGACTGGTTCCGCCTCGGCGACCGCGACCTCGCCCTACATGTCGAGCGCACGCGGCGGCTCGGCGCCGGCCAAAGCCTGTCGCAGATCACCGCCGACGTGTGTCGCCGGCTGGGCGTGGGCCCGCGCGTTCTGCCGATGAGCGACGATCGCGTGCGCACGCGCGTGCGCGCCGAGAGCGGCTGGATCGACTTCCAGGATTATTTCGTGCGCCAGCAGTGCCGGCCGGTCGTCCAGCAACTGGCCTTCGCCGGCGCGGCCGATGCCCGGCCCCAGCCCGAGGTCATGGCGGCGCTGGCCGGCGGCGCTGTCCGCGCCGTGGTGATCTGCCCGTCCAATCCCTTCATCAGCATAGAACCGATCCTGGCGGTTCCCGGCCTGCGTGCGGCAATCGACGGCTGCGGCGCCCCTGTGGTGGCGGTGTCGCCGATCGTCGGCGGCCGCGCGGTCAAGGGACCGACGGCCAAGATGATGCAGGAACTCGGCCTGCCCGTGAGTTCCGCGTCGGTGGCCGCGCGCTACGGCGACCTGCTCGACGGCTATGTTGTCGATGCCAGCGACGCCGAAGGCATCCGCGCCAAGCTGCATGTCACGTCCACCCTGATGACGACGCTTGAGGACCGCGAAACATTGGCGCGCGACGTCCTGGGCTTCGCCGATCGGCTCAGGTGAGCGCACCCGGCGACATCTGGGCGGTCGTGCCCGTCAAGGAGCTCGACGGCGCCAAGCAGCGGCTGGCGGGCCTGCTCTCGCCCGCCCAGCGCCGCGCGCTGATCGAGGTCATGGTGGGCGAGGTGCTCGACGCCGTGGCCGGCGCGCGCCGCCTCGCGGGCATCATGGTCGTGACGCTCGACCCGTCGACGACGGCACTGGCGGCGCGTCTCGGCGCGCGCTTGGTGACCGATGGCGCGCGCGACGGCCACACCGGCAGCGTCGTCGCGGGCCGCACGCTCCTCGCCCGCGAAGGCCGCGGCGGCATGATCACGCTGCCCGGCGATATTCCCGCCGCCACCTCGGCCGAGATCGACGCGGTGCTCGCGGCACACCTCGGGGCGCCCTCCTTCACCATATCGCCGGCGCACGACGACCTCGGCTCCAACGCCGTGGTCTGCTCGCCGCCCGATGCGGTGCCGCTGCGCTTCGGCGAGAACAGCTACTTCCCGCACCTCGACTCGGCGCGGCGCGCTGGCATCGAGCCAACGGTGATCCGCCAGCCCGGCATCGCCATGGACATCGACCATCCGGCCGACCTCGCCGCCTTCCTCCGCCTGCCGCAATCGGCCGGCACCCGCACCCGCGCCTTCCTGGAGGACGCCGGCATCCCCCGGCTGCTCGTGGACCGCGGATTCAGCTAGACGCGCCGCAGAAGTCGGCTTTTTCGAGCCACGCCTGAACGGGGTTTGTTTGTGCCGCGTCGGTGTCCGGATTTCAGACCCAAGTCATTGTTCCAAATCCACAATCAAGCCGACGCGTGCCTCAGAATCTCACCCGGTCGATTTCGAAATGCATGTGCCGATCGCGCCCCCTCGCGCGGCGCACCGTGGACCAGTCGCCGACCATGAAAAACGCCCGGCGGAAAGATCCGTCGGGCGTTTGATCACCGGGCTCGCAACGCTTCCAGAGTAGCAAAAAACATAGCTGGATTCGGCTGAACCTGCAAATTCGAGTGGCATGCATTTTGCTGCTACCATGATGGGGTTCATCGGGGATGAATTGGGGGAATTGCACATGCTGCACCGTATCTTGACCGGATTGGCCCTGGCGGCCGTGGTCGTCTCTGCTGCCGCCGCGCAGGACTTGCCGAAGAGCCAGTTCAAGGTCATCGGCCTCAACAGTCCGACGCCTGTTTCGATTCACGACGAGCTGCCGTTCTGGCGCAAGACGCTCCCCGAGGCATCGAAGGGTGCCATCACCGCCGACGTGACGCCGCTCGACCAGATGGGCATCGACGACAAGACCATGCTGCGGCTGCTGAAGCTCGGCGTCATGGACTTCGCCGCCATGGACATCTCCAAGATGGCCGGCGACGACCCGCGCTTCGAGGCCTGCGATCTGGCGGGCCTCACCCTCACGCCCGACAAGGCGCGCGCCGCATGCGATGCCTATCGCGCCGTGATCGACCGTCAACTGCAGAAGAACTGGAACGCCAAGCTGCTGGCCTTCGGCGGCAATACGCCCCAGGTCTTCTGGTGCCGCGACGTGCTCGCCGGCCTCGAAGGCCTCAAGGGCAAGAAGATCCGCGTCTTCAACAACACGATGCGTGACTTCCTGAGTGGCGTCGGCGGCACAGCCGTCAGCATGGCGTTCGCAGAGGTCGTTCCGGCACTGAACAACGGCGTGGTCGATTGCGGCGTGACCGGCAGCCTGTCGGGCAACACCGCCGGCTGGGCCGAGGTGACAAAATCGATCTATCCGATGTCGCTCGGCTGGAGCATCAATGTGCTGGCGGTCAATCTCGACACCTGGAAGCGGATCGATCCCAAGACGCAGGCTTTCCTGACCGAGCAGTTCAAGGCCTACGAAGACAAGATGTGGGCCACCATCAAGACGACGACCGCCGAGGCCGACAACTGCAACACCGGCCAGCAGCCCTGCACCATGGGCAAGCTCGCCAAGACGACCCTCCTTACGGTGAAGCCCGAGGAGATGGAGGCGCACAAGAAGCTGGTCGAAGGCGCGGTGCTGGCGGGCTGGGCCAAGCGCTGTGGCGCCGAGTGCGCGAAGGAGTGGAACGACACCGTCGGCAAGGCACTCGGCCTGAAGGCGCCCACGCCATAACCGGAAGAACGGTCCCATGATCGGCGTTCGTCGCTTCGCCCAGTGGGGCCTGTGGTTCGGCGGCGCGCTCGTCCTGCTCGCCGCCGTGCTGATCGGCATCGATGTGCTCATGCGAAAATTCCTGGCGCGCTCCATCGGCGGCGCCGACGAGCTTGCCGGCTATTCGCTCGCGATCGGAACGGCGTGGGGGCTGGGGGCGACGCTGCTCGACCGCGCCCATATCCGCATCGATTCGCTCTACGTGCTTTTCCCGCAGAAGCTGCGCCTGCTTCTCGATGCCGTGGCGATCCTCCTGCTGGTCGGCTTCTTTGCGCTCACGACGTGGCACGGGCTGGGCGTGGTCTCGCAGTCCTGGACATCCGGCTCGCGCAGCCAGTCGGCGCTGGAGACACCGACCATCATCCCGCAGGCGCTGTGGATCGCGGGACTCGCGGCCTTCGTCGTAATCGGCGTTCTGTTGCTGCTCCAGGCGCTCAGGTTGGCCCTGTCGGGCGATCTGCGGGGAACGGCGAAACTGATCAGCACGCGCTCCGCCGAGGAAGAAGTCGAAGACGAGATCCGCGACTTGAAGGACCGGCAGACACGCGAGGGGAAGAACTGACGTGCTGGGCATTACCCTCCTCATCCTGATCGGCCTTCTGGCGCTCGCGATCCCGGTTGCCGCCGGCCTCGGCATTCTCGGCCTGTCGCTGTCGGGGATCTATTCGAAGCTGCCGCTGTCGCTGGCGATGGGCGAAATCGCCTGGGGCACGTCGAACAACTTCCTGCTGGTGGCCATCCCGTTCTTCGTGCTGCTGGGCGAGATCCTGCTGCGCTCGGGCATGGCCGAACGCATGTACAACGCCCTGGTGCTCTGGGTGCCGTGGCTGCCCGGCGGCCTGATGCATTCCAATATCGCGGCCTGCGCGATGTTCGCGGCGACCTCGGGGTCGAGCGTCGCCACGGCAGCGACGATCGGCACTGTCGCCCTGGGCGAGGTCGAGAAGCGCGGCTATTCCGAGCGGCTCTTTCTCGGCACCATCGCGGCCGGCGGCACGCTCGGCATCCTGATTCCGCCCTCGATCAACATGATCGTCTACGGCGTGCTCACCGAGACCTCCATTCCCAAGCTCTATCTCGCGGGCTTCATTCCCGGGATCGTGCTGGCGAGCCTGTTCAGCCTGACGGTGCTGGTCATCTGCCTCATCTGGCCGGCGCTGGGCGGCAAGCCGACGGTGACAAGCTGGCAGCAGCGCATCGCAGCCTTGCCCGACCTGCTGCCGCCGCTGATCATCTTCCTTGCCGTGATCGGCTCGATCTATGCCGGCTGGGCGACCGCGACCGAGTCGGCGGCGCTGGGTGTCCTTGCCGCCATCGGCATCGCGGCGTGGAACCGCAAGCTGACGCTGCGGACGCTGCTCAATGCCTTCGAAGGCACGATGCGCACCACCGCCATGATCATGGCGATCCTGCTCGCGGCCTACTTCCTCAATTTCGTCATCACCTCGATCGGCCTGACCGGGCAGGTGAACAGTTTCATCACCAGCCTGGGCCTGTCGAAGGTCCAGCTTCTAATCGTCGTGGTGATCTTCTACTTCATTCTCGGCATGTTCATGGAGACCCTGTCGATGATGGTGGCGACGGTGCCGATCATCGCGCCGATCATGATCAAGGCCGGCTACGATCCGATCTGGTTCGGTATCATGATCATCATCCTGATGGAGCTGGCGATGATCACCCCGCCGGTAGGCATCAACCTTTATGTCGTGCAGGGCCTGCGCAAGCGCGGCAAGATCGACGACGTCATCATCGGCACCTCGCCGTTCGTCGTCACCATGCTGCTGATGCTGCTCATCCTGTCGATCTGGCCACAGATCGCCCTGTGGCTCCCGCAGATGGCGGCGAGCTAAGCCGCCAGCGTGATCACGATATTCCCGGCGCCATCGAGCTCGGCGCGGGCCCCGGGCGGCACGACACAAGTCGTATCGTATTCGTCGATAATGATCGGCCCCGTCCGACCGCCAGACAGATCGGCGCGGCTCAGCACGGGCGTGTCGCGCCAGCCATGCGTGTCGCCAAAATAGGCGCGGCGAGACGCCTGCGCACCGGGCTCGGCGCGGCTCGACTTTACCTGCTGCGGTACGGCGCCACCTTCACGCAGGCCTGAACCCACGACCTGGATGGCGACAAGCTCGACCGGTTCATCGGGGCCGGCGCGATGGCCGTAGGTCTTCTCATGCTCCTGCCCGAAGGCTTCCTCGAGATGCTTCACCATGTCGGCGTCGATCGGCCCGTCGGGTACGGTCACGGTGAGATCGTAGCTCTGGCCCTTGTAGTGCAGCGACGCCGAGCGTTTCAGCCTCGCGCTGGCGCCGGTGAAGCCTTCGATGGCGAGCTGGTCGGTCGCCTGCCTGGCAAGCGCATTCCACGCCGTGTCGATCTCCTCGAGATCGGCGCGGCGCAGCAATCGCCGGAAGGTGCGGGCGTAGTGGTGCTCGACGTCGGCATAGAGCAGGCCGAAGGACGAGAAGAGTCCGGCCGAGGGCGGCACCACGACGCGCGAGATGCCCAGCGCTGCGGCCATGCCGGCGGCGAACAGCGGGCCGTTGCCACCGAAGGCAAACAGCGCGAATTCGCGCGGGTCGCGGCCGCGTTCGGTCGACACGGCCTTGATGGCGCGGATCATGTTGGAGGCGGCGATCAGATGCGCGCCATAGGCCGCGCGTTCGAGCGCCATATTGAGCGGCTTGGCGATTTTCTGCTCGAAGACGGCCCTGGCCTTGTCGGCGTCGAGCCTCAGCGCGCCGCCGACGAGATGGCCCGGGTTGATGTAACCCAGCAACACGTTGGCGTCGGTGATGGTCGGCACCTCGCCACCCTTGTCGTAGCAAACCGGGCCGGGAAAGGCGCCGGCGCTTTCTGGACCGGCCTGGAGCGCGCCGCCGGCATCTATCCAGACGTGACTGCCGCCACCGGCCCCCACTTCGGCGAGATCGATGGCCGGGACTTTCAGCGTATAGCCGGCGCCGGTCAGCAGCCGCGAGCCGATCATGATGCCGGCGCCCACGGCATATTCCTGGGCGCGGGCGATCTCGCCCTCCTCGACCATGGAAGCCTTGGCGGTCGTGCCGCCCATGTCGAAAGTAATGATCTTCTTGAGGTTCTTTGCGCGCGCCAATGCCTGTGCGCCGACCACGCCACCCGCCGGACCCGACTCGATGATGTTCATCGGCCGCTCGGCGGCGGCCGTGTCGGTGGTGAGACCGCCGTTCGACTGCATCAGCAGCAGGCGGGCGGGAATGCCGGCACCGTCGAGGCCCTGACGCAACGCGCGCAGATAGGTCGCGACGATCGGCATCACGTAGGCATTTATGACGGTGGTCGAGGTGCGCTCGTATTCCTTGATCTCGGGCAGCACCTCGAACGAGACGCTGAGCGGCAGGCCGGGCGCCTTGGCCGCCACGATGTCGCGCAGCATCGCCTCGTGTACGGGATTGGTGAAGGAATTGAGCAGGCAGATGGCGATGGCCTCGACCTTCTCAGCCAGCAGCGCATCGACGGCGCGTTCGGCATCGGCTGGATCGAGCGGCCGGTCGATATGGCCGCGGTGGTCGATACGCTCGTCGACGACCTTGCGCAGGTAACGCTCGACCAGCGGCGGCGGCTTAGTCCAGGTGAGATCGTAGAGCTTGGGCATGCGCAGCGTGCGGATTTCCAGCACGTCGCGGAAGCCCTTGGTGGTGATCAAACCTACTCGTGCGCCCTTGTGCTCGAGGATGGCGTTGGAGGCGACGGTTGTGCCGTGGCGGATTTCCTCGATGGTGCCGCCGGCGAGACCGGTCTCGCCGAAGACTTCGCTGAGGCCGTCGACGATGGCCTGGGCATAGTTGCCGACGCTCGACGAGATCTTCTTGGTATGGATGGTGCCGTCGGAGCCGAGCAGCACGATATCGGTGAAGGTGCCGCCGATGTCGACACCGACGCGGTAGGTAACGGTCATCGGACGGCGTGCCTTTTCATCTTTCCTGGGAGCGCGCCACTCCAGTGGCGCTCATGCCTGTCGGATGCATGAAGATGCGCAACTGGAGTTGCGCGCTCCTCTGAGAACAACGCCGACATGGCCCCTACTCCGCAGCGCGCGCGAGGAGCACCGGGTCGTGCCGTTGAACCTTGGGAACTGTCGCCCAGCCGCGTGACTTGGCGATCTCGACGCGGTGGCGCGTCGTGGCGGCAGCGTCGACCGTCCATGCCTTCGTGTCGATGACGACACCGTAGTCGGCCAGCGCCTTGGCTTGCGACAAGAGTTCGTTGCGCACGTCGCGCAGCACGGCCACCGGGTCGCGTTCCAGCGGATCGCCCCAGCCGCCCGCGCCCGCCAGCACATGGCGGAAGATGTCGCCGCGCTTGACTGTCATGGTGAGCTTGGACGGCAGCAGCCGGTTCTCGGTGTCCGGGTTCAGGTAATTCTCGGAGCGGCCGCCGGGACTGCCGCCATAGAGGCCGAACGGCCGGTGGTCGCGCCGGTCGGAGCGGACCTGCAGCATGCCTTCGGCTTCGAGGAACTTGTAGTCGCGCAGGAACGGCACGCCGCCGCGGTATTTGCCGGCGCCCGCCTTGTCGGCCACGAACTCGTAGGCCAGCAACTGGATCGGCTGCTCGGCCTCGGTGACCTCGATGGAGTGCGAGGCCATGTTGGCGAACATATGCGAGTTGCCGTCGGGACCGTCGGCGAACGGCCGCGCGCCCCAAGCGCCGCAGGTGAAGTCGACATAGACGAAGGGCTTGCGGTTGGCGTCATAGCCGCCGATCGAGATGCCGGTGTTGCCGCCATCGCCTGCCGCCTTGACGCGGTCGGGCAACATCATGGCGAGCGCGCCGAACATGCAATCGACCATGCGGAAGCCGGTGAGGCCGCGCGCGGCGCAGGCCGCCGGCAGCACGCCATTGCCCACCGTGCCGGGCGGGCAGATCACTTCGATGGCGCGAAAGACGCCCTCGTTGTTGGGAATGCCCGGCGGCAGCACCGAGCGGATACCCGTGTAGGAGGCGGCCTTGGTGAAGGAGAGCGTATTGTTGATGGCGCCCTTGACCTGTTCGTTGGTGCCGGTCCAGTCGACCACCATGTGGCCGTCCTTCTTGGTAATGGTGACGAACAGCCGGATCGGCTTGCCGTAGTCGACGCCGTCGTCGTCGATCCAATCCTCGAAGCTCCATTCGCCGTCGGGCAGCTCGGCCAACGCCGCACGCGTCAGCCGCTCGGCATAGTCGATCACTTCCTTGAGGTAGAACTTCGTCTGTTGCGGTCCATACTTCGCGACGATCTCGGCAAACTGCTTCTCGCCGATGTGGCAGGCCGCGAGCTGGGCGCGCAGGTCGCCGAACAGCTGGACCGGCAGGCGGACGTTCTTCTCGATGAACGTCATGATGGTCTTGTTGATCTTGCCTGCCTCGTAGAGCTTCATCGGCGCAATGCGCAGGCCTTCGGCGTAGATCTCGGTCGAGTCCGACGCGTTCGAGCCCGCAACCCGGCCGCCGACGTCGATGTGGTGACAGACCGTGCAGGCGAAGGCCAGCCGCTCGCCCTCGTGGAACAGCGGCTTGATCACGAAGATGTCGGGCAGATGCATGCCGCCATCAAACGGGTCGTTCATGATGAAGACATCGCCCGGCACCATGTCGCCGTCGAAGTGGCGCATGATCGATTCCATCGCGGTCGGCACCGAGCCGAGATGCCCCGGCAAGGTCAGCCCCTGCGCCGCGAGCTTGCCGTCGGCATCGGCGAAGCCCGTCGAGTAGTCCATGTTGTCCTTGAGCACGCCCGAGTAGGTCGTCCTGAACACGGTGAGAGCCATCTCGTCGGCAATCGAGAAAATCGCGTTCTTGAACAACTCCAGCGCGATCGGATCGTGCATCTCGGTCACTGCGAAATCTCCCGGTCAGCCAAGCCCCAATCCCGACGCACGTTCCATGCCGAAGGCGCTGCCTCTCACGCCGCGGCGGCGGCGCGCTTGCGGGGCGGCGTCAGAATGATCGGCGCGAGGTCGGCGGCGACCAGCGAGGCGGCGCGGCGCTCCTCCGGGACAGGCCGGTAGAGCGTGTCGCGCTGCTGCGGCTCGCGGCCGATGGAGCGGATCAGCGCTTCCATCGCGTCGGGCGGGAATTCCTGGCCGTGCTGCGTGCCGGCGGCGCGCGAGATGCTCTCGTTCATCAAGGTGCCGCCGAGATCGTTGGCACCTGCTTCGAGGCAGATCGCGGCACCGGCCGGGCCCATCTTGACCCACGAGGTCTGGATGTTGGGGATCACCGGATGCAGCACCAGGCGCGCCACCGAATGCATGATCACCGCCTCGCGGAAGGTCGGCCCGCGACGGGCGCGGCCCTGGCGGTACATCGGCGCTTCCATGTGCACGAACGGCAGCGGCACGAATTCGGTGAAGCCGCCGGTCTCGACCTGCAGGTCGCGCAGGGCCAGCAGATGCCGCGTCCAGGCAAGCGGTGTCTCAACATGGCCGTACATGATGGTCGAGGTCGTGCGCAGGCCGAGCTTGTGTGCGGCGCGCTGCACGCCCAGCCACTCGGCGGTGTTGATCTTGTCCGGGCAGATGATGGCGCGAACCTCGTCGTCGAGGATTTCGGCCGCCGTTCCCGGCAGGGTGCCGAGGCCGGCCTGCTGCAGGCTGGCGAGGAACTCGGGGATCGGCTGCTTCAGCGTTGACGCGCCCTGGGTCACTTCCAGCGCCGAGAAGGCGTGGATGTGCATGCCGGGCACCGCTTCCTTGATCGCCTTGCAGATCGCGACATAGGTCTCGCCCGTGTAGTCGGGATGGATGCCACCCTGCATGCAGACTTCGGTGGCGCCGCGCTCCCAGGCTTCTACGGCCCGCCGCTTCACTTCGTCGAGCGCCAGATCGTAGGGCGCGCCGCGCAGGTCCTCGTGCGTGCGGCCCTTGGAGAAGGCGCAGAACTTGCAGCGGAAGTAGCAGATGTTGGTGTAGTTGATGTTGCGATTGACGACGTAGCGTATGACCTCGCCGCTCACGGCCTGGCGCAGCGCATTGGCGGCGCCGGTGACATGGCGATAGTCGGCGTCGCGTGCCGCAAACAGGCGCACGATGTCAGGCGGATCGAGGCGTTGGCCAGATGTCGCACGATCAACCGCATGGACGATCGCGGGGTCGACCCCACTCACCAGAACGCGCGGCGCGGGCGGCGGCGTGGTCTCGCCAGGCGACCAGTCGTCGTCGCGGGCAAGGCCCTCGGCGTCGCTCATGCGCCGCACCTGCGTGGCGACTTCCGGTGCGAGCCAGGTGTCGGGGTCGCGCGCATAGGCCGGATAGAGCGGCAGGCGGTTGACCAGCACCTTGCCGAGCTCGGCACTCCGCCGCGCCAGTTCGTCGATGGCGGGCCACGGCGCTTCGGGATTCACGTGGTCGGGCGTCACCGGCGAGATGCCGCCCCAGTCGTTCAGCCCGGCCGCGATCAGGCGCGGGTAGACACCCGGCGACAGGTTGGGCGGCGCCTGCAGGTTCATGTCGGGGCCGAGGATCTTGCGGGCCATGGCGATGGTCCACAGCAGGTCCTGGAGATCGGGCTCGTCGGCGTCGGCCCACTTGGTGTCGGGCTTGGCGCGGAAATTCTGGACGATCACTTCCTGGATGTGACCGTGCGCGGCATGCAGGTCGCGAATGGCTGTCAGCGCTTCTATGCGTTCGTCGCGCGTCTCGCCGATGCCGATCAGGATGCCGGTGGTGAACGGCACCTTCAGTTCTCCGGCGAGCCGGATGGTTTCCAGCCGCACCGCCGGATGCTTGTCGGGCGAGCCGTAATGCACGCCGCCCTTGTCGCACAGCCGCTCGCTGGTCGATTCGAGCATGATGCCCTGGCTCGCTGTCACCGCGCGCAGGCCCGCGATCTCCTCGCGGGTCATGACGCCGGGATTGGCATGCGGCAGCAATCCGGTCTCGCGCAGCACCAGGGCGCACATCGCCGTCAGGTAGCTGATCGTCGTCTCGTGACCCAATGCCGCCAGCGCTTCGCGCGCCGCGTGGTAGCGCAGCTCCGGCTTGTCGCCGAGCGTGAACAGCGCCTCGGTGCAGCCCGCCGCCGCGCCGGCACGGGCGATGGCGAGAACCTGCTCGGGCGAGAGATAGGCCGGCTGACCGGCGCGCGGCCGCTCGGCGAAGGTGCAGTAGTGGCAGACATCGCGGCAGAGGTGGGTGAGCGGAATGAACACCTTGCGCGAATACGAGATCAGTCGGCCGTGGCCGCGATCGCGCAGCTCACCCGCCTCGGCCATCAATGCGGCCAATGAAACGCCCACCTTCGAAACGCCCGTAGTCATCATGACCAAAACATAGCGCCAATCGCTCCCGGCTGCATCGTGTAGTATGGCCGCCACAAACGGGGAGGATGACACGATGCTGATCGGCTTCAATGCGCCGACTGCCGGGCTGCTGGCAGCACCCGAGCACCTGACGCCACTGGTGGTGGGCGGCGAGGCCCTGGGCTTCGATTACGCCACTTTCAGCGACCATGTGGTGATCCCGAAGGATATCCAGGCCAAATATCCCTACAGCGCTACCGGTGAATTTCCCGCCGGTTCCCGCGTCGAACGCCACGAGCAGCTGACCGAAGTGGCCTTCCTGGCCGCCAAGACGACGCGCCTCAGGCTGGTCACCTCGGTGATGGTGGTGCCGCATCGCCCTGCGGTCCTGACCGCCAAGATACTGTCGACCATCGACGTTCTGTCGGGCGGCCGCCTGACCCTGGGCATCGGCGTCGGCTGGCTGAAGGAGGAATTCGAGGCGATCGGCGCGCCGGATTTCGCCGCACGCGGCAAGGTCACCGACGAATACATAAAAGCCTTCATCGAGCTCTGGACGAAGGAAAGTCCGCGCTTCGCCGGCGAGTATGTCTCGTTCGACAACATCGATTTCTCGCACAAGCCGGTGCAGAAGCCGCATCCGCCGATCTGGGTCGGCGGCGAGAGCGGGCCGGCGCTGCGCCGCACCGCGCGCCTCGGCGACGCCTGGTATCCGATCGGCACCAACCCGGCCAACCCGCTCGACAGCCTGGCCCGCTTCAAGGCCCAGGTCGCGCGCCTGCGGAAGATGACCGAAGAAGCCGGACGCGATCCCAAAGCCATGGGCCTCGCCTTCCGCTGCACGGCACTTGGCGAAAAGGTGCCGCCCAAGGCGGGCGACGGCGAACGGCGACTGTTCTCGGGCAAGCCGGCGGAGATCGCCGCCGACATGCGGGCGCTGCGCGACATGGGCGTCGGCAGCCTCGACTTCGGCTTCGGTGGTGCCACCGTCGGGGCGATGCTGGGCGAGATGCAGCAGTTCAAGAACGAGGTGCTGACGCTCGTCTAGGCCCACTGCTCCTCTAAGCCACTGCGCGCGCGAGCTTCGCCCAGCGGTCGAGCTCGGGGAGGATCTTGTCGGCCTTGGCCGAGTCGAGGCTGACGATGATGCGCTCGACGCCATCGTCGCGGTCGCGCTTCAGCAGATCCTCGTCCTCCTTGGCGCCCCAGATGGTGACGGGCACCGAGGCGAGGTCGCGGTTGGCTTCCTTGGCCATCTCGCGGAACTTCGGCAGCAGCGCGTTCACGTCGGCGTAGGTCTTGCGCACGCGGTGCGGCATCCAGCCGTCACCGTAGCGCAGCGCGCGGCGCGCGCCGTAGGGAAAGGCGCCGCCGACGATGATCGGCGGGTGCGGCTTCTGCACCGGCTTGGGCCAGCTCATCATCGGATCGAAATTGACCAGCTCACCGTGGTACTCGGCCTTGGATTTGGTCCAGATCTCCTTCATGGCCTCGATGCGTTCGCGCGCCAGCTTGTGGCGGGTCGCAAAGACGGTGCCGTGATTTTCCATCTCGTCGCTGTTCCAGCCGTTGCCGACACCGAACAGGAAGCGTCCGCCGGAAATCTGGTCGATCGACGAGACCTCCTTGGATGTCTGGATGGGATCGCGCTGGGCAATCAGGCAGATGCCGGTGCCGACCTTCAGGGTCTTGGTGACGGCGGCGGCCGCCGTCAGCGCCACGAACGGGTCCATGGCGTCGTAGTATTTCTTCGGCAGGTCGCCGCCGCTCGGGAAGGGCGACTTGCGCGACAGCGGAATGTGCGAATGCTCGGGCGACCACAGCGAGTCGAAGCCACGTTCTTCCGCCGCCACGGCGAGTTCGCCGGGGGCCATGGAATAGTCGGTGAAGAACATCGCCACGCCGATCTTCATTGTTTCCCCCTCACGCCGCCTTGTTACGCTGCTTTGGGCCATTTCACGCCGACCCGCGGCAACACCTTCTCGATGAGCTGCCGTGTCTGGGCGAGCACACTGGCGCCATCGCCCACCGGCCGCAGGATGAACTTCTGGACGCCGACATCGACATACTCGGCGATCCTGTCGAGGATCGCCGTCTCGTCGCCGATGGCGAAATAGCGTGCGGGATCGCGGCTGGTGCGTTTGGCGTAGGCGGCCATCGCGCCCGAGACGACACTGTCGGAGGCCGAGCCGAAATAGAATGGAAAGGCCGCGCCATAATGGTCTTCATCGATCGAACGGCCGGCCTCGGCGGCGGCCAGTTTTATGGCGGCGACGACCCGGCCCGCTTCGACCGGCCCCTCGGCGCCACCCTGCCAGCCGGTGCCATAGCGCGCCGTGCGCCGGACAGCGGCATCCGATGAACCGCCGATCCACATCGGCAGGTCGGGCTGCACCGGCCGGGGCGAGATCGAGGCGCCCGAGAGGCGGTAATACTTGCCGGCGAAGTCGACGCTCTCCTCGCGCCACAGGCGGGCGATGATTTCGAGGCTTTCGTCAGTGCGGCGGCCGCGCGTCTTGGTGTCGATGTCGAGCGCCTGCCATTCCGGCCCGAGCGGACTGCCGATGCCGAAAGCCGGCAGCAGGCGGCCTTCCGACAGCACGTCGACCGTGGCGCATTGCTTGGCCAGCAACACCGGATCGCGCAGCGCCAGCGACACCACGTTCATGCCGAAGCGCAGCCGGCGCGTGCGGCCGGCCAGCGCCGCCACGGCCGTCAGGCATTCGAGGATCGGCTGGCGGCTCACTAGCCGGTCGGTCTGCCACAGCGAATCGACGCCACCTGACTCGCAGAGATCGACCCAGCGCCAATAGTCGGCGGCCCCGGCAAACGGAAACTCCATCAGACCGAGGCCGACGGCGACCTTCATGCGTGGGCCTTCGCCAGCGGCGCGATCGTATCGAGATGGCGCAGGATCTCGTCGCGGCTCAAGTCGGGAATAGCCAGCAGCGCGTTAGGTATTCCGGCCTTTTCGTAGGCCGCCAGGGCAGCGGCTTCCGGCGGTGCGCCGAATACGGTGACCGTCAAGGTCGCGGGATCACGCTTCACCGATTCTGCCATGCGTTTCAGTCGGTCGAGCGCGGTCGCGGCCTCGAAACCGCTACGCGGACGCGGGAACCAGCCGTCGCAATATTCGACCACGCGCTTCAACGTGTAGTCGGTCTCGCCACCCAGCAGGATCGGCGGATGTGGCCGCTGCGCCGGCTTGGGCCACGACCACGCCGGATCGAAATTCACGAACTCACCGTGGAAGGACGCTGCCTCTTCGGTCCACAGCGCCTTCATTGCCAGCACGTGCTCGCGCATCTGCTTGTAGCGAGCGGCGTAGCGGACGCCGTGGTTCTCCATCTCGTCCTGGTTCCAGCCGGCCCCGATGCCGAAGATGAAGCGGCCGCCCGAGAGCTGGTCGAGCGAGGCGATGGCCTTGGCCGTGCCGATCGGCTCGTGCTGCGGCACCAGGCAGATGCCGGTGCCGACTTTCAGCTTCTTGGTCACCGCCGCCGCGAAGGCTAAGGCCACGAACGGATCGTGGGTATGCGAGTAGCGCTTGGGCAGCTCGCCGCCCGTCGGGAAGGGCGTCTTGCGGCTGAGCGGAATATGGGTGTGCTCGGGCACGAACAGCGAGTCGAAGCCGCGATCCTCGAGCGCACGGGCCAACTCGGCGATATCGATGCCGTAGTCGGTCGGGAAGTAGAAGACACCTACGCGCATGGAAACTCCTATTTCTTGGGGGCTTCGACGTGGCCACCGAATCCGAGCCGCATCGCCGACAGAACTTTTTCCGCGAAAGTGTGCTGCTGGCGCGAGCGGAAACGCACGAACAGCGAGGCCGCCAGCACGTCCGCCGGCACCGCCTCCTCGATTGCGGCCTCGATGGTCCAACGGCCCTCGCCACTGTCCTCGACGTGGCCGGAGAAGCCTTCCAGATGCGCGTCCTTGGCCAATGCGCTGGCCGTGAGGTCGAGCAACCAGGATGTCACCACGCTGCCGCGCCGCCACGCCTCGGCGATGTCGCCCAGATTGAGGTCGTAGCGCTCGTCAGCCGGCAATTTGTCGTCGGCACGATGGCGCATGATGTCGAAGCCTTCAGCGAAGGCCTGCATCATGCCGTACTCGATGCCGTTATGGATCATCTTCACGAAATGCCCCGAGCCCACCGGCCCGGCATGGATGTAGCCACGCTCGGCGCGTGGATCGGCAGCCTCGCGGCCCGCCGTGCGTTCGATGTCGCCGAGGCCGGGCGCTAGTGCTGCAAAGATCGGATCGAGCCGGGTCACGGTCTCGGTATCGCCGCCGATCATCAGGCAATAGCCGCGCGCCAGCCCCCACACGCCGCCCGACGTGCCGATATCGAGATATTTTATGCCCTTGGGCGCCAGCTCGCGGGCACGCCGCACATCGTCTTTGAAGTTTGTGTTGCCGCCATCGATGATGACATCGCCCGCCTTCATCAGCGTGCCGAGCTGGGCGATCGTGTCCTCGGTGATCTTGCCCGCCGGCAGCATCACCCACACCGTGCGCGGCGACGGTCCCAACGCCTCGACCAGGGCGGGAACAGAAGCTGCGGCCGCAGCACCCTCCTTCACCAATTGCGCGCCCGGCTCCGGGTTGGCGTCGAAAACGACACAGGCGTGCCCCGCCCGCGTCAACCGCCGCACGATATTTCCGCCCATACGTCCGAGGCCGATGACGCCGATCTTCATGTGCTATTTGTTCTCCTCTGCGCAGCTAGGTTGGCGACGCCGGTCCAATGCGTCAACCTGCAGGCATCGGACGAAACTCGAGGGAATAAAGATCATGCCGTTGTTGACGGGACGGATCGCTCTGGTGACCGGCGGATCGCGGGGCATCGGCCGTGCTGTGGTCATGGCGCTAGCCGATGCCGGAGCGGCCGTGGTGGTGAACTACCGGGAGCGCGCCAAGGAAGCGAGGGAGGTGGTCGACGCTATCCGCAGCAAGGGTGGCCGTGCAATGGCGATCGGTGCCGACGTATCGCGATCGGCCGAGGTGTCGGCGATGGTGGCTGCGGTCGAGCGCGAGCTGGGGCCGGTGGACGTGCTGGTGAACAACGCAGGCCTCGCCCTCATCCGCGGCGTCGACGATCTCACGGAGGACGACTTCGACCGCACGATCGCGGTGAACCTGAAGTCGGCATTCCTTTGCACCCAGGCCGTTGTGCCGGGAATGCGCGCCCGCAAATGGGGACGGATCGTCAATATCTCCTCTGGCGCGGCGCGCGGTGCCGGCGGTGTCGGCGTGCACTACAACGCGTCGAAAGCCGGCATGGAGGGGCTGACGCGAGGCTATGCCGCGCGTCTGGTGAAGGACGGCATCACGGTGAATGCCGTGGCCCCCTCGCTGATCGAGACCGACATGGTGCGCTCCGGCCTTGCCTCTGCCGCCAATCGCATTCCACTCGGCCGCTTCGGGACGGTGGAGGAATGCGCCCAGGCGGTGCTGATGGTCATCGGCAATGCGTATATGACAGGCCAAACCGTGCCGCTGAGCGGCGGCATGTCGTTCAACTAGAGGCCCCGAGATGTCGAAACGATTCCTCAATGGCGACGGCTGGCGGGCGCGGATCGGCATCGTCGTGCCCAGCGTCAACACCGTCATGGAGCCCTGGGCCCATCGCACGGTGCCGGCGGGTGTCAGCGTCTTCGCCTCACGCATGTTCATTCCGCCCGCGACCACGCCTGAGGCCTTCATCGAAATGGACCGCACCGAGGGCAAGAGCGCGATCCGCCAGCTTTCCAGTGTCTTCCCGGACGTCATCGCCTATGGCTGCACCGCCTCGTCGATCGTGCAGGGACTGAATTACGATGCCCATCTTCGGGCCGAGATCGAGGAGGCCCACAAGGTGCCGGCGACGACGGCGGCGCATGCCATCCTGACGGCCGCCGAAACGCTGGGCGCCGCCACGGTCAGCATCGTCTCGCCCTACACCGAAGAAGTCGACGCCGCCGAGCACCGCTACTTCGAGAGTGCGGGCCTAAAAGTTCGCGGTGGCGCCCATCTCGGCATCACCGACGGCTTCCTCCTGGCCGAGCCCGAGCCTGCAACGCTTTATGAGTTGGGCCTCAGGGGCTGCGACGCACGCTCGGACGCGCTCATCATCTCTTGCCTCAACACGCGCTCCCATACCGCGATCGCGGCCCTGGAACAGGCACTCGGCAAGCCGGTGATCACCTCGACCCAGGCAACGCTTTGGCATGCGCTCCGCCTGGCCGGAATCAGGGACGGTGTCCCGGGCTTCGGACGACTTCTCGAACGGCATTGACGGTGCGCTGGCGGGTGCCGGGCGCCGGTGGCGTTTCGGGCGGCCCGGCGAAGCACTGCGCGATGCTCATCCAGTGTCTCGCCCCATCGCCTTGGACGAGCAGCGCCGTGTCGGCGACGTTGCGGATCTGCGTAACTACCTGACAAAAGGCGATCGCCTCCCCGGCAACGGACTGGCCCACCGACGGCGCGTGCCATTCCCAGGTCTCGCCGAACGGCGTCGTAAGGCGGATATGGGGTACGACGGGCGGCACCGGCAGGCCACGGTTGCGGTAGGCCCAGGCGAAGGTACGCACGCCGAGTTCGACGATGTTCCTGAGGCGAAGCGATGGAGCAGGCCGATCGAGATCCAGCAGATCGTAGATCGCCTGGGCATGCGACCAGATCTCCATCTGGCGCGCGGTAGCGAACATGCGCACGCCCATGTCCGGCCCCGACCACTTCAGCCGTGCGTCGGAGGCCTTGGCCGCCAGCCCCGCGCAGAGCCGGTCGAGGGTGACTCGCCAACGCTCCAGCAGGCGCGCTCCCGCGAGGCCGCCCAGCCGCTCGCGCGTTTCCTCGACGCGACTGAGGCCCGTTGCACGCCTGGCCTGGATATCGGCCAGCAGCGTCGCGAACTGGGCGGAGTCGGTCGCCGACGCAAGGCCCATGGTGTCACCCATGTGCAGATGCTGGACGATATCGTTGATGGTCCAGCCCTTGAAGAGGGTGGCCTGTTGCCAGTCGTCGTCCTTCACGGCGGCGAGAAGCCTATGGAATTCCCCGCCCTCGGCCTCGAGATCGACTATCTGCTGCAGCATCCCCGCCTCCCCGGCCCTGAACCTTCCATCCACTTGGCGTGAAACTGGCACAGGCGAAGGCTGGATCAAGGTTGTCGTCTCGAAAGTGTCGGCGCAAAGTTGACCAATCGGGGAGGCATACAGTGAAGAGTCAGGAACCAGGCGAAGGCCGCTGGGAGCGGTCTCCGACCTTGCCGGCAGAGCGGATCTCCTTTGCCGGCGTCGACGGCGCCGAAATGATCAAGCGCACCCGCCAACTCGTACCCGCCATTGCCGCCCGCGCCCAGGAATGCGAACGGCTGCGCCGCATGCCCGAGGCCACCGAACGCGACCTGCATGCGGCGGGCCTGTTCCGGATCATGCAGCCCGCCCGCGTCGGCGGCGCCGAACTCGATCTCGCCGTCCTGGTCGATGCCTGCGCCGAGATCGCGCGCGTCTGCCCGTCGACAGCGTGGAACCTCGGCAATCTCGCCAGCCATCACTGGATGCTGGGCTACTTCCCGCCCGAGACCCAGAGCGAGTTATGGGACGTCTCGCTCGACGTGCTGATCGCCACGTCGCTGATCTTCCCTAACGGCCGCGGCCACAAGGTCGACGGCGGCTATGTGGTTACCGGGCGCTGGCCGCTGTCTTCCGGCATCGACAATTGCGACTGGAACATGCTGGGCTTCATGGTCCGCGAACAAGACGACGGCCCCCCGGTCGACCAACGCTTCGCCCTCGTCCATCGCTCGCAGTACGAGGTCATCGACACTTGGCACGCCGTCGGCCTGTCGGGCACCGGATCGCAGGATGTCGCCGTCAAGAGCCTGTTCGTGCCCGAGCGACGCACGCTCACGGCCCGCGCGTTCAACGGCAAGTCGCACCCCGGCTCCGAGGTCAATCCCACGCCGGTCTTCCGCCTGCCGCTGCTGGCGCTCGGCCCTTATGTGCTGTCCGGCGTCATGCTCGGGTGCGCGCAGGGTGCCTACGAACAGACGGTGGGCGCCGCCCGCAAGCGCAACGCCACCACAACCGGCCTGCCGGTGGGCGGCAGCCAGGCCGTGCAAATCAAGGTGGCGGAAGCCAGCGCGCGCATCGACGCCGCCGAAATGATCATGCGGCAGGTCTGCGACCATGCCATGGCGGTTGCCCGCGCGGGCCGCGAGGCCGCCCACGAAGACAAACTCCGCTACCGCCGCGACGCTTTCTTCTCGGTGCGGATGTGCCTGGAGGCCGTGGACATCATGATGGGCATCGCCGGGTCGGGCGGTCTCTACCTGACCAGCAATATGCAGCGTCTGTTTCGCGACGCACATGCCGCTAATGCCCACGTCATGTTCTCGCCCGACATCCAGGGCGCCCTGTTCGGCCAGCACGCGCTGGGCATGCCCGGGCCGCCGCCCTTGCTGTAGGCGGCCGGGCCGGCGTTGTCATGTCGCGGCAAGGAGAGTTAGGATCGCCGCAACGACATACAAAATGGGAGGATAGGGTTATGCGCATCGAGCGTCGTACCTTCGGCAAGCTGGCAGTCGCCGGTGCTGCCGCGAGTTTCGCCGGCCCAGCCGGCGCCCAGGGCAAGCCGTTCACCATCGGCTTCAGCATGAACCTGACCGGCCCACTGGCGCCCAACGGCAAGGCAACGCTTCTGGCGATGCAGATCTGGGAAGAGGAGATCAACTCCAAGGGTGGCCTGCTCGGACGGCCGGTGAAGCTGATCTATTACGACGACCAGTCGAACCCCTCGACGGTACCGGGCCTCTACACCAAGCTCCTGGACGTCGATAAGGTCGACATCATCGCCAGCAGCTACGCCACCAACATGGTCGCACCGGCGATGCCGATCGTCATGCAGCACGACCGGACGTTCTTCGGGTTGCTCGGGCTCGCCGTGAACAGCGAGTTCAACTACAAACGCTACTTCTCCATGACACCGACCGGCGGACCGCGGCCCAAGGAGTCGTTTGCCGAGGGCTTCTTCGAGGTGGCGGCGGCGCAGACTCCCAAGCCGATGACCGTGGCCATGTGCGGCGCCGATGCCGAGTTTCCGCGCAACGCCATGGACGGCGCACGCAACGTGATCAAACGGCTGGGTCTCAAGATCGTCTACGACAAGACCTATCCGCCGACGACGTCCGACTATACGCCGATCGTGCGCGCCATAGCCGCCACCAATCCCGACATCTTCCTCGCCTGCTCTTATCCGGCCGACTCGGTCGGCATCATCCGGGCGAGCCACGAAATCGGCTTCAAGCCCAAGGTCTACGGCGGCGGCATGGTCGGCCTGCAGGCGACGGCCATCAAGACCCAGCTCGGCCCGCTGCTCAACGGCATCGTGGTCTACGACTTCTGGCTGCCATGGGCAGGCTTCGCCTCGGACGAGGGCCGTGACTTCGTGAAGAAGTACCAGACGAAATCGGCCGCTGCCGGCGTCGACCTGCTGGGCTACTACCTGCCGCCCTTTGCCTATGCGCGCATGCAGGTGATCGAACAAGCGGTGAAGGCGACCGGCGGCACCAACGACGAAAAGCTCGCCGAATACTGCCGCAAGAACACCTTCAAGACCGTGGTCGGCGACATAAGCTTCAATGCCGAGGGCGAATGGTCGACGGCGCAGGTCATGGCCGTGCAGTTCCAGGGGGTCTCAGGCAACGGCGTCGAGCAGTTCACCGATCCCAAGACCGAGGTGATCCTGTGGCCGACCAAGTACAAGACCGGCAACATCATCTATCCCTACGCACCGACCAAATAGGTCACGCGCCGAGATAGAACTCCCGGATCAGGTCATTGTTGTTCAGCGCCTCCGCCGACTCCCCGGCGAAGGCGATCTTGCCGTGCACGATGACATAGCCGCGGTCGGCGATACGGATGGCCTGCGTGAAGTTCTGCTCGGCCATCAGGACGGTGAGGTTGTAGCCGTCCTTCAACTCCTTGATCTTATCGATCGTCCGCCGGACCAGCAGCGGCGCCAGGCCGACTGACGGCTCGTCGACCAGCAGGATGCGCGGCGCCGACATCAGGGCGCGGGCCAGGGCCAGCATCTGCTGCTCGCCGCCGCTCATGCTGCCGGCGAGCTGGCGGGCACGCTCCTTGAGGACCGGGAAGGTCTCGAAGCAGAAATCGAGGTTGCGGCGGATGGCCGAGCGAGCGGCCGGCCGGAAGGCGCCGAGCAGCAGATTCTCGGTCACGGTCTGCTTGGGAAACAGCCGCCGTCCCTCCGGCACGAAGGCGATGCCGAGGTCGACGATCTCCTCCGTCGAGCGTCCGATGAGTTCGTGCCTCGCTCCGTCAATCTCGGCCAGGATGCTGCCCGCGGAGGGTCGCACGATGCCCATGATCGATTTCATCAGGGTCGACTTGCCGTTGCCGTTGGTGCCCAGCAGCGCCACCGTCTCGCCGGCGCCGACGCTCAGAGACACGTCCTCGAGCACGCGCACGGCCCCGTAGCCTGCGTCGATGTTGGCGACGGTGAGGCTACTCGCCAAGGTACGCCCTCACGACTTCGTCGTTACGCACCACTTCCTTGGGTGCGCCGTCGGCGATCTTCTTGCCCGCCACCAGGACGGCCAGCCGCTGGGAGAATTCCATCACGGCGCGCATGATGTGTTCGATCATGATCACGGTGACGCCCTGCCCGTTCAGCCGGATCAGGAGCGCGATGATCTCGTCGACCTCGGCATGCGACAGCCCGGCCATCGCCTCGTCGGCGATCAGCAGCTTCGGCTGCGCCGCCATGGCGCGGGCGAGTTCCAGCTTGCGCATCTCGATCTGGGTGAGGTCGCGCGGCAGCCGGTCGGCCTTCCCGGCGAGGCCAACCTCACCCAGCAGATCGCGGCAGCGTGCATCGATCGCAGCACCTGCGAGCCGGCCGGTGCTGCGGGCGTTTACGGCATAGAGGATGGGAATGCGCAGGTTCTCGGCCAGTGACAGGCTGGCGAAGGGGCGCGGCAGCTGGAAACTGCGCGCCAGGCCGCGATGTGTGCGTTGGCTCGCCAGCAAGCCGTCGAGCTTCTCTCCGGCGAAGCTCACGCTGCCCGTCTCGTTGCGCAAGGTGCCGCAGATGCAGTTCACCAGGGTCGACTTTCCCGAGCCGTTGGGGCCGATCAGGCCGAGACGCTCGCCGTCCTGCACCTCGAGCTCGATGCCATCGAGCGCAACGAAGCCGCCGAAGCGTTTGCCGAGCCCCTCGACATGCAGTAGCGCGGTCACTGCCGCTTCCTCTTGAACAGGCCGACGATGCCCTGGGGCGCGATGATCACGAACACGACCATCAACACGCCCGCGACCAGTACATTGACGGCCGAAGAAATCGTCACCCGCAGATATTCCTGGAGGCCGCCCACCAGCACGGCACCGACCACCGGCCCCAGCCAGGTCGAGGTGCCACCGATCAGCGGCATGGCAATGGCATTCACCGCGTAGTTCAGGCTGAAACCCGACGAGGGATCGAGATAGGTCACATAGAAGGGCAAGGGCGCGCCGGCCATGCCCATGAAGCCACCCGACAGTCCGGTCGCGATCAGCTTCAGCTTCAGGGTCGGCACGCCCGAGGCTTCGGCCGCCGCTTCATCGTCGCGGATGGCGGCGAAGCCGTAGCCGAGCGACGAGCGCTCGATGGCGCGCGCCGTGGCCAGGGAGATAACGCACAAGCCGAGCATGATCAGGAACAGGTAGTCGATGTAGCCGCCACCGATCAGCGGCGCAGTGCGCGGGCGCAGCACGTAGGCGCCGCGCGCACCGCCGACGAAATCCCAGTTGGTGATCAGCGTCTGCACCACCACAGCGAGTGCCAGCGTGGCGATGGAGAAGTACACGCCGCGCAGGCGAAGCGTCAGGTATCCGGTCCCGATGCCCACGATGCCGGCCATCACGCCGCCGACCAAGATCATTGCCGGCAGCGGCATCGCGGGCACGAGCTTGTGCAGGACCACCGACGAGTAGGCGCCGATGGCGAAGAACGCGGTGATGCCAAAATTCACGTAGCCGGTATAGCCGCCCAGGATATTCCACGCCGTGCCGAGCACGATGTACTGGACCACGACGTAGCCGACAAAGAAGGCGTAGCTGTTGTCGAGCCAGCGCGCCAAGCCGAAGATCACGGCAGCGACCGCGATCAGCACCAGGATAAAGGGACCGCCGCGCATGATTTCGCGTCCGCCCCTATCGACCAAGGATGCCGCTGGGCCGGACGGCCAGCGTTACCAGCAGAACACCGAAGGCCACGGCCGGCGACCAGGAAGGGCCGAAGAAGGTCGAGGTCAGGCTTTCGACGATGCCCAGCGTCATCGCCGCGATCATCATGCCGGGAAAGCTGCCCAGGCCGCCCAGCACGCAGATGGCAAAGACGCGCCCGATATATTCGCGGCCGATCGACGGTTCGACCGGCTGGATGATGATCAGGCAGGCACCCGCCAGCGACGCGGTGGCGATCGACAGGCCGAAGGCGATGCGCTTGATCTTGACCGGGTTGGCGGCCATCAGCTGCAGCGCCAGCTGGTCCTGCGCCACTGCCTGGATAGCGCGGCCCAAGAAGGTCCGCGACAGGAACAGCTGCAGGCCGACCGCCATCACCATGGAGACCAGAAACGGCACCAGCAGGCGCCACGGCAGGTCGAACAGGACGAGATGCAGGCTGGGGCCGATATAGGGTGTATTCACCGAACGATAGTCGACACCGAAGACCAGGATCAGCCCCACTTCGGCGATGAACAGCAGCCCGAAGAAGAACGACAGGCCGCGCAGCGACTGGTCATCGCGGCGCTCGAAGGCGACGTAGTAGACCTGATAGACGGCCATGCCGAGCAGGTAGAAGGCCGGCAGGGCGACCACCGCCGCCAGGATCGGGTCCATTCCCAGCACGCTATTGGCGATAAAGGCGATGTAGGAGCCCAGCAGGATGAAGGCGGGATGGGCGATGTTGACGATGTCGAGCATCCCGAAGGAGATCGCCACACCGATCGAGACCGCGGCGTAGAAGCCGCCCAGCAGCAGTCCGGAGATGACCGCATTCATCAAAAGGTCGAGCGAGACATCCATGATGTCCGATCAACCTCGCGGACAGGCTGGATCGGCTGTGAACCTCACTGCCATCGACTTCCTCCCGGACGTGGCGATTTTTCGCCTTCGGGCCACAGTCTGCGCCGGAGAGAGCATGCTTGCCTAGTGCCCTTTTTCGTTTGTGCCGCTGGCGTAGCGGACAGGATCGGCTAGGCTGATTGTTGGCATCGGCATTCGGGAATGAGGCTGGACATGCGGTTCGGATTGTTCGGCGGCGCCAGGACGAAGCGCGGCGTCGGCCTCGAGGACAGCCAGGGATATGAAAGCTTCATCGAGTACGTGATCGAAGCCGATCGGCTGGGCTTCGGCCAGCTCTTCATGGTCGAGCATCATTTCACCGGCCAGGGCCAGGTCTCGGCCTCGATGACGGTGCTGGCCTATCTCGCCGCCAAAACCCGCAACATCCGCCTCGGCACGGCCGTCGTCGTGCTGCCGTGGCACAACCCGGTCCTGGTCGCCGAGCAAGTGGCCACCCTCGACCTGCTGACCGGCGGCCGCGTCGATTTCGGCGTGGGCAAGGGCTACCGCCAAGCCGAGTTCGACGGCTTCTGCATCCCCATGGACGAAGCCGGCGAGCGCTTCGACGAGGCGATGGACATCATCCGCAAGGCCTGGACCAGCCACGAAAAGACCGGCGGCCGCTTCAGCCACCACGGCAAGCGCTGGCACTACGACAACATCGTGGTCGAGCCCGAACCGCTGCAACGCCCGCACCCGCCGCTGTGGCTCGCCGCCGGCAGCCGCGACAGCATCTGCCGCGCCGCGCGCGAGGGTTATAATCTCCTGCTCGACCAGCTCGCCCAGGTCGACCAGATCGCCCAGCGCATCGCCCTGTTCCGCGCCGAATGCGAGCGCGTCGGGCGGCCCTATGCACCGGACATGGTGGCAACGGCGCGGGCGCTACAGATGATCCACGGCGAAGGCGAGCGGGCGCAGGCCCTCGAGACGCGCAAGCGGGTGGTGAACGTGATCGGCGACCTCGCCCGCGACAAGCTCGCCGACCGGGTCGAGGACGACACCGCGCCGCTGCTCGGCACGCCCGAGGAAGTGATTGCCCGCCTGAAGCAGCTCGAGGCGGCTGGGGCGACCAACATCCTGCTGGTCGACCCCAACGCCTCGGTGGCCAATCTCAGGGCCTTCGTCGCCGAGGTCGTCCCCGCCTTCCGGCCGGCGCGAGCGGCCGATTAGAGCCGCGCAGCCAGCTCCCCGCACGCCGGGGAGCCGTTGTCCTGATCGCGTGTCACATCCCAATGTGTCACACCAAGTTGAGACAAATGTTGTGACACGCACCTGCCCGGAGTCCGGGCCGAGCCCGGAATCACGGGCTTTTTAGACGTCGTTTCTTCTTCAGATGTCACAAGCCCGGCGCACCCTGTGACGGGTAGCGCGATATGTCCGTTCCGAGTCTTATCGGTGCTCGGTGGGGACGGGCTCAATGCGGACTCGTGCCGGCCTGGCGTGACGTACCATCCGTGTGAACTACACCCTCGCCCTCGAGCGTCTGCCCGCGGCGTGCGCGGGAGGGTCATGTCCGAAGCAGAAAGACTGGGGCGATCCCACCGTCAGCTTGCCTAAAGCAATAGCATTTTCATGCTGAACCCGCTCATCACATCCGCGTGAGCGAATGCATTCAGTGCAAGCACCCTGTCCTAGCCGAGATCGTCGACGTCGTTGCGCAGCTTCTGGCCGGCCCGCCAGCGCGCCAGATTGTCGAGGAAGATTTCAAAAATCGCCTCGTTCTGGCCCAGCGAATGGCCGGCGGTGTGCGGCGAGACGAGGACGTCGGGCATGTCCCACAGCGGCGAGGCAGGATCGAGCGGCTCGCGCTCGAAGACGTCGAGGTAGGCGCCCGCGAGCTTGCCGCTGGCGAGAGCCGCAATCACGTCGGCCTCCACCGCGATCTCGCCCCGCGCAACATTGACGAAGTGGGCACCGGCGGGCATCGCGGCGAACGCTGCCGCATTGGCGATCCCGACCGTCAGCGGCGAGGCCGGGCAGCACAGGATCAGCCAGTCCGCCTCGGGCAACACTTCGCCCAGACGGTCGTAGGCGATCGTGCGGTCGCAAGGCTCGACCGGCTCGGGACTGCGGCGGACGCCGATCACCTTCATACCCAGGACCTTCAGCAGGGTCGCGATATTGCGCCCGATCGGCCCCAGACCGACAACGACGGCACACTGGCCTTTCAGGTCCCGCGGCGCGCGCTCGCCGATCCGGGGCTCCCATGCATGTCGCTGCTGCGCGTCAGCATGGCGGGGAAAGCGCCGCGTGAGCGAGATGACCGCTGCCAGCACGCTGTGCGACACCGTCACTGCCGTCGCGCCCGACCCCGTGGTGACCTTGACGCCGCGATCGCGAAGCTCGCGGTAGATGGGGCGCTCCGCTCCCGCCGGATGAATCTGGAGCCAGCGCAGTCTGGGCGACCGGCGCAGCACGATCTCGAAGTCGCGCAATTCAGGTGTCTGGTTGTTCTTGCTCGACCGCCCCGTCACCTCGCGGGTCATGAAGGCAAAATCGATATCACAGGGCCCGTCCCCGGCGACCGCCGCCTCGGCCGTCACGAAGGCGAGGCCGCCTGACGGAACGGCCGACGCGATGCGGGGTCCCCAGGTGCGGAAGGCAAAATCGGAAAGCAGCAGTTTGATCGGTGGCGTGGTCATGACCCCTCAACGATGCCGCGCTGCAGCGCCAACGTCCACACAGTGCCAGAACTATGCCAGACGATTGCCGAGCGACCGCCGGTCGCGGTAAAGCCAAAGGCTCGGGAGAAGCGCAGGAATGGATAATTTCGACTATGTGATCGTGGGCGCCGGTTCGGCCGGCAGCGTGCTCGCCAGCCGCCTGAGCGAGGACCCCAACGTCACCGTCTGCGTCCTCGAAGCCGGCCCGTCGGACTGGCATCCCTTCATTCATATCCCCGCCGGCTTCATGTACACGCTAGTCAATCCCAGGGTGAACTGGCTCTACACCTCCGAGCCCAGCGAATGGACCGGCGGCCGGCGCATCGCGGCCCCCCGTGGCAAGACCCTGGGCGGTTCCAGTTCGATCAACGGCCATATCTACAACCGCGGCCAGCGGCTCGACTTCGACGGCTGGGCACAGCGCGGCAACCACGGCTGGGGCTATGCCGACGTGCTCCCCTACTTCCGCCGCACCGAGCAGCGCATCGCCGACAATCCCGCCGCGATCGACGACACCTTCCGCGGCCATGAGGGCGGCCTGCCCATCACCGATCTCGATTGGCGCGATCCCCTGTGCGAGGCCTTCATCGAGGGCGCGGTGCAGATGGGGATTCCACGCAACCGCGACTACAACGGCACGATGCAGGCCGGCGTCAGCTACGTGCAGCGCATTATCCGGAACGGCCGGCGGGTGAGTGCCGCGCGCGGCTACCTGCATCCGGCGATGAAGCGGCCGAACCTCACCGTGCGAACGCATGCGCAGGCAACCGAGATCATGCTCGACGGCAAGCGGGCTGTCGGCGTGCGCTATCGCAAAGGCGGGCGCAACGGCAAGCCGATCGAAGTCCGCGCGAACAAGGAAGTGATCCTGTGCGGCGGCACGGTGAACAGCCCGCAGCTCCTGCAGGTCTCCGGCATCGGTCCGGCGCCGCTTCTGCAGTCGCTCGGCATTGCGGTGAAGCACGCCCTGCCGGGTGTCGGCGAGAACTTGCGCGACCATTACGCGCCGCGCTTCGTCGCCCGCGTGAAGAACGCGATGAGCATCAACGAACGCTCGCGTGGCCTCCGGCTGGTCGGCGAGGTGCTGAAATACGTCACCCAGCGCAAGGGCATCCTCACGCTCAACCCGACCCTCATCTACGTCTTCTGGAAGTCCGACGAACGCGTCGACAACTACGACCTGCAGCTCACTTTTACGCCGGCCAGCTACAAGGAAGGCGTGCAATCGACACTCGACGACTTCCCCGGCATGACGATCGCCTCCTGGCAGCAGCGGCCCGACAGCACCGGCTATGTGCGCGCCCGCTCGGCCGATCCGTTCGAGGCGCCTGTCATCCAGCCGAACTACCTCGCCGCCGAAAGCGACCGGCGCGTGCTGCTCGCTGGCATGAAGCTCGCCCGCCGCCTGTTGGGCTCGCCGGCGCTCAGCAAATACTACGACCGCGAGGAATTCCCGGGCGCCGAGAAGCAATCGGACGACGAGCTGCTGACAGCCGCCAAGGAACGCGGCACCACGACTTTCCATCTCATGGGCTCCTGCCGCATGGCGCCCGATACGGACCCGACGGCGGTGGTCGACGACCAGTTACGCGTGCGAGGGCTGGAAGGTCTGCGCGTGGTCGATGCCTCGATCATGCCGACCATGCCGTCCGCCAACCTCAACGCCTCGGTGTTGATGATCGCGGAGAAGGCGTCGGACATGATCCGCGGCCGGGCGCCGCTTGATGCCGTCATGCTGAAGGACTGAGAAGAGCGGAGCGATGGCGGACGCGCAAAACGAACCGGCCATCGACGCCATTGCCGCCCTGGTCCCGGCGACACTGCGGGCGCTGTACGCGCTGGAATTCGCCGGCCGCCATCTTTCTCCCGACAACCTGCCCCGTCTGATCGAGGCCGTTGCCGGCCGTGAGGTCGACGTCGAGGGAGCTCTCTCGGGCTCCCGCGCGGCTGACTGGCCGGAACGGCTGGCGCCGGTGCGCACCTGCCTGGAAGGCGCAGCCGCGACGGCTGGCGAAGGCATCACCGGACTTCTCGCCGCCGGCGATGCGCCACAGCCGATCGTCGCCGCGTACCGTGCGATGCGCGCCTACGCCCGCGCTGCCGAAGCGCTCTACCCGATGGCGGCGCATCTGAAACCCGTCAGCCAGTTCTTTCTCGAAGCCACGGCACGGGAGGATACGGCCCTCGCCGCCTGGCTGGCCGAGGTCGACCCGACACGCGAGCAGGTCGGCGTGATGCATGTCGGTGGCCCGCCCGGCACGCGGGGCGCCTTCTCGCTCTACGTTCCCGAATACTACGACGCGGCGCGCGCCTGGCCGCTGGTCGTGGCGATGCACGGCGGCAGCGGCAATGGCGGCGCCTTCCTGTGGAGCTGGCTGCGGGAGGCGCGCACGCGCGGCCTGATCGTGATCGCGCCGACGGCGACCGGTTCGACCTGGTCGCTGATGGAGCCGGACGAAGATGGGCCGAACATCGATCGCATGGTCGAGCAGGTCGCGCGCCAATGGAACGTCGACCCCGCGCGGCAGCTCCTGACGGGCATGAGCGACGGCGGCACCTTCACCTATGTGCTGGGCCTGCGTGGCGACTGCCGCTTCACGCACCTCGCGCCGGTCGCCGCCGCCTTCCATCCGATGATACTGGGCTTCACCGACAGCGGCAGGCTCCGCGGACTGCCGGTGCATGTTCTGCACGGCGCGCAGGACTGGATGTTCCCGCCCACGATGGCGCGGCATGCCCAGCAGGCGCTGGAACAGGCCGGCGCCGCGGTGGTCTATCGCGAGATCGCCGACCTGTCGCACACCTACCCGCGCGACGAGAATGCAGCGATCCTCGATTGGTTTCTGGGTTAGAACAGGACGATTCGTTCATGGGAGCGCGCCACTCCAGTGGCGCGCTCCTCCGATCAGCGCTCCGGCGCAGAGCCTACTCGTTGTACCTGGCCGTCGTGATGCCGCTGTAGCGGTCATAAAAGACCTGAATCTTCCGGAGATTGCATAGATTCAGGTACTGCCAGGTCGCGGCCGGGGTGCCGTCGGAGAAGCCGAGCTTCATGTCGACCTGGCAGACGAGCTGCGAGGCCGGGATCACGATCTGGCGGGATTCGCCCGGCCTGATGGCAGGCCCATGGTACAGATTGGGGCTCCACATGCCCATGTCATGCTGCGTGATCGACATCTCGCTGATCGGATAGCTGGTCGAATTGATCAGCAGGAAAGTGGTGTCCACGGCAAGGGCGCTGCCGGCAATCAGCGACAGCAAGGCGACGACCATCGAACGCAACATCTATTAAAATCCCCCAAGGCGCCGGCATCTTATCGCCGCATCGCAAGGCGGCTCAAGTGACGGATCGGATGGCCTATCCCGGCGCGGCCGGCCGCGCTAGAGGGAATATATGACGTCGTTCCTCATCAGCCATCCGTCATTCCTGGCCCATGACCCCGGCGAATACCATCCCGAGCGCCCCGACCGGCTGCGTGCCGTGCTGGCGGGCCTCGACGATGCGGCGATTCCGCACCTGGTCTCCGTCATGGCCCCTGCCGCCACCCTCGAGCAGCTCACGCGCGTGCACCCGCTGGAGTATGTTGAGGCGATCCTGGCCGTCCGGCCGCCGGCCGGCGAACTGGTCCAGATCGATGCCGATACAATCATGAGCACCGGCAGTGCTGACGCGGCACGCCACGCCGTCGGCGCCGTGGTCGCAGGCGTCGATGCGGTGATGCGCGAAACAGCGCAAACCGTCTTCGCCGCCGTGCGCCCGCCGGGACACCACGCCCTGCCGACCGTTCCCGGCGGTTTCTGCCTTTTCAACAGTGTCGCGGTCGGCGCGCTCCATGCCCAGACGGTCTATGGCCTGGAACGCGTGGCGATCGTCGATTTTGACGTCCATCACGGCCAGGGCACGCAGGCCGTCGTCGAGCCCGATCCGAGACTGTTCTATGCCTCGTCCCACCAGTCGCCGCTCTATCCCGGCACCGGTTCGCCGCGCGAGCGCGGGGTAGCGGGAAACGTGGTCAACGTGCCGCTTCCCGCCGGCAGCGGAAGTGTCGAGTTCCGCGCCGCCTGGGCCGATCGCATCCTGCCGGCGCTCGACCTCTTCGCGCCCGAGCTCCTGATCGTCTCGGCGGGCTTCGATGCCCACCGCCGCGATCCGCTGGCGGGGCTCAACGTCGAAACCGCGGACTTCGTCTGGCTGACGGAGGAACTGCTGGCGATCGCTGACCGGCACGCCCAGGGCCGCGTCGTCTCCGTGCTCGAGGGTGGCTACGACCTCGAGGCGCTGGCCGAGGCCGCCTCCGCACATGTGCGCGCCCTGGTGAGACAAGCCTAAAGATCCCTCGCTACGCTCGGGATGACAATATTGATGTCATCCCGAGCGTAGCGAGGGATCCTTACTAGCCTCACTTGCTGTCAAGCCGCCAGGTACCGTCCCAGCCCTCGGGCGTTCCGTTCTGGAGGAACCGGGTGCAGCGCTCGATGAAGACGCGGCTCGGGCCGTCACCCGGCTGGATCTCCGCCACTGAATTGAAGCTCGCGATCGCGGCTTCGAAGCGGCCCTCGGCATAGGCAGCGCGACCTGCCGCCCACTGGGCAAGCAGCTCGGCGTGGTCGGGGGCGCTGTCGATCTCGCCCAGAGGCTCGTAAATATCGTGAATCTCGGTGGTGCCGACGGCCACGATGCGGTCGATGTGGCGCCAGACGAAGCGGTCGGCCGTCGGGCTGGCGACTTCGCCACTCGCCAGCACCTCCGTGCCATAGACCTTGTTCATGCCCTCGAGCCGCGACGCCTGGTTCGCCACGGCACCCACCAGCGTGTAGTTGATGCGCTCGCGCGCACCCACATTGCCGACGACGGCCATCCCGGTATGGACGCCGAAGCGGGTGCGAAAGCCTGGCCGACCGAGGCGACGCCATTTCTCCGCGAGGCGGTGCCCCGCGGCGGCGGCCTGCAAGGCGGCGCGACAGGCATTGGCGATGTGGTCCTCGTCGGGTTCGGGCGCATTCCAGAACGCCATGATGCTGTCGCCGATGTACTTGTCGATCATGCCGCGGTTGGCCGAGATCGCGGTGCCCAGCACCTCGAAGTAGCGCGACAGCCGACTGGTCAGAAGCTCGGGCTCCATCGTCTCGCTGATAAGGGAGAAGCCCTCGATATCGCTGAACATCACCGTGACTTCGCGGCGCGTGCCGCCGACGCCTGTGCTCTCGGGCGAGCGCATGATCTGGTGAACCAGATCCTTCGAGACGTAGCGGCCGAACACCTCGAGGCCCTCTCGCATCCGCTCGACCGCATCGGACAGCCGCACGATCTCGCGGATGCGGCTTTGCACCGGCGTGCGGTCGGCAAAATCGAGATGGCGGATCCGCTCGGTCTTGGCCGCAATGCGTCCGATCGACCGCGACACCAGCAGCGACGCCAGGAGCGCCCCCAGGATCGCGAAGCCGACCGCGAGGGCGGCGGCGATCGCCGCGCGCTCCAGCAGGACACGCGAATTGGCAGCAAGCTCGGAGACGGGAACGGCGCTAGCGACGATGAAGCGCTGCCCGAGCTCTTCCGGAAGACGCCGTACAATCACACGGTAGTACCGCTCTCCAACCAGAATGCGCCGATCGATCCGGCGATCCTCGCGGGCCGCCTCGCGGATCACGCCCTTGAGCGTCACGCGCACCTCTGCATCGTCGGCGAGGCAATCCGGTATGCTCCTGGTACAGCCCTCGGATTCGACCTCGACGTCGCCCTCGCCGTGCCCGACCATGATGATCGCGTTGGGGGTGATCTTGTAGGCGGTGAGGAGCTGCGAGAGTGTCTCGAGCGTATAGTCGAAGCCGATCACGCCGCCGTCGCCGACCAGCGGCAAGCCGGCAGAGACCCCGGCATGCTTCGACCAGGCAAAACGATAGGGCGTCGTGAGGGCGGCACCATCCGCCTTCTCGGCCGCAATATACCAGGGTCGCGTCCTCGGATCGTAGTCGGTGAGCCGAACACTCTCCGGGCCCCGCGTGCCATCGGGCGCCTGGGACCACGAGACCTCGCGGCGCGCCTGCCCCTCGCCGTCGACCACGCGCATGACGATCGTCTCGCGATCCTTCACGTCGAAGTCGGTGCGCTCGGTCGGAGAAAAGGAGTCCGGCCGGCCGGCGTAGACGAAGTGTCCATCGGCGTAGCCGACGAAGGCCGCCGCCACCGAGGTATGCCGCGACAGCAGGGCGACGAGCTGGCGGCGTCGTTCGTCGTCTGCGGCGGGCCCCTCCTTGGCAGCGAAGCTCGGCGAATCGGCCAGGGTGAGGCCGACATAGACCACGACCCGCAGGCCGTCGGTCAGGAACTGCTCGACCGCCTTCTCGAGCGTCGACACGCGCGCATCGGCACTACGCTGCTCCAGCGTATCGACCGACCGCCAGCCGAGCCACAGCAGCGCGGTGCTGAGCGGCGCCATGACCAGCGCCATCAGCAGCAGGATCGTGGCGCTGAAGGGAATCGCCAGCCTGGACGGCTTCATGTTGCCTGCAGTGCCATCTCAAGGGCTCGCGGTCCGGCTACTGCTTGATGGCCGACCACTTGCAGCCGAGATTCTTTTCCGTGACCGTCAGGGTCTTGGGCGTCGCTGCCAGATCGACGACCATATCCAGATTCAGGCGTCCAAGGTCGAAGTCGCCGGTGTAGACGTTCGGCCGGACGAGCTTCAGCTTGACGTGGATATTTCCCGGCATGCTGACCTCCGCCTGGCCGCTCTTCAGCGTGAAGGTGTGCTCGCGCGTAAATTGCGGATCAGCGGCAATGCAGCCCTGGATGTTGTTAGGCGCGCCCTTGAGCCAGAACTTGGCTTCAGCGTCCTGGGCCATGACGGCCCCCGGCAACGCCAAAGCGACGGCGGCGAGAACGACATACTTGCCAATGGTCATTGTTCGATCCTTCGAGGTGGAAGCAGGTCGACGTCCTCCACCTTACATCGACCGGAACTCGCCGTCAGTCGTCGCGGCGCAGAAGCCCATAGGCGAGGCCCGCGATCGCGCCGCCCAGCAGCGGCGCCACCCAGAACAGCCAGAGCTGCGACAACGCCGCACCGCCCACGAACAGCGCCGGCGCCGTGCTGCGCGCCGGGTTCACCGATGTGTTGGTGACCGGAATGCTCACCAGATGGATCAGCGTCAGCGCAAGGCCGATCGCGAGGCCCGCGGCGGCGGGATGCGCGCGTTTGTCGGTCGCCCCCAGGATGATGGTCACGAACCCGAAGGTCATGACGACCTCGATCACGAGCGCCGAGACCAGCCCATACTTGCCGGGCGATTGCGCGCCATAGCCGTTGGTCGCGAAGCCGCCGATCTCGGCGCCGGCCTTGCCCGTGGCAACGACATAGAGGATGGCCGCGCCGGCGATGCCGCCCAGCACCTGCGCCACCACGTAGTGCAGGACTTCGCTCTTGGGAAAGCGTCCGGCCACGGCGAGGCCGACGGTCACCGCAGGATTGAAGTGACCACCGGAAACCGGACCGAGAGCGTAGACCATCGTCAGCACCGTGAGGCCGAATGCGAGCGCCACGCCTGCGAAGCCGATACCGAGCTGGGGAAAGCCCGCCGCGAGGACCGCGCTGCCGCAGCCGCCGAGAACGAGCCACCCGGTGCCGAGGAACTCGGCATAAAGACGATTGGTCATCGGCATGATCGAGTCTCCCCCAGTGAAGCCGGCCTATTCAATACCCAGATAGATCCGTTGAACATCGGGATTGTCGAGCATTGTCTTGGCCGGGCCTTCGAGCACGGTGCGGCCGACCTGCAGGACGTAGGCGTGATCGGCCGCTTCCAGCGCCAGATCGACCGACTGTTCGGCGAGCAGGATCGTCTGGCCGTCTTTGTGCAGTGCCGCGAAGCTGTCGTACATGGTGTCGACGATGGCGGGTGCCAGGCCAAGGCTGGGTTCGTCGAGCAGCAGCAGCTCGGGCTCGCTCATCAGCGCGCGGCCGACAGCCAGCATCTGGCGCTCGCCGCCCGACATCGTGCCGGCGCGCTGGTTGCGCCGCTCGGCCAGCTTGGGGAAGACGGCGTAGACTCGCTCAATCAGGCGCGGGATGCGCCGGCGATCGGCCAAGGGCGTGGCCCCCAGCATGAGGTTGTTCTCGACACTCTGCTGGGCAAACAGCCGCCAGCCCTCGGGCGACAGCGCCAGCCCCTTGCGCACGATGGCGTAGGCCGGAAGGCCCGCGATATTCTCACCATGGAATTCGACCGTGCCCGCGGAAACGCGCGCAATCCCGGCAATGGCGTTGAGCGTCGTCGTCTTGCCGGCACCATTGGAACCGAGCAGCGCCACGACCGATCCCTTCGGGACTTTTAGCGAAACGTCGGCCACGCCGATCAGGTCGCCGTAGCGGACTTCGAGATGCTCGATGTTCAGCAGGAGCTCGGTCACGGCTGGCCTGCCGCTTCGTCGCCGTGCCTCACCTTGCGGCGGCCGAGATAGGCTTCGATCACGCTGGGATTGCTCGTCACTTCGCGCGGCGTGCCGCGGGCGATCTCGCGGCCCTGGTGGAACACCACCACGCGCTGGGCGAGCGAGACGATCACTTCCATGATGTGTTCGACGATCACGATGGTGATGCCGCCGCCGTGGATGCGGCGCACCAGCTCGATCGCCTCGTGCACCTCGGTGGGCGTGAGGCCGGCCATCGCTTCATCGAGCAGCAGCGCCTTGGGCTCCGAGGCCAGCGCCCGGGCGATCTCCAGCCGCTTGCGGCCGGGCGTGCCGAGGCTCTTGGCCGGCTGGTCGGCCAGACGGCCGAGCCCGACCCTTTCCAGCACTTCCAGCGCCTTGGCGCGCGCGTCGCGGGCGTTGGGATGGCGCAGCAGCGCGCCGATGGTGACGTTGTCGAGCACCGACATCGATTCGAAGGTGAGCGGCACCTGGAAGCTGCGCGCCAGCCCCAGCCGCGCGCGTGCTTCCGGCGGCGCGCGCGTGACGTCGACGCCGGCGAAATGCACGGTGCCGGAGGTCGTCGGCAGATCGCCGGTCAGGCAATTGAAGAAGGTCGACTTGCCGGCACCGTTGGGACCTATCAGGCCCAGGATATCGCCCTCCTCGACCGTGACCGAGGCATCGTCGACCGCCTTGAAGGCGCCGAACGCCTTGGTGACATGGCGGGCGTCAATCAGCATGGCCGCTCACGGTCTTGGGAGCCGCCGCGTCGGTCTTGGGCGGAGGAGCGGTCGCGCGGCGCTCGAACAGGGAAAGCAGGCCGCTCGGCAGGAAGCGCGCGATGATCACGATGATGGCGCCATAGACCACGAAGGTGAGGCCGGCGCCGCGGCCACCCAGATAACTGTTCGACAGCTCCTCCAGCGGCACCAGGATGAGCGCGCCGACCAGCGGCCCGAACAGTTGGCCGGCGCCGCCGAGGGCCGCCATCACCAGCATCTTGACCGAGATCAGGATACCGAATCCCGATTCGGGATCGATG
>CANJHI010000034.1 GCA_947474005.1 Alphaproteobacteria bacterium | reverse complement strand
TGACGACGGCGGGCGAGGCGCCGCACAGGGTGGCGAGCCGCTCGCGCAATGCAGCGGCGCTGCCGTCGGGATCGACCGGCAGCAGCAGGGCGAACTGCGGGCCATCAGGTGCTGCGACATTGGATTGATCAACGCCGGCATTGGCCATGACGAAGCCCAGCCGGTGTTCGACGATCAGGACATTGGGCCTGGACCGCACCACCCGCACGGATTCCGACAGGATCAGTTCGACCAGTCGCGGATCCTTCTGGACTTCCGTCGCGAGCTCGATGGCGCGCGCCGAGGGAACCACTGTCGCAAGATCGACGCTGCGGCCTTCGGCCTTGGAGACGACCTTCTGGGCGATCACGATCACGTCGTTCTCGCGCGGCTCAAGTTTGGCGCGTGAGAGTCCTTGGGCGATCAGCGCCGCCAGATCGTCACCCGGCTCGATCAAGGGAATGCCGGGGACCGCCAGGATCTCCAAAGCAGTGGTACGGCTCATCCGAACTTCTTGCGCAGGCGCGGCAGCACTTGCTCGCCGTAGAGCTTCAGGAACCGCTCCTGATCGGGGCCGGGGGCGTGGAACACGAGGTGGTGGAATCCGAGACCGACGTAGGCGCCGATCTTCTCGACATGCTCGTCGGGATCGTTCGAGACGATCCAGCGTGACGCCGCGCGCTCGAGCGGCAGGGCATCGGCCAGCCGCTGCATCTCGACGGGATCCTCGACCGTCATCTTCTCCTCCGGCGTCAGCGCCAGCGCCGCCCAGTGCCGTGTGTCCTGAAGTGCACGGTCGGCATCGGTGTCGAAGGAGACCTTGACCTCGATCATGTGGTCATAGGGCTGTTTCTTGGGCTCAACGGCGGCGGCGATGCCCTCGGCGACCTTGGGCAGCAGGGTGTCGGTGTAGAGGTCCCACTTCTTGCCGCTGGTGCAGATGAAGCCGTCGCCCGAGCGACCGGCGTAGCGCGCGACCAGCGCGCCCGCCGCAGCCACGTAGATCGGAACCTCGACGTCAGGTCGGTCGTAGATGGTGGCCTTTTCGGTCTTGTAGTATTCGCCCTCGAAGCTGATTCGCTCCCCGCGCCACAGGGTGCGGATCAGTGTCACCGCCTCGCGCAGCCGCGCGAAGCGCTCCTTGAAGTCGGGCCAGGGGGCGCCGGTGGAGGGCACCTCGTTCAGCGATTCACCGGTGCCGATGCCCAGGATCACCCGTCCCGGGAACATTGCGCCCAGCGTGCCGAAGGCCTGGGCCACGATCGAGGGATGATAGCGGAAGGTGGGGGTGAGCACGCTGGTGCCGATCGCGACCCGCTGCGTGCGGGCGCCCAGCGCGCCCAGCCAGGCGAGCGAGTAGGGCGCGTGGCCATCGATGTGCTTCCAGGGCTGGAAGTGATCGCTGACGAACACCGACTCGAACCCGACGGTTTCGGCCAGGCATGCGAAGTCGAGCAACTTTGACGGCGCGAATTGTTCGGCCGACGCCTTGTATCCGAGCTTGAGCACGGTTGAATCTTTCTCTGTGGCGAGAGTGGAGTCTTAATCGACCGGCAACCGGCGAACAACCACTTGACGGGCTCTCGGACGTCATCGGAACGTTGCATCGCCAGTCGAAAGTTTGACTCTGCTGTTCCCGGTTGCAACGATCCTCGCCAATAGGGAAGGAAACCCGGAATGGCGGGAGTGGACTGGACCGACTCTACGGTCGAAGCAGGCGGCATCAAGTTGCATCTGAGGCGCGCCGGACCGGCCGGCAAAAAGTCGCGGTCGGTCATGGTGCTGCACCATGAGACGGGCACGCTGGATCAGTTGCCTTTCTATGACGCCCTGGCGGCGCACTACGATGTGCTGGTGCCGCATCACCCCGGCTACAGCCGGTCGGAGCGGCCGGCCTGGATGCGCGGCGTGCGCGATATTGCTGTGATCCATCGCGGTCTCTTGAGCGACCTGAAGATCAAGGACGCCGCCCTCGTCGGCCTGGGTTTCGGCGGCTGGATCGCGGCGGAAATGGCCAGCATGGCGCCGGACGATCTTTCCCACCTGGTCCTGGTCGGCGCCATGGGCATCAAGCCGCCGCAGGGTGATATCCTCGACCTCGCGATCACCGGCTATATCGACTACGCCCGCGCCGGCTTCCACGACCAGAAAGCGTTCGACCGCGTCTATGGCGCCGAGCCGTCGATCGACCAGCTCGAGATGTGGGACATCTGCCGCGAGATGAGCTTCCGCATCGCCTGGAAGCCCTACATGTACAGCCAGACCTTGCCGCATCTGCTGGGCGCGGTGCGTGCGCCGTCGCTGGTGGTCTGGGGCGACGACGACCGGGTGGTGCCGCAGAGTGCCGCCGCGCGCTACGTCGAGGCCCTGCCCAACGCGAAGCTGGAAATCGTCAAGGCGAGCGGCCATTGCGTCGACATGGAACAGCCCGACGCCCTCGCCAAGCTGATCGTCGACTTCATCGGTCGGGAGTAGTTGCCATGCACCTGATGTATTTCACCGAGCAACCGATGTCGGCCTACCCGGAGCAGGCCGGCCGCGATTTCGGCGCCACGGCGCTGATGCTCTCCAACAAGCATTTCGATCCGGTCGAAGGCTCCAGGCTCTACAACAACTACATCGAGCAATACATGCTGGCCGAGGAGGTCGGCGTCGACGGCATCATGTTGAACGAGCACCACAATGCGCCGTTCTGCATGCAAGCCAAGGCCAACATCTTTGCAGCCCTTCTGGCCGGCATGACCAAGAAGGTGAAGATCGTCATGCTGGGCAATCCGCTGCCGCTGGCGGAAAACCCGATCCGTCTGGCCGAAGAGCTGGCGATGATCGACATGATCTCCAAGGGCCGGCTGGTGTCCGGCTTCGTGCGCGGCGGCGGCCAGGAGCAGCTCGCCACTGGCGTCAATCCGGCGTTCAACCGCGAGCGCTTCGAGGAGGCGCACGATCTGGTCACCAGGGCGTGGACGCAGACCGGTCCGTTTCGCTTCGAAGGCAATCACTATCAGCACCGCGTGGTAAATCCATGGGCGGTGCCGCTGCAGAAGCCCTACCCTCGCGTCTGGATTCCGGGCGTGATCAGCAAGGAGACGATCGTGTGGGCCGCGCAGCAGCGCTATCCCTACATCGCGCTCAACACTTCGATCGAGCAGACCAAGAAGATCTGGGAGCTCTACGACAGCGTGGCGGCCGATGTCGGCTACGTCGGTGGGCCCGAGAATCGCGGCTACCTGATCCAGGTCCATGTCTCGGACAACGAGGAGAAGGCGATCGAGAACGCCCGGCAGTTCCGCTGGATGCAGGGCGAATTCACTGGCCTTGCGCATCCGGTGTGGAGCACGCCGTCGGGCTACGGCTCGCCGACCGCCCGCCGTGCCTTCGTCGAGTTCGCCTCCGGCCGCGCCAACAATCCGCGCGGCGAGACCAGCTTCGAGCAGCAGATGGCTGATCTCCGCATCATCGCCGGCACGCCCAAGACGGTGGTTGCCAAGCTGAAGCGCATCCTGGAGGAGACGCGGCCGGGCATCCTGGCACTGTGGGGCAACGATGGCCGTGTCAGCCAGGCTGACTCGCTCACCTGCATCAAGCTGATCGGCCAGGAAGTGTTCCCGGCGATCCGCGAGATCGCCAAAAGCCTCGACCTCAAGAGCCCGTTCGAGGCCAATGCGCCAGTCCACCTCAAGTATTCGACAGACCTGAAACCCCGTAAGGCCGCCGCGGCGGAGTAAGGACACCATGAAACTCGGTGCATCTCTGCCGGTCGGTGACATCGGCACGGGCCCTAGTGTCTTGCGCGACTATGCGCAGGCGGCCGAAGGACTGGGTTACGACTATCTCGTGGCGCCCGATCACGTGCTGGGCGGCAACCCCAACGTCGACCATGGCGGGCGGCGGATGGGCACCACCGCCACGGCCTATCACGATCCTTTCGTGCTGTTCGCCTTCCTGGCCGGCGTCACCAAGAAGGTCGGCTTCGCTGCCGGCGTGCTGATCCTGGCACAGCGCCAGGCGGCGCTGGTGGCCAAGCAGGCGGCTTGCCTTGACGAACTCAGCGAGGGGCGCTTCCGCCTCGGCGTCGGAGTCGGCTGGAACGAGATCGAGTTCCAGGGCTTGGGTGAGGATTTCAAGACGCGCGGCAAGCGGTCCGAGGAGCAGGTGCGCTTCATGCAGGCGCTGTGGGCCGAGCCACACATCACGTTCAAGGGTGAATTCCACCGCCTCGACGACGGCGGCATCAATCCGCGCCCGAAATCCGGCCGCGTGCCGATCTGGTTCGGCGGCCACGCCGAGGCGACGTTCCGGCGGGCCGCGCAATATGGCGACGGCTTCATGCCACTCGCCTATCCGGCGGGGGACGAGGCGCTGAAAGCCTTCGACAAGCTGCGCACGATGACCCGCGCCGCCGGACGCGATCCAGCATTCGTGGGCCTGGAGGTCTGGGTCTCGCCCGGCATCGGCGCCGAGGCGGATTGGCGCAAGGAAATCAGCTTCTGGAAAAAGGCCGGCGTAACCCACGTCAACGCCCACACCTCTTACGTGAGCGCCCACCACAAGCGCATCGCAGGCAAGAGCTACGACGACCACCTGACGGCGATCACGCGCTACCGCGCCGCCGTCGCGGACCTGCTGTGATGAAATTTGCCCTGCACTTCGGCAACAACACCTGCCCAGACCTTGCCAGCGCGCATCGGCTGGTGCGGCTGGCCGAGGCCGCCGGCTTCGATTCGGTCTTTGCCGTCGATCATGTCGTCCTGCCCGACACCTACAGCTCGACCTATCCTTACGCGGCCAGTGGCCGGCTGCCGGGTGATCGCACCGCATCGATCCCCGATCCCCTGATCTGGATGGCCTCTGTCGCGGCGGTCACGACGCGCCTGCGCTTCATGACCGGTGTGCTCATCCTGCCGCAGCGCAATCCGCTGGTGCTCGCCAAGCAGGTGGCGACGCTCGACCATCTGAGCGGCGGGCGCATCGAGCTGGGCATCGGCGTCGGCTGGCTGAAAGAGGAGTTCGAGGCGCTCGGCGTGCCGTTCGAGAGGCGCGGCAAGCGTGCCGACGAATATATCGCGGCCATGCGGGCGCTGTGGGCGGCCGATGGCGCGAGCTATGCCGGTGAATTCGTGAAATTCAACGAAGTCAGCTGCAACCCCAAGCCGGTGGCCGGCAGCGTGCCGATCATCGTCGGCGGCCACTCCGAAGCAGCAGCCCGGCGCGCCGGCCGTCTCGGCAACGGCTTCTTCCCGTCGATCGGCCGGCCTGCCGATACCATGCCCCTGATCGACATCGCGCGTCGCGCCGCCGAGGCGGCGGGCCGCGATCCCGCGGCGATCGAGATGCTGGCCGGCTGTCCTGATCTTCTGCCTGGCTCGGGCAAGGATGCGGAAGCGGCCATCAAGGAACGTGCGGCGCAGGGCATCGGCCGTATCGTACTGCCGTCCACCCCTTTCATGCGCGATCTCGAGGAGAGTCTCGGGCGCTTCGGTGAGAAGGTCATTCGCCCCTTCAGTTAGGCGAAGGCCTTGGCGATGCGGGCCCAGTCGGCGAGCGCCGCTTCCTGGCCCGGCACGAGCTGGATCGTGAACTGGGTGTACCCGGCACCGCGCAGCGCTTCGATGCGCTGCTTGATCTCGCCTTCGCTTGCGGTGAACGAGGTGGCGCGGATCAGGTCTGCGGTCACGAACTTCTTCTCCGCGGGCTTCACGAACATCAGGTGGCCGCGGTGGTTTTCCAGGTAGGGCGCATCCTTGGGCTCGTAGGTACGTGCCAGGGCGACGTAGCCATCGATCTCCGGCCGGTTCGACAGCACGGCCTGTGTCGCCTTCAGGTTCATGATCGCTTCGTCGGCAGCGCGGTGCAGCATTACGGCGGCGCGCGGTCCCGCCTGTGCCATGGCGCGCTCGGAATCCGCGGGTTCGCCATCCTGCAGCACGCAGCCCAGCGCAAAGGCTGTGGCTTTCAGATCGCCCATTGCGTGGCCGGCCTTGCCCCAGTCCTCGCGCATCGCCACGACCTCGAGGACGCCCGCCTCGACGTTGCCGACGAAGTCGATCCAGCCGGCCTTCAGCCGTGCCGTCAGCGCGCGGGTCCGCGGCCCGAAGGCCGAGAGGTGGAGCGCGATCGGATCGCGCGTGTTGAAGAGATCGAGCTCGGGATTGAGGAAGCGGATCTTGCGGCTCTGGCCTTCCATCTCGAAGTCGACGGTCTTGCCAGCGAGCAGGCCGTAGACCTGATGGATGTAGGTCTCCATGTCCTTGATCTTGATGGCGCCGAAGCCCATGGCGCGCCGCGCCGTGAAGCCGGTGCCGACACCGAAGTCGATGCGGCCGGGCGCCAGGCTGTTGAGCGAGGCCAGCGCATTGGCGGTGACCGGCGCGATTCGGTTGGACGGCACCAGCACGCCGGTACCGAGACGGATGCGGCTCGTTTTGACGGCAGCGGCGCCCATGGCGACGAAGCAATCGGCGCTCAGCATCTGGGTGTCGTAGAACCAGGCGTGGCTGAATCCCAGTTCCTCGGCCCGCTGCACGTGCTTCCAGGAGTCTGCCGCCGTGGGCAGGGCAATGCCGAATTCCATTTTTCTCTCCGGTCTCAGGTGTCGGCGAGCGCCGCCAGCATGCGGTCGCGGGCGGCGAAGTCTCCGTCGTCGTGGACGGGTTGCAGGCAGACGTGGGTGGCGCCTGCCTCGAAATGCGCCCGCAGGCCTTTCTTGATGGTGGCGGCGTCGCCCCAGAGGACCATGGAGTCAATGAAGCGGTCGCTGCCGCCGTCGGCCAGTTCGGCCTCGCTGAAACCTTCGCGCAGCCAGTTGTTGCGATAGTTCGGCAGCACCATGTAGCGCGAGAGCTCCTTGCGACCGAGCGCGCGGGCGCGCACGGGATCGGTTTCCAGCGTGACCTTCTGCTCGACGGCCAGGGACTTCTTCGGTCCGAGAATGGCGGCGGCCTTGGCCGTGTGCGCAGGCGTCACGTTGTAGGGCACGGCGCCCATCGATTTCTCGGCGCTGAGCGCCAGCATCTTCGGCCCGAGTGCCGCCACCATCACAGGCGCATCCTCGCCGGCGGGCAGGCCCTTGTGGATGCCGTCGAGATAGGCGCGCATGGCACCGAGTGGCTTGTCGTAGCGATGGCCGCGCAGGCCTTCGACCATCGGGATATGGCTGACGCCCAGGCCCAGGATGAAACGGCCGCCGTAAAAGTTGTTCAGCGACACCATGGCCCGCTGGGCGGTGAAGGAGTCGCGGGCGTAGATGTTGGCGATCGAACTGCCGACGACCAGCTTGCTGCTCTTCGACAGCAGATAGGCCGCCAGCGACATCGATTCGTAGCCGCGCGACTCGGGATACCAGAACGCCGAATAGCCGGCGCCCTCGACGACTCGCATCATGTCGGCGAGTTGCGCTGCGTTCAGCTTGTCCGTCGAGTACCAGACTCCCAGGCGTCCCAGTTTCATGACTTGGCTCCATCGGATTGAATGTCTTTGGCGATGCTGCGCAGCATTTCCCGGTCGGCGTCGTTCTTGACCGCGATCGAGAACTCGCAATGGGTAACCACATGACCGAAGCGATCGCAGAGCTTGCGCGCGATCGTATCGTAGGTGCCGATGGTGGCAAAGGCTTCCAGCACGTCATCGGAGATGTGCTGCGGCATTTCCTCCCAGCGCTGGGCGCGCGACAGCGGTTTCAGCCGGTCGGCGAGATCGCCGAGGCCGAGATGGTCGAAGGCGGCGCGATACTGCGGCGTCGAGGCGTAGAAGGCGACGCGCGCCCGCACGTCGCGCACCTTGGAGGCGAGCTCGGCCTCGGTGGCAGCCGTCGCGACCAGCGGCTTTATGCCGATCTGGAAATCCCTTAGCGAGCGACCGGACTTGGCCGCACCGGCGCGGACCGCCGGCATCATCACCTGCTCGATGTAGGAGGGGGTGCAGACCGGGTGCGGGCGGATGCCGTCGGCCACTTCGCCGGCGACCTGGCACATCACCGTGTTGACTGCCGCAATCTGGATTGGAATGTGCGGATGCTCGATCGGGCCGGGATTGAACAGCGGCACCATCAGATTGATGTTGTAGTGCTCACCCTTGACGTCGAGCGGTGTGCCATTCTGCCAATTGTTCCACACCGCCCGCACAGCGTGGACATACTCGCGCATCCATGGTCCCGCCGGCGTCCAGGGCATGCCGTAGCGGCGTTCGATGTGCGCCTTCACCTGCGTGCCGAGGCCCAGGGTGAACCGGCCGCGCGACAGTTTCTGGACCGTCCAGGCGCTGAGCGCCGTCACGGTGGGGCTGCGCGGAAAGGCGATGGCGACCGAGGTGCCGAGCTTCAGTGTCCGTGTCGCCTGGGCCGCCAGCGCCATGACGATGAACGGATCGTCCTTGGTCTCCTCGACGACCAGGCCGTCGTAGCCGATCTCTTCCAGCAGCCGTGCGTTCTCGCCGATGCTGTCGAGGTCGAACGGCACCTCCGGCGCGCGAAGGCCAGGATCGACCTTGCCGAGGGGCAGAAGAGTTTCTAACAGCACTTGTCTGCTCGGTGATGAATGCGGATTTCTCGCGGGCCGTGAGCCTAGCACCGGGGGTTGCCCGGGTAAGCTGCCCCGTCCCGCAATGCGATCCGGCTGGGGTGAACGGGAAAGGAAAAAAGACGGTGATCGTTGTCGTCATGGGCGTCTCGGGATGCGGCAAGACCACGGTCTCGGCGCTGCTCGCTGCCCGGCTCGGCTGGCGCTATCGCGAGGGCGATGACCTGCACCCCAAAGAGAACGTCGAGAAGATGGGCGGCGGCACGCCGCTCACTGACTCCGATCGGCTACCCTGGTTGCAGAAGATCGCACAGGAAATCGACGTCTGGCGAACGCAAGGCGAGTCCGGCGTCGTCACCTGCTCGGCTCTAAAACGGTCCTATCGCGACATCATCATCGGCGATCGGGTCGAAGTGGCGCTGGTCTATCTCAAAGGATCGCCTGACCTCATCGCCAGGCGCATGGCCGCCCGTCACGAACACTTCATGCCGACTGCCCTGCTGGACAGCCAGTTCGCGACGCTTCAGGAACCGACGCCCGACGAACGCGCGATCGTCGTCGATGTCGGCGGCGCGCCGGGCGAGATCGCCGACAGGATCGCGCGCGAACTCGAATTCCGCTCCCGCGAAAGCGGCACGGCTTCGAGGTTGCGGCCAGGCCCTCAAATCCCATAGCCTCCGGCAAACGGCGACGAAGATCGCCTTCCCGGAGGAAGCCATGCATCCGATCGTTCGGTCCGCCGCCGCGTTCCTGCTCGCCTTGGGCCTGGCCTCGCCGCTCGCGGCGCAGACCAATTGGCCGGAAAAGCCCGTCAAGCTGGTCGTGGGCTTCACGGCCGGCAGCGCCACCGATGTCACCGCCCGCATATTCGCGCAAAAATTCAGCGAGGCCTGGGGCCAGCCCGTCATTGTCGAGAACATCGCCGGCAACTCGGGCGCCATCGGCGTCGACCGCGTCGCCAAGGCTGCCCCCGACGGCTACACGCTGATGTGGTCGGGCAATGCCGCCATCACCATCCTGCCCAGCCTGCAGATGCTGCCCTTCGATCCGGTCCGCGATTTCGCGGCGATCTCGACCTCTTTGTCGATGCCTTCCGTCTTCGTAGTCAACAACGACCTGCCCATCAAGTCGATGGCCGACCTGATCGCCTATGCCAAGGCCAATCCCGGCAAGCTCTCCTACGGCACGCCCGGCGTCGGCACGCCGCAGCACATCGCGGGCGAGCTTTTCTGCGTCCTGGCCGGCATCAAGATGGAGCACATCCCCTATCGCGGCGCCAACCTCACCGACGTGATGAGCGGCGTCGTCGCCGTCGGCATCCAGAATGCCGGTGCGGCGATGCCGATGGTGCGCGACGGCCGCGTGCGCGGCATCGGCGTCACCTCGCTCAAGCGTTCGCCCAATGCGCCGGACCTGCCGACGGTCGTGGAGGCGGGCTTCCCCGGCTTCGAGGCGACGTCGTGGTTTGCCTTGCTGGCGCCGGTCGGCACGCCTCAGCCCATTCTCGACAAGGTCCGTGCCGAGTCGCTGAAGGTGCTGGCCGATCCTGATATGGCGAAGAAATTCGCCATCATGGGTCTCGACATCGTCGGCAGCACGGCGGCGGAGACCAAGGCCGCGATTGCCGGTGACATTCCGAAATGGGGTAAGGTCATCAAGGACGCCGGCATCAAGCCGTCGAACTAGCTCTCAACACACACTCGAGGATGCCGTCATGAATAGCCCCGATCGTCTGCGTGCCCTGCTGGCCGAGCCCGGCCTCGTCGTGATGCCCGCCGTGTGGGACGGGCTGAGCGCCAAGCTGGCCGCCGGTGCCGGGTTCAAGACGGCGTTTCTCTCCGGCTCCTGCGTCGCGGCCAGCCGGTTGGGTGGACCCGACCTCGACCTGATCTCGTTCGGCGAGATGTTCGATTCCTTCAACATGGTTCATGCGGCGGCACCGCAGATGCTGGTGCTGGCCGATGGCGATCACGGCTACGGCAATCCCATGAACGTGCAGCGAACGGTGCGGGCCTATGGCCGTGCCGGGGCGGCGGCCGTCCTGATCGAGGACAAGATCACGCCGCGCGCGCTCACGGCCGCAGGCAAGCCCTGCCTGCCGCGCGAGGAAGCGCGGATGAAGATCCGTGCTGCGGTCGAGGCCGCCAAGGAGTCCGGCATCCTGGTCCTGGCGCGCACCGATTGCCGGCCGACCCAGGGTATCGACGAGGCGGTGGCGCGGATCGAAATGTACGTGAAGGAGGGCGCCGACATCCTGTTCCTCGACTCTCCCGCCGATGATGGCGAGATCCGTCGCGCCGTTGCGGCGGCGGGGGGACGGCCGTCGTTCGCCGTGCTGTCGCCGGGGGCGCCGCGGGCGACACCGTCACAGACTGAGGCGGCAGCATTGGGCTTCAAGATCGGCACCTATCCGACGGGCATGCTTTCTCCCGCGACCGCGGGGATGAAGGCGGGCCTCGCAGCGCTGGTCGCGGGCGATGCGGAGGCAAAGAGCGCGCTGCCGCCGGCGGAACTCCGCGCGACGCTGGGCTACGCGGACTACGATGCCGCGGCGAAGCCCTTCATCGTGCCGTCCTGAAATTGTGCATGGGCGAAAGGCCGTTCCGCGTCGCGGGGCGGTCTTCGCATTGACCGGCCTCGCTTTCGGGCGATAGGGTGTGCGTGAATTGGTAGCGTTACCAGGAGCGTTAAGACTCAAAAAACATTCGTCGTGGGAGGAAGATTATGCCGATTAGTCGCCGCCAGGTTTTGGCCGGATCCGCCGTCAGCGCTGCCGCGCTGGCTTCGGGTTTCCCGGCGCCAGCCATCGCACAGAACGAGCCGATCAAGATTGGCTACCTGCCGGCGTTGACCGGCCCCAGCTCGTCGACCGGCGTCGGCATCAATCGTGGTGTCCAGCTTGGTATCGAGGAGATCAACAACTCGGGCGGCGTCAACGGCCGCAAGCTCGAGCTGATCAGCCGCGACACGCAGAGCGACCCGACCAAGGCTGTCAACGCCGTGGCCGAACTCACGCAGCGTGCCAAGGTCAGCATGATCTTCGGCCCGGTCAATTCGGGCGAGGCGCTGGCGGCGACGCCGCTGATCGCCCGCGACAAGGTGCCGATGATGCACCCGTGCTGGGTCGACGAGCTGATCGACGTCAAGAAGTACCCGATGGCGTACCGCATCGCGCCGACCAACACCCAGGTCGGCGCCGGCGCGAACTATTACGTCGTCGACGTGCTCAAGCTGAAGAAAGTGGCGGTGATCAGCGACACCACCGGCTACGGCACCGCCTCGGTCAACACCTACGTGCCGATGCTCAAGACCAAGGGTGCCGAGGTCGTCTACCAGAACCATATCGACGCGGCGAACCCCGACCTCAAGCCCGAGATGCTGCGTATGCAGGCCGCCGGTGCGCAGGCGATCATGCCGTGGAGCGTCAACGCCGGCTTCCTGTCGCGCATCTGCAACACCCGCGGCGCGATGGGCTGGGATGTGCCGATCGTCGGCCAGACCACGCTCGGCTCCGGCCAGACCAAGGCCCTGCTCGAGAAGCCCGAGTACTGGAACAAGGTCTACTCGAACAACTTCCGGCAGGTCTGCTACGCCAACGGCAAGCTGCCGGCGCGCGCCCAGGAATTCGTCGAACGCCTGAAGAAGTCCAAGATCGAAATGGGCGACACGCTGCTGTGGTGGATCGCGCTCGGCTGGGACAGCGCGCAGATGATGGCCAATGTCTTCAAGGCCGCAGGCACCAAGAACGACGACATCGTGGCCTACATGAACAAGGTCAAGGATTGGCCGGGTGTCTACGGCACGGTCACCTGGACGCCCGAGCAGCACAACGGCTTCCCGGACTCGGAAGTCGTGATGTGCGAGGTCAATTCGCTCAAGGACGGCGCCTTCAATCTGGCCCCGGGCTACAGCGCCTAGACCATGTTCGTATCGATCGTCTCCTACGGGCTCGCGGTAGGAGCGGTCTACGCACTGATCGGCATCACGTACAACGTGATGTTCTCCGCGTCGCGTGTGTTCAGCTTTACCGCTGGCATGCTGGGAATGCTGGGCGGTGTGCTGGGCGCGCTCTTCATCAACAAGATGGGCATGAACGCCGTATTGGCGTTCATGCTGGTACTGGCATGCGGTGCCGCGATGGGCATCGTCACCGAGATCCTGACCGTGCGGCCGGTGCTGAAGAGCATCGAGCAGCATCTCTACGTGCTGTCGACGCTCGCTTTCGCGTTGATGATCCAGCAGGTGACGGCAATCGAATACAACACCGAGCCGCAGCCGTTTCCGGTGCTCTTCCCGATCGATCCCAACTCATGGTTGGGCATCGTCGACCAGAAATTCTGGCTGCCGGTGCTCGCCTGCATCGTCACCATCCTGGGCCTCGAGTTTCTCTACCGCCGCACCCTGATTGGCCGCGCCTTCCTCGCGATCGCCGAGGATAGCTACGCAGCGCGCGCCTTGGGCCTGCCCGAGACGCGGCTGCGCATGGCGAGCTACGCCATCGCCGGTGTCATCGGGGCGCTGGCGGGCTTCACCGGCGCGCAGATGCTGCTCGCCTTCATCGGCAACCAGGCGATCCTGAACTTCTACGGCTTCGTGCCGGTAGCGCTGGGCGGCATGGGCTCCAACCGAGGCGCCGTCATCGGTGGCATCGCGCTCGGCCTGTTCCAGCAGGCGGCCAACTTCCTGGTCGGCGGCATCTTCGCCTCGGTCGCGGTGTTCGCGGTTTTCATCGTCGTCCTGCTGCTCCGTCCCGAGGGACTGGCGGGCGCGGCGACGGCCAGAAGAGTATGAGGCTGCGCGCATGACGGACGCAGCGTCTCCGATAACGACAGCCAAGGCGCCCGCCGGATTGCTCGGCAGGCTCGAAGGCAGCTGGTCGTGGATCGCGCTCGGGTTGGTCGGCCTGCTGCTGCCGCTGCTCGACGATTCCTATTTCGGCGTTATCGCCCAGCGCGCCTACATCTACTGGATCCTGTCGGCCGGGCTGAACCTGGTGGTGGGCTACGCCGGCCAGATCGCCATCGGCTGGGTGGCGATGCTGACGCTCGGCGCCTACACCACGGCGGCGTTGGCCGCCGGCCGGGTGGGCGGCGTGGAGTGGCACCCCTATCTCGCCCTGATCGCGGGCGGCGCGATGGGCGCGGTGTTCGGCGTGATCGTGGGCCTGCCGGCGCTCAGGCTGCGCACCTTCTACTTCGCCATGACGACCTTGGGCTTCGCCACCATTGTCACGCAGGTGGCGCTCGCCTGGAAGGACGTCACCGGCGGCGGCGTCGGCACGCCCGGACCGGTGTTCCCCTGGCCGTTCGAGCCGGGCTGGGGCTTCTACTATTTCTGCTTCATCCTGGCGGCACTCGCGACCTGGATAACCGCCAATATCGGCTCGAGTCGCTACGGCCGGGCGCTGGTCGCGATCCGCGACGCCGAGGTCGCGGCCGAAGCATCGGGCATTGCCAAGCCGAAGCTCCTGATCCTGGTCTTCCTGCTCGCGGGCGGGTTGGGCGGCATCGCGGGCGGCCTGTTCTCCTCGCTGCAGTCCTACATCACGCCCGATGCCTTCACCTTCGAGATGTCGGTGCTGTTCTTCATCGGCATCCTGATCGGCGGGCGCGGTTCGATCCTGGGGCCCTTGCTCGGCACCATCATCCTGACAGTGCTGCCGGAGTTCGCGGCGCCGCTGGTGCAATGGTCGACATTCCTCTACGCCGCCCTCCTGCTGGTGATCGTGCTGGTGATTCCGGGCGGCATCGCCGACCTTCTCGATTACAAGAACCGCCGGCCGCTCGAGCAACACCGCGAGATCGTGCCGCGGCCCGAGCTGCTGTCGCGGGTCTTGGACGCCAACGGCGAGCCGAGCGCCATCAGGCTCACCGGTATTGCCCTGCATTTCGGTGGCGTTCGGGCGATCGACGGTCTCGATCTCGAGATCCGATCGGGCGAGGTCCACGGCCTGATCGGGCCCAACGGAAGCGGCAAGACCACGACGCTGAATGTGATCTCAGGCTACTACAGGCCGAACACGGGCACTATGAAGCTGAACAGTGCCGACTTGCCGTTCGACAAGCCTCACGCCCGCGCCCACTACCGCATCGCCCGCACTTTCCAGACTCCGCGGCTGGTCGGCGCGGCCTCGGTGCTGGAGAACGTCATGATCGGCGGCACGGTGCGCGGCCACGGCACCTTCGCCGAATCGATGCTGTCGCTGCCGCGCCACCATCGCGATGAAAAGCAGCTCAAGGACGCGGCGATGCAGGCGCTCGCCACCGTCGGCCTCGAATCTCTCGCCAATGCGCGCGCCGACCGCCTGCAGCACAGCGAGCTCCGCTTCATGGAGATCGCCCGCGGACTGATGCTGCGGCCTGCGTTCCTGCTGCTCGACGAGCCGGCAGCCGGCCTGTCGGCGGAGGAGATCCGGCGGCTCGGCGCGCTGATCAAGGCGATCAGCCGCGAGGGCACGGGCGTCCTGCTGGTCGAGCACCATGCCGACCTGATCTTCGACATCTGCGACCGCGTGACCGTGCTCAACCTCGGCAAGGTGCTGGCGGCCGGGACGCCGGCCGAGATTCGCTCGCATCGGGAGGTGGTCAGTGCCTACCTCGGCGCCTAGATCTCGGACCCACGAACCGCTGCTCCAGGTGAGTGGCCTGTCGGCCGGCTACGGCAAGATCGGCGTGCTGAGCGGCGTCGACCTCACCATCGGCGCGGGCGAGGTCGTGGCCCTGCTCGGTCCCAACGGCGCCGGCAAGAGCACGCTGCTGAAGGCTATCTCCGGCCTGCTGCCGCGCACCGGCAGAATCACTTTCGGCGGTCAGGACATGAGCAAGGCCGACCCCGGTGAAACGGTCCGGGCGGGCCTGGTACATGTGGTCGAAGGCCATCGCGTGTTCACGCAGCTCTCGGTGATCGACAATGTCATGCTGGCCGGCTACGGCCTGTCACGCGAAAAGCGCGCGGTGCAGGTCGAGGAAGCGCTGGCCTACTTTCCCGACATTGCCGCCAAACGAAACGACCGCGCGGTGACGCTGTCGGGCGGACAGCAGCAGATGCTGGCCGTTGCCCAGGGCCTGGTGCGGCGGCCTCGCCTGCTGATGCTGGACGAACCGTCCGCCGGGCTGTCGCCCGTGCTGGTGGATCGCGTGCTGGCCGCCGTGGCGCGGCTGCGCGAAGGCGGCACGGCGGTCCTGCTGGTCGAACAGTTGATCGAGAAGGCGCTGGCGGCGGCCGACCGGGTCTATGCCCTGGCGCGGGGCTCGATCGTTCTGGAAGCTTCGACCGACGAAGATGATTTGCCGAACCGGCTGGAACGGGCGTATTTCGGTCAGGACGCCCACGCGCCACTGGAGTCGTGAGCGATCGAAGGAGGCAGGCGATGGACAAGCAGTACGATCGTGGCGCCGATGATCTCGGCAATATCGTGGGGCTGGAGCACGTCAATCTGCAGATCGAGGACCAGGGCCTCGCCACGCTCTTCTACATCAGTGGGCTCGGCCTGACGCGCGATCCCTTCATGATGACCAGCATCGACAATATGTGGGTCAATGTCGGGCGCAGCCAGTTCCACCTCGTCACGGGAACGCCGCAGAACCTGCGCGGCCAGGTCGGTCTCGTCGTGCCGGATCGCGCGGGCCTGCTGCGGCGCCTGGAAAATCTCCGCAAGCCGCTCAAGGGAACGAAGTTCAATTTCACCGAACACGGCGATCATGTCGAGGCGATCTGCCCGTGGGGCAACCGCTTCCGCTGCCATGATCCGGCCCCGCAGTTCGGCCGCATCAATCTCGGCATGCCCTATGTCGAATTCGACGTTCCCGTCGGCGCGGCGAAAGGTGTTGCGGACTTCTACAGCCGCATCTTTGGTACGCCGACGAAGGTCGATGGCGCCGCTGCGCGGGTTTCGGTCGGCATGGACCAGGAGCTGGTCTTCCATGAGACCAAGGCGAAGCTGGCGCCCTATGACGGCCATCACATCCAGGTCTATGTCGCGAACTTTTCAGGCCCGCATCGTGAGCTGCTCGAGCGCGGCCTGATCACCGAGGAAAGCAACCAGCACCAGTACCGTTTCGACAGCATTGTCGATCTGAAAGACGGCAAGCCGCTGATCCAGATCGAGCATGAGGTGCGCAGCATGCGCCACCCGCTCTACGCCCGGCCGCTGGTCAACCGCAACGCCGAGCAGACCAACAGGAACTATGCGCCGGGCTACGATGCCTTCATTCCAGGGGCGGCGGCGGAGGAGATGGACGATCCGCGGGTCGCCATGCGCCAGCGCCGCTTCGAGAACGTGACGCCCCAAGGCACCGCGCGGCGGCGCGCTGGATAGACGGGCGCCAGCGTGCTGGATAGGTCGTCGCCCTTGTCCCCGCTGCCGGATGCCCTATATCCAACGCCGGCTCAAGTCATGCTTTGCGGGTGGCAGAAATGAACGGCGACGCCGGTAGCGCTCAGGCACATCAATTTCAGGCGGAGGTCGCCGAACTCCTGAACCTGATGGTCCACTCGGTCTACTCCGAGACCGATGTTTTCCTGAGGGAGCTCATTTCCAACGCTTCCGATGCCCTGGACAAGGTCCGCTACGAGGCGATCGCCAAGCCGGAGCTGCTGGCCGGCGATGAGAAGCTCGCCATTCGCCTCAAGCCCGACGCCGCGGCCAAGACGCTCACGATCTCCGATTCTGGCATCGGGATGGATCGCCAGGAGCTGATCGACAATCTCGGTACGGTCGCGCGCTCGGGCACGAAGGCCTTCCTGAAGGGGATCAAGGACGCCAAGGAGGGCCTGGGTCTCATCGGCCAGTTTGGCGTGGGCTTCTACGCCGCCTTCATGGTGGCCGATCGCATCGACGTGACGAGCCGCCGGGCCGGTGCGCCGGACGCCTGGGTCTGGACTTCTTCGGGGGGCGCCGGCTTCGAGATGGCGCCGGCCAGCGACGAGCAGGCCAAGCGTGTGCCGCGGGGCACCGAGATCGTCCTGCATATCAAGGACGAGGCCGCCAAGTACCTTCAGCCGTTCGAACTCGAACGCATCGTCAGGACCTATTCCGACCACATCCTGTTTCCCATCGAGCTGGTCGACGACAAGGGCGAAGCGCGCCAGGTCAATGCCGCCAGCGCGTTGTGGCAGCGCTCGAAATCCGAGGTCAAGCCTGAGGACTACACGCAGGCCTACCGCTCGATCGCCATGGCCTTCGATGAACCGGCGCTGACGCTGCACTACAAGGTGGAAGGCCGTCAGTCCTACGCCGTCCTGCTGTTCGTGCCATCGAGCCCGCCGTTCGACCTGTCGGATCCCGGCCGCAAGGGCCGCGTGAAGCTTTATGTCCGTCGCGTCTACATCACCGACGATGCCGATCTGCTGCCAGCCTATCTGCGGTTCGTGCGCGGTGTCGTCGACAGCGAAGACCTGCCGCTCAATCTCTCTCGCGAGATGCTGCAGAACAATCCGCAGGTGGTGCAGATCCGCAGCGGCCTCACCACCCGCGTGATCGGCGAACTGGAGACGGCGGCCACCAAGGATGCCGAGACCTATGCCAAGATCTGGGCCGCGTTCGGTCCGGTCCTCAAGGAGGGCCTCTACGAAGATCAGGAGCGCCGTGGCCAGTTGCTGGCGCTGGCGCGCTTCGCCACGACCAACGGGGATAGTCTGCGCGCGCTCAAGGACTATGTCGCTGACTTCAAGCCCAACCAGACGGAGATCTACTATCTCGTGGGTGAAGGTGCCGAGCGGCTGAAGTCCAATCCCAAGCTAGAAGCCGCGCGGGCCCGCGGCGTCGAGGTGCTGCTGCTGACCGATCCGATCGATGCCTTTTGGACGACACAGCCCCAGGAATTCGATGGCAAGCCGCTCAAGTCCTTGAGCCAAGGCGACGTGGACTTCGGGCTGATCCCGTTACTGGGCAATGCGGACGGCAAGCCCGAGCAGAAGGCCACCGCGGAGGACGAGCAGGCCATCGTCACGGCCGTGAAGGAAGCTCTCGGCGACAAGGTCTCGGAAGTGCGCGCTTCGCAGCGGCTGACGGAAAGCGCCTCTTGCCTGGTCGCCAGCGCCCAGGGACGAGACCGCGAGCTGGAGCGCTTGCTGGCGCGCCAGGATCGCGGCAGCGGCGCCAAACCCATCCTCGAACTGAACATGGGCCACGATCTGGTGCGGGCGCTGGGAGCTGCACGGAGCGCCGGCCGGCCGGAGGACGTCACAGACCTGGCCTGCCTACTCCTCGACCAGGCGCATATCCTCGATGGCGAAGTCCCGTCGGATCCCGCGGCCTTCGCCAGAAGGCTCAATGCCTTCGTCGTTCGCGGGCTCCGGGCCTAAGACGCCCGATCTTCAGCGCGTTGTCGGGTTGGTCACCGCGCCGCCGGTCGCGGTGCGGCCGCCGTCGACCACGAACTGGCCGCCGGTCGTGTTGGCGGCGAGGTCCGAGCAGAGGAACAGGACCATGTTGGCGATTTCCTCCGGTGTCGTGTAGCGCCCGCTCGGCAGGGCCGCCTGGTAGCGTGCGCCGACCGCCTCGGGGTTCGCGGGATCGATCTGCTTTTCCAGATCGTGGATCATGCGCGTGTCGACCGGTCCGGGGCACACCGCGTTCACCCGTATGCCTTGGCGCCCGACATCGCCGGCCGCGACCTTGGTGAGGCCGATCACGGCATGCTTGGACGCCACATAGGCCGGCATGCCGGGCGAGCCGACCAGGCCCGCGACCGAGGCCGTGTTGACCACCGCGCCGCTGCCCTGGCGGATCATCTCCGGCAGGACGTGGCGCAGCCCCAGGAACACGCCCTTCACATTGACGCCGATCACGGCATCGAACATTGCCTCGTCATATTCCGCCGTCGGGGCCAGTTTGCCCTCGATGCCGGCGTTGTTGAAAAAGCAGTCGATCCGCCCGAACTTGTCGATGGTGGCCTTCACATAGGCCTTCACCTCGTCCGACTTCGTGACGTCTGCGGTGACGGCGATCGCCTCGCCGCCCTTTTGGCGGATGATGCCGGTGGTCGCCTCTGCCGCCGTGCCGTCGCGGTCCACCACCACGACCTTGGCGCCTCGCTGGGCGAAACCCACGGCGGTCGCGCGGCCGATCCCGTTGCCACCGCCCGTGATCAGGGCAACTTTTCCGGTGAAATCCATCTTGTCCGTCCCCTTGCTCAATATTTGGGGAAGTCTACCATCGACAACCGTCATGACCATCACCGTCATCCCGAGACATCCCGCTCTTGGTGCGGAAATCTGCGGCGTCGACATGCGTCGGCCGATGGATGCCGAAACGCTGCAGGCGGTCAGCGACGCCTGGATGAAGCATCTGGTCGTGGTGTTTCCCGGCCAGCGTATCACCGACCAGGAGCATGTGGCGTTCACCCGCCACTTCGGGGCTCCGGAGATCTTCCATCAGACCTCCCTTCATCTCCGGTCGGACAGGGTGAGGGAAATCTTCCTCGTCTCGAACGTCGACGATCAGGATCGCGTCATGCGCCCCTCCGAGCCGTCGCAAAAGCAACTCTCCTCGTCGCGCATGTGGCACACCGATTCGAGCTACCGGCCGACACCGAGCGTGGGATCTCTGCTGCATGGCATCGAGATCAGCCGGACCGGCGGCATCACGCAGTTCATCAACATGTACATGGTCTACGATGATCTGCCGGAGAGCCTGCGCCGGCAGGTCGAAGGCCGGAAGGCACGACACGACTTCGGCATGTTGGCGAGGCTGGTGGGCTCGCCGCCGCCGACGCCGGAAGAACAGGCGGCAATGCCGCCGGTCTGGCATCCGATGGTGCGACGCCATCCCGTCACCGGCGCCAAGTCGCTCTACATCAGCTCGATCTACAACGATGCCATCGAAGGCCTGGACGATGGCGCCGCGGCCAAGCTGATCGAGGAACTGACGGAGTTCTCCTCCCAGCCGAAGTACATGTACCGGCACAGCTGGGAACCGGACGACGTGCTGATGTGGGACAACCGTTGCACCGTCCACGCCGTCACGCCGCACGATCCCGCCGAACGCCGCGTGATGCACCGGACGACCATCGTGGGGAGCGAGCCGGTCCTCGCCGGCTGAAATTCAAGCTATACTTCGGCCATGACAATGATCGATTCATTCCGGAAGAGCGTCTCGGCGGAGCAGCCTCCATCCGACGTGGCGCCTTCCCTGCAGGCGCTGTGGTGGCTCCTGCGTGGCGATTGGGCGCGCGCCCATGAGTGCGTCCAGCAGCACGAAGGCGAGCCGGATTGCGACAGGGTGCATGCGCACCTGCATCGCCAGGAGGGCGATCTGGCGAATGCGGGCTACTGGTACCGGCAGGCCGGTGTAACGCCGTCGAAGTCGACGCTCGAAGAAGAATGGGAGCTTCTGGCGACCGAGATGCTGGCGCGACGGTAGGCGGCGGAATGGCTGCCAAGCAGAAGTCGAGAAGAAAGCCCGGGGAAAGCAGCGCCGCGCGCGCCAAGCCGGGGCCGCGACGGCAACCGCGCGCCCGGGCACCCAGGCCGCCACCGCTGACGCTTCAGCAGGAACTGATGTTGCTTGCGCAGGGCGGCGCGCGGTCGGTTCAGCAGGCGTTCTTGGCTCTGCTCGTCATCGGGCTGCTCGCCGGCATCGGTTTTGGCGCATGGTCGCTGCGGCCGACACCGAGCTACGCGTCAGGCGATGTGACGGCAGGCTCGCCTTTCGACGTGACGTTCCAGGTCGAGAACAAGAACCCCTGGTTCGCACTGGCGAACCTGAAAATCAGCTGCGTCCTGGCGCATGTCCGCGCCTCGGGGATGGAGCCGACCATGATCGGCGCAAACGACGTACGGTTTCCGGCTGGCGCCTCGGGGCTCGAACCAGGCGAGTCCGCGACCTTCACCTGTCCTTACCGGACGCTGATCGGGCATGCGGTCAACGATGATTCGGGCGTCGCCCAGCGGTCGGAAATCTACTTCCGCGGCACGTACGACCTGCCGCTGCTGGGCAGCTTCCGGATCACCGACAACAGCGCTCGCTTCTTCCTCAATACACGGCTGCTGCCGCCCCGGTGGACGAGCAAGCCGCCAGGCTGAATCGGCGAGCGTCAGCGCGGCGCAAACCTGTAGCGGAAGGTACAGCTCGGTGCGCCCTGCATGATCGTCTGGGCGCGCTCCAGGCTCACCTCGCCATCGCCGGCTGCGGCGATGTCGAAATCGGCCTCGCATATCAGCAGCGCGCCCAGTGCGGGTTCGCCGAGGGTGCGGAAGAACCCGGCGAAGCGGCAGCGCGTCACGTCGATGTCCATCGCCTCTTTGTCCTGGCGTAGAACCTCGACCTCGACTTCCCGCCCGGAGACCTCGCCTCAGACGCTTTGGATGGCCGCCCATTTGCGCCGCGGGCTGCCTTCTATGCCATCTCCAATGGCTCCGAACAGCTGCTTCGACCAGTCGCGCAGGGCCTGCTTCACGAGGGCGTCGGCCTTGTTCTTGCCCAGCTCGGCCCGCAACGCGCGCAGCACCGGCAGCAGCACCTGGGCCTGTATCCGCGTCTTGTCCAAGAGGGATAGCTCGGGATCCACCAGGTAGTCGTCGAGTACGCTCGTCATTCCTTCCTCCCGGGCAGATGGCGCAAGCATTGCCGCGCGGCGTGCGAGGTGCTGCGCGAACCATTCTCCACGGTAAATTCTTTGCCAACAGAAAAAATATTTTCGGCGCGTGGTCGCGGGACCAAGGAAGCCTTTCAGCCCTTGACCGAACCGGCCGTCAGTCCCGCGACGTAGTGCTCGACGAAGAACGAATAGATGATCGCCACGGGAATCGAGCCGAGCAGGGCCGCTGCCATCAGCTGGCCCCAGTAGAACACGTCGCCCTTCACCAGCTCGGCGATGGCGCCGACCGGAACCGTGCGGACCTCGGTCTTGGTCAGGAAGATCAACGCGTAGAGGAACTCGTTCTGCGCCAGGGTGAAGGCGAAAATCCCGGCAGAGATGAAGCCCGGGCCGCACAGCGGCAGGACGATCTTGGTCAGCGTCTGCAGCCGACTGGCGCCGTCGATCCGGGCGGCATCCTCGAGCTCGATCGGCACGGTGCGGAAATAGCCCATCAGCAGCCAGGCGCAGAACGGTATCAGCAAGGTCGGGTAGGTCAGCATCACCGAGGTCAGCGTATCGCCGAGGCCGAGCCGGTTGATCAGGTCGGCCAGCGGCACGAACAGCAGCGGCTGTGGCACCAGGTAGGTCGCGGCGATGGCGAAGGAAACCATGGTCGCGCCGGCGAAGCGCATGCGCGCCAGCGGATAGGCCAGCATGGCGCCGAACACCAGCGAGATCGCCGTCGATACAACCGCCACCAGGAAGGTGTTCCAGGTCCACTCCAGGAAGCTGGTCTCGGTCAGCAGGTCGACATAGTGCTTCAGCGTCGGGTGATGCACGATCAGCGGCATGACCTTGCGGTTGTAGAGTTCCTGGTTGGATTTCAGCGAGGTGATCGCCATCCAGTAGAACGGGAACAGCGCGAACACCAACGAGACGCCGAGCGGCAGCCACAGTGTCAGCAGGCGCGTCCGCCAGCCGCGGTGCTCGACCGTCATGACTTCTCCGAACGCATGTAGATCGCCATGGCGAGGATGATCAGCGCCAGCGGCGGCACCATGGAGAGCGCGATCGACGCGCCCTGGCCGAACTGGCCCGCGCCCATGGCCACGTCGAAGGCATAGGTGGCGAAGACATGGGTGGCGTTGGCCGGCCCGCCGCGCGTCAGCACGTAGATCAGCTGGAAATCGGAGAAGGTGAAGATTACCGAGAACATGGTGACGATGAAGATCACTGGCTTGAGCAGCGGCAGGGTGACGTAGCGGAAGCGGGTCCAGCGGCCAGCGCCGTCGATGGTCGCGGCCTCATAGAGCTCGGGCGAGATGGTCTGCAGGCCGGCCAGCAGGGTGATGGCGTAGAACGGCAGGCCGCGCCAGGTGTTGACCATGATCAGCGAGAACATCGCCAGGTGCGGGTTGCCGAGCCAGCTTGGGCCGGGGTCGGCGATGTCGGCCACCTTCAGCGCCCAGTTGATCACGCTGAAGGCGGGATCGAGGATCCACTGCCAGGCGATGGTCGACAGCACGGTCGGCACGATGAACGGCAGCAGCAGGAGCGCGCGCGTCAGGTTCTTGAAGCGGAAATCCTGGTTCATCACCAGGGCAAGCCCGAGGCCGCCCACCATCTTCAGGAGCGTCGCGGCGATGGTGTAGACGAAGGTGTTGACCACGACCTGCCGGAACACCGGGTCGTGCCAATCGTTGACGAAATTGGCCAGGCCGATGAACACGCCGGGCTTGGCCACTGGCCGGTCCTGCAGGCTGAGCCAAATGCCGTAGAAGAACGGATAGCCGACCATCAACACCAGGAAGGCGACCGGCAGCGCCACCATCAGCCAGCTGAAAACGCCCTCGCGCTCCAGCCAGCGTCCCAACGAGAACGCCGGGCGCCGACGCACCTCCGCCGGCGCGAACACTGCCGTCATCCGCTTACGCCTGCTTGTAGATCTGCTTCAGCTGCGCCTGGGCGTCGGCGATAACGTCCTTGGTCGATTTACCGGCGCAGGCCTTGGCGAACATGTCGACCACGACGAATTTCGCCACGCTCTCCGACTGCGCCCGGCTGAGCGGCGCCGGCCACCCCGGCAGATGCGCTGTTTTGAGCGCGTCGCGGTAGGGCAGGTTGCGCGGCTCGACCTTCCACATCGGCGCGTCGTCATAGGCATGCAGGAACGGCTGGTAGTAGGTGACCGCCACATCGTACCAGGCACCGGCCTGCGGCGGCGCCATCAGCCAGCGCAGGAAGTCCTTGGCCGCCTTCTGGTCCTTGGTATGCGTGAAGATCGAGTGGCACAGCGGGTTCAGCATGTGGAAGCGGCCCTTCGGCCCCTTCGGATTCTCCGACTGGTCGATCACCTTGGCCATGTCCGGAAAGTCCTTCTTGGCCGACCACAGGATCGATTCGGCATTGTTGGTGCAGGAGATCTGCTCCGACAGGAAGGCCTTGTTGTTGTTGACGTCGGTCCAGCCGAGCACGTCCTCGAACATGGTCTCCTTGAAGAACTTGCGGCAGAAGTCGATCGCCCGCGCGGTCTCGTCGGAATCGATCACGATGGTCTTGCCGTCGGCCTCGACCTCGCGGCCGCCGTAGGACCACAGCAGCGGATAGAGCCAGCCGTGATTGTCGCCGAAGCCGTGACCGAGTTCGAAGCCGAACGGATGGCCGGCCTTCTTCAGCTTGATGCCGGCCTCCAGCAACTCGTCCCAGGTATCGGGGAACTTGTCGTAGCCGGCCTGCTTGAACCAGTCGGTGCGCCAGTTCATCAGCTGGCCGATGTTGCCGAACGGGATCGCCTTCCACTTGCCGTTGACCACCACCGATTCCTGCGCCGAGTCGTACCAGCCGCCGGATTCCTTGCCGATTTCCGCCGCGATGTCGCTCACGTCGAGGAACTTGTCGTCGAACAGGAAGGCCCAGTTGAAGCCGATCGCGGTCATGTCGGGACCGCTGGAATTCTCCGCCGCGGTGGTGACGCGGGTCAGCAGGCTGCCGACGCTGACCACATCGTAGTTCACCTTGATGCCGGTCAACTTCTCATAGGCGGCCGCAAGCTTGTTCTTGAAGAAGGCGTCATAGGGCGGCACGAACGAGCTCTCGTGCATCATCGTGAGGCTTTTCGGCTGGGCCCGTGCGATGGCCGGGCTGAGCAGGGCGCCGGCGGTGCCGAGCGCTGTACGCTGAAGGAATACTCGACGCGACTGACGGGAAGAAACGCGCATAACAACGCCTCCCTGATGCTTGTCGATGGAGAAGCATAGCGGAGGCGCGGGACGTCCACCACCTCGATGGCTCCCCTCGCCGAGGGGGAATCCAGGGTGTTTGGGAATACGTGCCCAAGTTGAAAGTCTCGTGAAAGACTCTCTGGCGGACAGGGCGGGATTCGAACCCGCGGTGGCTGTTACACCACGCACGCTTTCCAAGCGTGTGCCTTAAACCGCTCGGCCACCTGTCCGGGGAGTGCGGTCGGCCGCTCTTATAGCGCGACCGTCGCCGTGGGCAACGGCATCTTCCCCCGGACGGTCGCCTTGGCTAGGGTGCCAGCCGCCATTTGGGGGATCGATGGTGGTGTTTCGCGTATTGGGGTGGCTGCTGCTGGCGATAGCCGTTGCGGCGGTGGTGCATGACGGCCTCGCCTGGTGGGCGGAAGGGTCTTTCCATCTGCTGGGGTTCGGCGACCTGTGGTCGCACCTCGATGCCCGCTCGCTGGCCGATACCAAAAGCGTCGTCCAGAGGCATCTCTCGGCGGCGCTGTGGAACTGGATCGTGCGGCCCATCCTGATGGTGCCGGTCCTGCCGGCCGTCCTGATCGTGGGTCTCGTCTGCCTGTGGCTGGGCGAGCAGGGCGGCCGTCAACGCGAGCCCGGCTTCTTCATCGGCTCGCGCCCGCCCCGGCGCCGGCGCAGCCGCGGGCTCAGCTAGTCAGCGCGCTCAGAAAATCAGCGATTATCCATCTTCAGGGCCGCGATGAAGGCCGACTGCGGGATCTCCACCTCGCCGATCTGCCGCATCCGCTTCTTGCCCTTCTTCTGCTTCTCCAGGAGCTTCTTCTTGCGGCTGATGTCGCCGCCGTAGCACTTGGCCAGCACGTCCTTGCGCATCGGGCTGATCGTCTCGCGCGCGACCACGCGTCCGCCGATCGCGGCCTGGATGGCGATCTTGAAGAGCTGGCGCGGAATCAGGTCCTTCAGCCGCTCGCACAGTGCCCGGCCGCGGCTCTCGGCGGCGTTCTTGTGCACGATCATCGACAGCGCATCGACCGGCTCGGAATTCACCAGGATGGCGAGCTTCACCAGCTCGCTCTCCTCGTAGCCGTCCATCTCGTAATCGAAGCTCGCATAGCCGCGCGTCATCGACTTCAGCCGGTCGTAGAAGTCGAATACGACCTCGTTCAGCGGCAGGCGATAGATCGCCATGGCGCGCGTGCCGGCATAGGTGAGCTCGATCTGCTGGCCGCGGCGGTCCTGGCAGAGCGTCAGCACGGAGCCGAGATGCTCGTCGGGCGTGATGATCGTGGCCTTGATCCACGGCTCCTGCATCGTCTCGATCTTCATCGGGTCGGGATAGTCGGCCGGATTGTGCAGCTCCATCGATGAGCCGTCGGTCATCTTCACCTTGTAGACGACCGAAGGCGCCGTCGTGACGAGGTCGAGATTGAACTCGCGCTCCAGCCGCTCCTGCACGATCTCGAGATGCAGCAGGCCGAGGAAGCCGCAGCGGAAGCCGAAGCCCAGCGCCGCGCTGGTCTCCGCCTCGAAATGGAAGGACGAGTCGTTGAGGCGGAGCTTGGAGAGCGACTCGCGCAGCGTCTCGAACTCGGCGGCATCGGCGGGGAAGAGACCGCAGAACACTACCGGGACGCTGGGCTTGAAGCCGGCCAGCATCTCGGTCGCGGGCTTGCGGTCGTCGGTGATGGTGTCGCCCACCTTGCAGTCGGCGATGGTCTTGATGCCGGCGATGATGAAGCCTATTTCGCCCGGCCCGAGTTCCGCCACGTCGGTGGCCTTGGGCGCGAAGACGCCGACCTTGTCGAGGTCGTACGCCGCAGCGGCCGCCATCATGCGGATCTTCAGGCCCTTCTTCAGTACGCCGTCCTGGACGCGCACCAGCGTGACGACGCCGAGATATGGGTCGTACCAGCTGTCGACCAGCAAGGCCTTCAGCGGCGCCTCGCGACTGCCCTTGGGCGCCGGCAGGCGCTTCACCATGGCCTCGAGCAGGTCGTCGATGCCAAGGCCGGTCTTGGCCGAGACCATGACGGCTTCGGACGTGTCGATGCCGACCACGTCCTCGATCTCCTTGCACACCCGATCGGGATCGGCCGAGGGCAGGTCGATCTTGTTCAGGACCGGGATGATCTCGTGATTGACCTCGATCGCGTGGTAGGCGTTCGCGAGCGTCTGCGCCTCGACGCCTTGGCTGGCGTCGACCACCAGCAGCGAACCCTCGCAGGCGGCGAGCGAACGGCTGACCTCGTAGGCGAAGTCGACGTGGCCGGGCGTGTCCATCAGGTTCAGGACGTAGGTCTTGCCGTCCTTGGCCTTGTAGTTGAGGCGCACGGTCTGCGCCTTGATGGTGATGCCGCGCTCGCGCTCGATATCCATCGAATCGAGCATCTGGTCGTGGAAGTCGCGTTCGCTCACCGCACCACAGGCCATCATCAGCCGGTCGGCCAGCGTGCTCTTGCCATGGTCGATATGGGCAATGATCGAGAAATTGCGGATCAACGACAGGTCGGTCATTTCACTTGAACTCTACCCACGCAGCTTAACCACGTAATTGGGCGCCGGTCGCCTTGGTGACGGCGGCGACGATCTTGGCCGACACCGCCTCGATCTCCGCATCGGTGAGCGTGCGCTCGACCGGCTGCAGGGTGACGGCGATGGCGATGGATTTCTTGCCCTCGGGCACGCCCTTGCCGGCGTAGAGGTCGAAGGCCCGCGCGCCGGTGATCAGCGCCTTGTCGGCATTGCGCGCGGCGCGGACGATTTTCTCCGCCTCGACGGCGGCATCGACCAGGAAGGCGAAGTCGCGCTCGACCGGCTGGAAGGGCGAGAGCACGAGCTTGGGCCGCGCCTTGCTGGCTTTCGCCTTGGGCGGTGGCGGGGCGTCGAGGAACACCTCGAAGACCGCAACGGCTTTGAGGTCAGCGGCGGCGGCGATCTCGGGATGCAGCTCGCCGAAATGCGCCATCACGCGGTCGCCAAGCTTGATCGCGCCGGAGCGGCCGGGGTGATACCAGTCGGGCGCACCTGCCTGAGTCGACATGTTCTCGACCGGCGCACCGATGCCGGCCAGCACCGCGAGTGCGTCGGCCTTGGCGTCGAAGGCGTCGACCGTGCGGGCGGGGCCTGCCCAGTTGCGCGGCACGGCCATGTTGTGGCGCAGCCCCGCTGCCACGGTGCGCTGCCCGGTGGGGCTCGCGTCCTTGTACTGTGGGCCGACTTCGAACAGTGCCGGGTCGGAAAGGCCGCGCGCCTCGTTGCGCGTCGCCGCCTCGATCAGGTTGGGCAGGATCGAGGGCCGCATGGTGTCGAGCGTGGCGTCGATCGAGTTCAGCAGGCGCAGGTCGGGCTGACCACCGCCGAAGCGCTCCGCCTTCTTGTACGGCAGGAACGACCAGGTGACAGCCTCGTTCATGCCGCGCGCGCCCAGCGCCCGGCGGGCCTGCGGCACGCGGCGCTGCATCGGATCGCGCACCGGCTTGGAGGTCGCCGACAGCCGCGGCAGCGAGGTCGTCGGGATCTTGTCGAAGCCCCAGACGCGGGTCACTTCTTCCACCAGATCGGCCTCGCCCACGATGTCGGGACGCCACGAGGGAACGGCCGCCGTCCACGGGCCTTGGCCGTCGACCTTGAAGCCGAGCTTGCCGAGGATGGCGGCGGTCTCGGTGCTCGGCACGTAGATGCCGGTGAGAGTCTTCACGCGATCGGGGCGCAGGGTAAAACTCCGCGGCCAGGTCGGCATGACGCCGCTCGACACGGTTTCGCTCGCCTCGCCGCCGCACAGTTCCAGGATCAGCCGGGCCGCTACCTCGGCGCCCCACCACACCGACTCGGGATCGATGCCGCGCTCGAAGCGGTAGCGCGCGTCCGACTGGACACCGAGCTTGCGGCCCGAGGCGGCGGTGCGGATGGGATCGAAGTAGGCGACTTCGAGGAAGACTTCCGTCGTATCGTCGCGCACACCGGTATCCTCGCCGCCCATGATGCCGCCGATGCCATGCACGCCCTTGGAGTCGGCGATGACGGCCATCGTTGGATCGAGCGTATAAGTCTTGCCGTCGAGCGCCAGGATCTGCTCGCCCTCGCGCGCCTGGCGCATGACGAGATCGCCCACGAGCTTGCCGGCGTCGAACACATGTAGCGGCCGGTTGAGGTCGAACGTCACCAGGTTGGTGATGTCGACCAGCGCCGAGATCGGCCTGAGGCCGATCGCCTTCAGCCGGCGCTGCAGCCAGTCCGGCGACGGGCCGTTCTTGATGCCGCGGAAATGCCGGCCGACCACGATCGGGCAGGGGCTGTCGGGCGTGGCCTCGTAGCCGTGCGTCCACTTGATCGGGCTCGCGTAGCCGCCCTTGATCTTGTCGGCCTTCAGGGGCTTCAGCGTGCCGAGGCCGGCGGCTGCGAGATCGCGTGCGATGCCGTGCACGCCCAGGCAATCGCCGCGGTTGGGTGTCGCCTTGATCTCGATCACGGCATCGTCGAGGCCGAGCGCTTCCGCCGCCGGCTGGCCGATCACCGCCTCGGGCGCCAGGTCGATGATGCCGCTGTGGTCGTCGCCCAGCTGCAGCTCGCGCGAGGAGCAGAGCATGCCGTTCGATTCCTCGCCGCGGATCTTGCTCGCCTTCAGCAGCATGTTGGTGCCGGGGATATAGCTGCCGGCTGGCGCGAAGATGCCCTTCATGCCGGTCCGCGCGTTGGGCGCGCCGCACACGACCTGGACGATGGTGCCGGCGCCGGTGTCGACCTTGCAGACGCGCAGCCGGTCGGCGTTGGGATGCTGGACCGCCTCGACGACGTAGCCGACCACGAAGCCTTTTAGCGCCTCGGCCGGATTGGTGATGCCCTCGACCTCGAGGCCGAGCATGGTCAGCGTGTCGCGCACCTCGGCGAGCGTCGCCTTGGTGTCGAGATGTTCCTTCAGCCAGGAGAGCGTGAACTTCATCGTACGGCCTCCAGCGCGGAGAAACCGTAGTGACGCAGCCAGCGCAGGTCGGCGTCGAAGAACGAGCGCAGGTCGGGGATGCCGTACTTGAGCATGGCGATGCGATCGATGCCCATGCCGAAGGCGAAGCCCTGGTAGACGGCGGGATCGAGCCCGCAATTCCGGATCACGTTGGGATGGACCATGCCGGAGCCCAGGATCTCTAGCCACGAATCGCCGGCGCCGATCTTGAGTTCGCCGTCCTTCCACGAGCAGCCGATGTCGACTTCGGCCGAGGGCTCGGTGAAGGGGAAGTAGGAGGGGCGGAAGCGCAGCGGCAGGTCGTCGATCTCGAAGAAGGCGCGGCAGAAATCGACCAGGCAGCCCTTGAGGTGGCCCATGTGCGTCGTGCGGTCGATCACCAGGCCCTCGACCTGGTGGAACATCGGCGTGTGCGTGGCGTCGCTATCGATGCGGAAGGTGCGGCCGGGCACGATGATGCGGAGAGATCCGCCGTCGGCCAGCATCTTCTGTACGTCCTTGCTCAACATGGTCCGCGCCTGCACTGGCGACGTGTGCGTGCGCAGCACGACGGGCGTGCCGTCGGCGCGCGGCGGCAGATAGAACGTGTCCTGCATCTGCCGCGCCGGATGGTCGGGGGGGATGTTGAGCGCGGTGAAGTTGTGCCAGTCGTCCTCGATGTCGGGGCCGTCGGCCCAGGTGAAACCCATCTCTCCGAAGATGATGCCGAGTTCGTCCATCACCTGACCGATTGGGTGCAGTGTTCCTTCGCGGGCTGGCCGCGGCGGCAGACTGACGTCGATCTTCTCCGACGCGAGCCGCGCCGTCAGTGCCGATGCACCGAGCGTTCCCTTGCGGGCTTCGAGCGCCGCTTCGACCTCGCCCTTCAGCTCGTTGACTTTCGCGCCGAATTCTTTCCGCTGTTCGGGCGCCATCGCGCCCAGGGTCTTCATCAGGCCGGTGACGCTGCCCTTCTTGCCGAGCACGGCCACGCGCGCGGCTTCGAGCGCGCCAAGATCGGCGGCGGCCGATACGGCGTCCAGTGCCTCGTTGCGTATGGTCGAAAGATCACTCATCCGTCGCTCACTCCGAACCGAACACGAAAAAGGGAGCCTGCGGTCCAGGCTCCCTCTTTGAGATCTCCATTCGTTGCGCCGTTGTACGGCGCCGCGAACTTACTTGAGGGCGGCCTGGGCCTGGTCGACCAGGGCCTTAAACGCCGCCGGCTCCCGCACGGCGAGATCGGCCATGACCTTGCGGTCGACCTCGATCCCGGCCTTCAGGATGCCGTTCATGAACTGCGAGTAGGTGAGGCCATGCTCGCGGGTCGCGGCGTTGATGCGCTGGATCCACAGGCCACGGAACGCGCGCTTCTTGTTGCGGCGATCGCGATAGGCGTACTGCAGACCCTTCTCGACCTTCTCGATGGCGACGCGGAATGCCGCATTGGAACGGCCGCGATAGCCCTTGGCGAGCTTGAGGACTTTCTTGTGACGAGCGTGTGCAGGCACGCCCCGCTTAACGCGTGACATGGTCTACCTCTCGTACGGAAAGAAGTTGCGCTTGATGATCCGCGTGTCCGGATCGGACACGATGGCCATCCCAGTCGCCTGGCGCAGGAAGCGGTTGCCCCGCTTGCTCATGCCGTGCCGCTTGCCGACGACGCCATGCTTTACTTTGCCGGTGGCCGTGAAGCGAAAACGCTTTTTGGCCCCGCTCTTGGTCTTCATCTTGGGCATTTTTGTTCCTTTTCAAAGGGTTAGCGCCGGAGCGCAGGTCCCGGCCCGAAAGCCGAAAAGTCCTTACAAAGCAGCCGAGGCAATGCCCTTATTGGCCAGGCCACTCGAAGGAACGGGGCTTATAGCGACGCGGCCCAGTCCGTGCAAGCGTGCCGGGATCGGACAGAATGGCCATCGGATGGGGATTTTCGCATGAAACTGGCAGGCAAGGTGGCGTTGGTGACGGGCGCTCAGCAGGGCATCGGGGCGGCCATCGCGGTGGCGCTGGCTGGGGAGGGCGCCGACGTGGCCCTGAGTTGGCTCGACAATCAGGCCGCTGCCGAGGCCGTGGCCGCCAGGATCCGGGCCGCCGGCCGCCGCGCGCACCTCATCAGGGCAGACGTCGCCCGGCTTCCCGAGGTCGAGGCGATGGTGGCCGAGACCGTCCGCGCGCTCGGCGCCCCCGACATCCTGGTGAACAACGCCGGCGTCTATCCCCGGGTGCCGTTGCTCGAGATGCGCGAGAGCGACTGGGACCATGTGCTCGACATCAATCTGAAGGCGGGCTGCTTTGCCACCATCGCGGTGGCCAAGGCGCTGATCGCGGCGGGCCGGCCTGGCGGGTCGGTGATCAATCTTTCCTCGTCGGCGATCCGTGGCGCGGTGCGCGGCGTGCACTACAGCGCCAGCAAGGGCGGCGTGGTGTCGATGACGCGGGCGTTGGCGCTTGAACTTGCGCCCTACAACATCCGGGTCAACGCCATCGCGCCCGGCCTCACCGACACCGCCCAGCCGCGCTATGGCAACAGCGACGATGAACTAGTCGAGATGGCGCGCATCACCATTCCGCTCGGCGGCCGGCTGCTGACGCCCGAACAGATTGCGCGCACCGCGGTGTTCCTCGCTTCCGACGAGGCGAACGCCACGACCGGCCAGGTGCTGCACGTCAACGGTGGCTCCTATATGCCCTGAGGCTCGAGCAAGACGACCTGATTGTGGGCCGTCAACCGCACGGCGCCTGCCGCACACCCTTCTCGATGAAGGCTTGGATGCAGGGGCCGAACTTGCGGGCGAAAGAATTGTCGTATCCCGCACCGTGGCCCTTGAAGCCTTCCGGGTCTGAGATGACGAGACCTTGTGCGCCGGATGCCGCGAATGCCGCCCGGGCATCGTCCATGCGTCCACCCACATCGTAGCTGTCGCCGACAAAATTTACGACGACCAGTCGCGGTCCGGGCTTGAGGCCTTTGACGACCTGCTGCCACTCCGAACGCGCCACCGAGACGTCGCGCATGTCCTTGACCTCTCCATGGTGAGCGGCGGACACCGATATCACGCCATCGACGGGAGCGCCGCGCATCGTGGCGGCAAGAGAGACCCAGGCGCCGGCGGACTGTCCTGCAAGGATCACACGACGATATCCCATCGCCTTGGCCTGCCGCACGGCGTCGGCGAGTTGGGTCGCGTCGCCCGGCCAATCGCGGATCCACTCGCGGTCGAAGCGATAGAGATCGTAGTCCGCCTGGGTGAAGCGACCGACCCAGCCTTGCGGTGCGCTCTCGGTGGCGTTCTTGCCGGACATGTAACCATGGCTCCAGACGATCAATCCGGCTGCAGCTTGCGGGCCCTTGTTTTCCCAATAGGGCTCAGGCCGCAGACGCCCGATCGGGGGCAGCGCCGGTGGCGCGGCAGTCTTCCAGTCCCGGCCGTTCAGGACGATATTGTTGACGGCGTAGAGCGTGCACACCGACTTGCTGCGATCGGCACAGGATTTCAGCACGCTCGTAACCGCGGTCGCGGGATCGGCGCCCCCGCTACCGGCCCAAAGATATCCCTTGCCGTCGGCGGCGATCGCGAAGGCACGATGGGGTCCCAGATTCTGGAAGTCGGCGTAGGTGCGAGCAGCCTCTGCACCCAGCGTTTGAGCGAAGGCTGCGCTGGTCAATCCGGCGACCAGCCCTGCGATCGCAACCACCCTGCCCTTCATGCGTTGTCCTCCTCGGACATGTTAACATCCAGTCATGACGAAGACCGCAACTTTTGCCTTTCTCGTGTTTCTTGCCGCGGCGCCTTGCTGGGCGCAGACGGCCACGCCGGTCGCGGTCGCGCCTGACGTTGCTCAGCCCGCTGTCGCCCAACCCAGTGTCGACCAACCCACTGTCGCTCAGTCCAGTTCCGAGCGCGTGCGTGACAACCCGTCCCTGCCGCAACCATTTGGCTCAATTGACGACAGGCCCTAGTCACCTTCTCAACTGCGCCGCCGGTCTTGTCCCCCAGGATCCAGCTGGCGACCGTGGGTGCGATGCCGAGCAGCAAGGGAACAAGAGGCATCATGCAGCCTCCAGAGTGATGCCGATCGCGGCGAGGGTCTTCGGGCCAGCTACGCCATCTGCGGCCAGTCCCCTTGCCTTCTGGAAGGCAATGAGGGCCCGCTCGGTGGCCGGCCCAAGGTCGCCGTCAGCGACGACACCAAGAGCGGCTTACGGCTTCTTGATGGCACCGCCCTTCTCTCGCCGGACGAGAATGCCATCGGCTCCACGGGCACGAGCTGCGAGAACCAGGCGACCGGCGTGTGCTCCCTACGTGCCATTTTGTGCTGGGTCTTGAACTCAAAATGCCTAGATATCTAACTCTCGGTCTGATCTCGTTTCAGGGGCGCAGGCCGAGCTACCGCGCAGGGCCGATCGGCTTCCGCCAACTGGCCACTGTTGCTATCGTCGCTACCGCAAGAATCGACGAGTAGGTTTAAAGCGGACTCGCGGCAAGGGTGGAGATAGAGATGTCTGGCATGATGGACACATTCCCAGCACCTGAAGCTCAGCAGGTGACGCTGGCGAACTGGCGGACGTCTCCGTACAGCCGCTGGGCCTTCCACCATGTCCGCGAGTTCATTCCAACAGCTGAGATCGCCCACGATCCGACCAGCATGCGCGCCTTGGCCAGCGCCCCACGTAGCCTGGCTGCGGTCAAGCTTGCAGATGCGTCTGGACGCACAATGACGCATACCGAGTTTCTGTTGGCATCGGATGCGGATGGTCTCGTCATTTTGCATCGCGGCCGGATCATTGCTGAGCAGTACGCCAATGGTATGACGGGCTGCTCGCCGCACATTTTGATGTCCGTTTCGAAATCGATGGTCGGCCTGCTGGCTGGCGTCCGGGAGGTTCAGAAAGAGTTGCGCCCGGAGCGACCGGTGACCGATCTGGTTCCGGAAGTGGGGAAGGGCTCCTACGCGGGCATTTCCATCCGCCATCTTTTGGATATGCGCGCGGGCATCGTCTACGACGAGAACTACGCGGAGACGGGCGGTCCCATCGTCGAATACCGCAAAGCGATGGGTTGGAATCCGGTCGAGCCGAACGATCGACCGGCAGATGTTCGATCATTCCTCGCCACACTCAATGAGCCGTCTCGACCGCACGGCGGCCCCACCAATTACGTGTCGCCTGGAACCGACCTGCTGGGCTGGGCGATAGAGCGCGCGACGGGACAGCGCTATGTAGATGTGTTCTCGGAACTCTTATGGCAACCGCTCGGGGCCGAGCGCAGTGCCGACATCACCGTCGACCGATTGGGTGCGCCGCGTGCGGCCGGCGGAATGTGTATGGCAACGCGAGACCTCGCGCGCGTCGGGCAGCTGTTGGTGGAGGGCGGCGCACGAAGCACGCGGCAGATCGTGCCGGAATCCTGGATCGCAGATCTCGAGCAGGGCGGCGACCGCGATGCTTGGGACAAGGGCACTCTCGCTCCTTACTTTCCGGGCGCACCGATGACGTATCGCGCAAAGTGGTATGCGGATCACGGACCCCGTGGACCGCTGCTGTTCTGTCTCGGCATTCACGGACAGAATCTGTTTGTCGATCGGCGGCGCGAACTGGTGATCGCCAAGTTTTCCTCACAGTCCATCGGCCTCGACGCCGAGAAGATGGCGCTCACCTCGCGGTGGGTCCACGCGGTACGGGATTTTGTTACGGGCTAACTCACAGAGGTGGCGGCATTCGTGTCGGCGAAATAGCCGGGTAACTACTGCCCTTCCTCGATCTCGGCCTCGCTAAGACGCCCCTCGAATCCCTCTCCACCATCTTCCCCGTATGCATACGGGATGCACCGCGAGAGCGCGCGCGCTCAAATTCGCGTTCTGGTGAAGCGCATTCTGCGCAGGTACGGCTACCCGCCCGACCTGCAGGACGCGGCGGTGCACAACGTACTTCAGCAGGCGGAGGCGTTGTCGGCGGAGTGGGCGGCATGATGAAAACCCGTAGAGGGAAGATCGATCAACGGCGGCCGCTTACCGAGCAAGATACGCCGCTCAAGACGCTGGGGTGCCGTCATTCGAACCCGGATATCTGCAAAAACAACAGCACTGAGGGGCAGTGCGCGTTTGTTCGATCGGACGGTATGTGCCTGACGCCACCGCGGTCGTGGAAAAAAATCTTCGATGAGTTGAAAAATCTACCAGGACTTTAGAGGTATCGCCTACTAGCGGCCGCCGTGCTTGCGGATGGTGAAGTGCCGAGCGAAAGATTGTCCGGAGCCGCGGTCCATACAGCCGCCCTCCGCAGGCACTGTCATCGCCTTCCCGCAGGTCGGCGGCCTGCACCATCGCTACGAGCGTCGCGCGGCCTGAACTGTTTGCGCTGACCGAACCCCGCCGCCGTCGCCGTCGGCCATTGGATCGCTCGGATGCAGGCGCGCGCAGAACAAACGCGTGGAGTCCTCATCGCGAGCGAGCGTCGCGCTCTTCGATCACCGAACATCACCAACCGAGGCCTTCATCGGCACACCGATTTCATGGCCGGATAGATTTTTGAGCAGGGACAACCGCTACACTCGGATCGCCGTGACAATGCCGCCTCGCCCGTTATGCCGCCTCACTCAGCCATTGCTGGGCGCCGTGTGCGCCACGGCATCGCAGTTTCATAGGCATTTGCCGCCCGCAACAGTGTTGGCTCGGTGAACGGTTTGCCGGCCATTTGCATCGCAACCGGAAGGCCTCCCTCGCCGAAACCTGTGCAAATACTGATGGCCGGAAAGCCGGTTACGTTAAACGGCATGGTGAAGGATGGCTTCTCCATATTGGCCCATTTCGGGACGCTGTCGATGCGCGGCGCCTCACCAGGCTGAGACGCGCTGACGATGATGTCGAGATTTTCCATCGCAGCCGCCATTTCGTGACAAAGCATGCGGCGGCGGCGGGTGGTTTGGATTATGTCCGGCCCGCTTACGGTGACCGCGAGTGAGACACGGTCGCGGAACAATTCGCCGTAGTCCATGAAACGCTCGCGCATCCATGGTGCGTGCAGAGTAAAAGCCTCGGTAATCATGATCAGATAACCAACTGCGTGGTAATCGGCCGCCGGAGATAGCGTGATGTCACGGACCGAGGCCCCTTCCTTCCGGAAGAAATCCATCGCCGCGTTGATTCCGGCACGCGTGGCGTCCGATGCGCGATGATCTAATTCGAAAAAGTGTCGGACCACCCCGATACGTAGTCCCTTCACGCTCTTGCCAAGCTCGGCTGTGAAATCCGGTACCGGGCGGTTGACGCTGGCCGGGTCTTCCGGATCATGGCCGGCCATGCCCTGCAGCAGCAACGCGCAGTCCTCGGCCGTCCAAGCCATCGGACCGGCATGATCGAGCGTGAAGGCAAGCGGGAGGATGCCGGCGCGGCTCGACAGACCATAGGTCGGCTTGATGCCGGCGATGCCGCACAATGCGGCCGGTCCGCGGATCGACCCACCCGTATCGGACCCGG